>JBKOUV010000177.1:0-5265 GCA_046723555.1 Actinomycetota bacterium | reverse complement strand
GTAGTTCTCGCCGCTCGTCGACGGGCTCACCCGGCACAGCTCCGGGTGGATGTTCGGGCAGTGGAAGCACTCCTGGTAGTTCTCCACCACCACCTTCCAGTTGGCGTCGATCTCGTAGCTGTGGGTCGCCCCGATGACGAGACGCTCGGGTTCGTACGGGACGACGATGGGCTCGATGCCGGTGAAGAACTCACCCACCGCCGGGGCGTCGCCGGAGACGTTGACCATCACCCACCCGTGCCACTCCTCGACGGCCACCGGGACGAGCCCGAACTCGGCCCGCTCGAACGTGTCGGGCGCCTCGAACCGAGGCGTCGAGAGCAACGAGCCGTCGAGCCCGTAGCGCCACCCGTGGTACGGACAGTGGATCGAGCGGTGGGTGCTCGTGCTTCCGCACGGCGCCAACTCGTGGGCGCGGTGCTGGCAGACGTTGAAGAAGCCGCGCAATCGACCGTCGTCGCCGCGCACGAGCAGCACCGCATCGTCGCCGACGGCGAGGGCCCGACGCGTGCCCGTCGCGGCGAGCTCGTCGGTGCGGCCCACGCACACCCACGCCCCGGCGAACAGGTGCCGGCGCTCCCACTGCAGCACGTCCTCGTCGAGGTAGGCGACCGCGGGCAGCATGCGGCCGGTGGCGGACTCGAGCACCGGGGCGAGCAGCGCGGCGTCGACCGGCGCGGCCGCGGCGCGAACGGAATCGACGCTCACGATCGGCTGCTCCGCAGCCGGCGGGCGAGTCGACGCCGGCGCTCGTCGGCGAGGACCCGGCGGCTGCACAGAAGCGCCGGGATACCGGTCACCCCGCCGCCCCCGTGGGTGGCCGACGAGCATTGGCAGAGCCCGTCGATCGGCGTGGTGTAGTCGGCGTAGCCGGGCGCCGGGCGCATGTGGAACAGCTGGTCGGGGGACAGTTCACCGTGGAAGATGTTGCCACCGATCAGGCCGTACTCGTGCTCCATCTCCCACGGCCCGATGACCTGGCGATGGATCACCGACTGCTTGAAGTTCGGCGCCAGCTCGGTGTAGCCGTCGATGACGCGGTCGGCGTACTCCTCCAGCTCCTCGGAGTGCGGCTCGGAAGCCCACGAGTCGGGCACCCACTGGGTGAACAGCGACATCACGTGGGTTCCGTCCGGGCAGAGCGTGGGATCGAGCGTCGACGGGATCACGCCATCCGAGAACGGGCGGGCCGCGGCGCGGCCGTCGCGGGCGTCCTGGAACGCCCGCTGCAGGTAGTCGATGGAGTGGCACAGCTCGACGGACCCGGTGAATCGTTCGTGCGGCTCGGTGCCGGGCCAGGCGAGGAAGTCGGGCAACTCCGACAGGGCGACGTTGACCTTGACTACGCCGGAGCGTGAGCGCCACCGCTCGATGTCGCGCACGAAGTCGCTCGGCAGCTCCGCGCGGTCGAGCTGGCGGAGGAAGGTGATCTGCGGGTGGGTGGCGGCGACGACGACCGCGGCCCGGAGCACGTCTCCCGTCGAAGTGGTCACTCCGAGCACGCGGCCGTCGCGAACGTCGATGCTGGCAACCGGTGACGCGGTCCGGATCTCGGCACCGAAGGACTCGGCCGAACGCCGGATCGCCGCCGTGACGGCACCCATCCCGCCGATGGGATAGCCCCACGACCCGAGTTGGCCGTCGCCGACGTCACCGATCGTGTGGTGCATCATCACGTAGGCCGTGCCGGGTTCGGCCGGTCCGGCCCACGTCCCGATGATGCCGTTGATCGCCAGGACCCCTTTGACCTCCGGCGACTCGAACCACTCGTCGAGCACGTCGGCGATCGACATCGTGAACAGGCGGGTGGCCTCGGCCGTGCCGCGGACGTCGAGGCCGCGCAGGCCCCACGCCATCCGCAGTTGGTCGAGCAGATCACCGGGCCGGTGCGACCCGACGCGTGGTGGCGTCCGGGTGAGCAGCGGGGAGAGCACGTCGGCGACGCCGCGCATCCAGGCCTCGTAGTCGCCGAGCCGTTCGGCGTCGCGGCGGGAGAACTTGGCGACCTCGCCGAAGTCGCGCGACGCCTCGTCGTGGGCGAGGAGGTACCGGCCGTCGGGGAAGGCGACGAACGTCGGGCCCATCGGAACCACCTGGTAGCCGTGACGCGCCAGCTGGAGGTCGTCGATGATCGTGGACGGCATCAGGCTCATCACGTAGGAGAGCGACGTCATCTTGAAGTCGTCGCCCCACGGGGTCTCCGTCACCGCCGCGCCGCCGGTGGTTTCGCGGGCTTCGAGTACGACCGTGCGCAGCCCGGCGCGCGCCAGGTACGCCGCCGCAACCAGTCCGTTATGACCGCCGCCGACGACGACTGCGTCGTACCGTGCGCCACTCGCCATTGGTGTATCCTAACTGACCGGTCAGTCAGTAAGCCAGTTCCGCAGGGGAGGACGAGGATGGCATTTCACCCCCGAGAGCTTCGGCGTTACGACCGCCGGCAGTTCATCCGGCTGTCGGCGTACGGCGTCGCGGCCACCGGCTTCGGTTCGAGCCTTCTCGCCGCGTGCGGTGGCGACGACGACGGGCAGTCCGGCGCGGGCGGGTCGTCGCGCCCGGGAGCCACGGGCGGCTCGGCGACGAACGGCGGAGGGTCCGACGATGGCCCCGTCAAGCTGTCGCGGCCGGACGATCCGGCCACGCTGCCCACGTTCGACGACATCCAGCCGATCGCCGACGGGCTGGCGCCGGAGACCGGCACGCTCAAGGTGTACAACTACGAGCAGTACATCGCCCCCAGCGTCCTGAAGAAGTTCCAGCGGCAGTTCGACGCCAAGGTGGAGGTGACGACGTTCACCAGCATGGACGAGGCGGTCGCCAAGCTGGCATCCGGGCGGACACAGTTCGACGTGTTCTTCCCGACCACCGACGTGATCGGCAAGCTGGCCGCGGGCCAACTCCTGCAACCGCTCAACAAGTCGTACGTCCCCAACCTGAAGAACGTGTGGCCGTCACTGCAGGACCCGTTCTACGACAAGGGCTCGGTGTACTCGGTCCCGTACACGCTGTACACGACCGGCATCGGCTACCGCATCGACGCCGTCGGCCAGACGCCCGACAAGTACTCGAACCCCTACGACATCTTCTGGGACAAGGCGAACGCGGGGCAGGTGTATCTCCTCGAGGACGACCGCGAGGTGTTCGGCATGGAGCTGCTGCGCATGGATCCGAGCAACGACGTCAACACCGAGGATCCGGAGCTGATCGGCGCGGCGCTCGACGAGGTGATGAAGCTCACCGACCTGGTCAACGTCAAGCTCGGGGCCGAGGCGTACACGGTGCTCCCCGAGAAGCGAGCCTGGGTCCACCAGTGCTGGTCCGGCGACGTCGTCAATGCGCAGTACTACCTGCCCGAGGGTGAGTCGATCGACAACATCGGCTACTGGTACCCGGCCGACGGTGGCGGAATCATCGGGAGCGACACCATCGCGGTGATGCGCAATGCCGAAAAGCCGGTGCTCGCCCACGCCTTCCTCAACTTCCTGCTCGACAAGGATCATGCGCTCGAGAACTACGGCTGGCTCGGTTATCAGCCGCCGCAGAACTCGATCGATCCGGACAAGCTGGTCGCCGAAGAGTACGTTCCGGCCCACCTCGCGTCCGCAGTGATCAAGCCGGAGGATTTCGAGACCGGTCAGCAACTGCTCCAGCTCTCGCTCGCCGGTGAGAAGCTGTGGGACAACGCCTGGTCCACCTTCACGGCCGGTGGCTGAGCCGCTTCCTGCCGGACTCGGGACGGGAACGCGCGCCACGGCGCGCAGCGCGCGTGGACGAACGCGCGACAGCGATCGATCGCGGCTGTGGCCGGCGTTGGCCTCTCCGGGTGTCGTCTGGCTGCTGCTGCTCTTCGTGGTGCCCTTCTACGGCGTCATGGCGATCGCCTTCGGCCAGCTCGATCCGATCTTCGGCAACGCCGTCCCGGTCTGGAACCCGCTGCACTGGGAGTACACCTCGTTCGGCGACATCCTCGACCGGGTGCTCACGGCCGAGCTCGGGCAGGTCTTCGTGCGCACGTTCATCTACGTGGTCGCCGCCCTCGCCATCTGCTTCCTCATCGGCTACCCGGTGGCCTACTACGTGGCGCGGCTGGCGGGTCGCCGGCGGGGGCTCCTGCTCGCCCTCCTCCTGGCGCCGTTCTGGATCAACTACCTGATGCGGATGCTGGCCTGGGTGAACCTGTTGCAGACCGACGGCTACGTCAACGACATCTCGGCCGCGATCGGTTTCGGTCGGGAGGACTGGCTCAATGGACGAGCCATCACGGTCGTCCTCGGACTGGCCTACGGCTACGTACCGTTCCTGGTGCTTCCGTTGTTCGCCGCTCTCGACCGCATCGATCCCCGCCTCCTCGAGGCGTCCCGCGACCTCGGGATGGGACCGGCGAGGACGTTCTTGCGTGTCACCCTGCCGTTGTCGCGTCAGGGGATGCTGGCCGCCGCCGTCATCACGGCGCTGCCGATGACCGGCGACTTCTACACGACCGACCTGCTCTCGGGCTCGCCTCGCACGAACATGGTCGGAAACCAGATCGAGTTCTATCTCTTCGAGGGCTCGCAGAAGAGCTCCGGTGCGGCTCTCGTCATCATCCTTTCGGTCGTGCTGATGCTGGCGATGCTCTACTACCTGCGCTCGATCGACCGCTCGGCGAGGCAGCTGGCGTGAGCAGGCTTCGGAAGTGGTGGGAGGACCCGTGGCGGCGGCCGGTGTTCCTGGCCGCGATGACCTGGCTGTACATCGTGTGGTCGATCGTGCCGGTGCTGATCGCGGTCCAGTTCTCGTTCAATTCGGGCCGTTCTCGCAGCACGTGGCAGGGCTTCTCGTTCCGGTGGTGGTGGGGCGACCCCGACGGCTCGCTGTGGCATGATCCCTCGCTCCGTCAGGCCATGGCGAACAGCCTCGTGCTCGCCGGGCTGACGATGCTCATCGCCACCCCGCTCGGAGTCGCCTTGGCCCTCGGGCTCGCCCGGTGGCGAGGACCGGTCGCGCGCGGCTCGAACCTGCTGATGCTCGTGCCGCTCTCGACGCCCGAGATCGTCATGGGAGCGATGCTGTTCCTCGTCTTCGATAACCTCTACACGGCGATCCCGCTCGGTCGGCCAGCAATGCTGCTCGGCCACGTCACGTTCTCCGTGTCGTACGTCGTGGTGGTGGTACGAGGGCGGCTTCTGACGATCGGCCGCGACCTCGGGATGGGACCGGCGAGGACGTTCTTGCGTGTCACCCTGCCGTTGTCGCGTCAGGGGATGCTGGCCGCCGCCGTCATCA
>JBKOUV010000109.1:0-13354 GCA_046723555.1 Actinomycetota bacterium | reverse complement strand
GGTGGAAGGAAGCCCTCATCATCGGTGTGGGCTACATGATCTACTCGTGGACCCGCAACCAGTTCGGGTCCAACCGCATCGCCGCCGACGGCGTTCCCGAGCAAGCCTTCCACAACGCCGAGCGGGTGATCCGCTTCGAGCGATTCGTCGGCCTGTTCCACGAGGAGTCGCTGCAGGAGTTCTTCCTCGCCTGGCCACGCGCGTTCATCCAGTTCTGGAACACGTACTACGGCACCGTCCACTTCTTCGTCACGGTGCTCGTCTTCGTCCTCCTGTACCGCAAGCGCCCGGCCGTGTTCCCCCAGTGGCGCAACAGCATCGTGGCGATGACGATCCTCGCCATCGTCGGCTTCGCCCTGTTCCCCCTCATGCCGCCGCGACTGCTCGACGCGCCGTGCGCGGACTACGGCGGGGCGTGCATCCACAGCGACCTCCGCCCCGAGGGAGGTGGGTTCGGCTTCGTCGACACGCTCAAGGAGTTCGGCGGGCCGTGGTCGTTCGACTCCGAGGCGGTCGCCGACCTGTCCAACCAGTACGCCGCGATGCCGAGCCTGCACATCGGGTGGGCGACGTGGTGCGCGGTAGCGATGTGGCCGCTGCTGCGGAGGAGGTGGCAGCGGATCGCGGTGTTCCTGTATCCGCTGGCGACGCTGTTCTGCATCATCGTCACGGCGAACCACTACTGGCTCGACGGAGTCGGCGGGCTGGTCGTGTTCGGCCTCGGGACGCTCATCGGGTGGAGTCTGCATCGCTGGAACCAGAATCGCCTCGACCTCAAGCACGCGCGGGCCGTGGAAGCGGCATCGTCCGTCTCCGCCCACGCCACGTCGGCCTGACCGCGACCCACCCGCGCCCAGCCAAACCAGATAGCGTCGGCTCACCATGTGGCTCGAACGGATCAATGAGCCGGCGGACCTGCGGGCCCTGTCGATAGAGGAGCTCGAGGAACTGGCCGGCGAGATCCGCGACTTCATCGTGCTGGCCGTCGCCGAGAACAGCGGGCACCTCGGGTCGAACCTCGGCGCCGTCGAGCTGACGCTCGCCGTGCACCGGGTCTTCGATTCGCCGACCGACGCGGTCCTCTGGGACACCGGCCACCAGGCGTACGTGCACAAGCTCGTCACCGGACGCCGCAACGGGTTCGCCCAACTCCGCCAGGCCGGCGGATTGTCGGGTTACCCGTCCCGCGAGGAGAGCCGGCACGACTACATCGAGAACAGCCACGCGTCGACCGTGCTCTCGTACGCGTACGGGATGGCGGTCGCCCGGGATGCCGGCACCGATCCGCACCGCCACATCGTCGCCGTGATCGGCGACGGCTCGATGACCGGAGGCATGGCGTACGAGGCGCTGAACAACCTCGGCCACAACCGGCGCCGGGTGATCATCGTCCTCAACGACAACGGGCGCAGCTACGCGCCGACGGTGTCCAACCTCACCGCGCCCCGGCCGGCCGAGACGCTGGAGCCGCCGGTGGAGGAGCACCCGCGGGTCACCGCGCGCATCGGCAACTGGATGTCCAACCGGCTCACCAACATCCGGCTGAACCCCACCTACGTGCGCCGGCAGCGGCGGCTCGAAGGGTTCCTGCGCGACGTGCCGGTGGTCGGGAGCCCGGCCGAGCGGGCCGTGGAGGCGATCAAGGCGGCGGTGCGCGAGTTCCTCCAACCGCCGTCGTTCTTCGAGGCGCTCGGCGTGCGGTACGTCGGCCCGGTCGACGGGCACGACATCGCCGCCCTCGAACAGGCCCTGAACAACGCCGTGGAACTGTCGGCCGAGGGCCCGATCGTCGTCCACGTGCTCACCCAGAAGGGTCGCGGCTACCCGCCCGCCGAGGACGACGACGAGAAGCATCTCCACGACGCCCCGGTGTTCGACCCGGTCATCGGTCCGCCGAAGGCGGTGCCGACCGGCTACACCCAGGCGTTCGCCGAGGCGATCATCAAGGAGGCCGAGGCCGAGCCCCGCCTCGTGGCGATCACCGCGGCGATGCCCGGACCCACCGGGCTGCTGCCGTTCGAGGCCCGCTTCCCCGACCGCTTCTTCGACGTCGGCATCGCCGAGCAGCACGCCGTCACCGGCGCCGCCGGCATGGCGATGGGCGGGCTGCGGCCGGTGGTGGCGATCTACTCGACGTTCCTGAACCGGGCGTGGGACCAGGTCGTGTACGACGTCGCCCTGCACCGGCTCCCGGTGATCTTCTGCCTCGACCGGGCCGGCATCACCGGCCCCGACGGCCCGAGCCACCACGGCGTGTTCGACCTGGCGATGCTGTCGCGGGTGCCGGGGATGCGGGTGCTCGCCCCGTCGAGCGTGCAGGAGCTGCAGCAGATGCTCCACGACGCGATGACGCTGGCCGACGCCGGGCCGGTGGCGATCCGCTACCCGCGGGGCCAGGCCCGCCAGGTCGGGGAGCACGAGATCGGCGCCGGGCTGCGGGGACGGCTGGTCCGCCCGGTCGGTTGCCCGCCCGAGTCGAGCGTCTGCGTGCTGGCCATCGGCAAGCTGCTTGCCGCCGCTGAGAAGGCCGCCGACACGCTCGCCGCCGAAGGCGTCGACGTCGCCGTCTGGGACGTGCGCAGCTGCGCGCCGCTCGACGAGGAGATGCTCGCCGCGGCGGCCACCCATGGCGCCGTGGTGACCGTCGAGGACGGGGTCCGCGAGGGTGGGATCGGGATGACCATCGCCGACCGCATCGGCGCCATCGCCCCGGCCGTGCCGGTGCACGCGCTCGGGATCCCGGCCCGCTTCATCCCCCACTCGGCGAGCCCCGACCACATCCTGGCCCGGCTCGGCCTCGACGCCGACGGGATCGCCCGCACGATCCGCGAGCGCTGCTGACGACCGCCCGCTGAGGATGGTCCACCGCTCGGTCCTCGACCTGTCGCTGGTCAGCGCCGGCACGACGTCGGGCGATGCCCTCCGCGCCACGACCAAGCTGGCGCAGCACGCCGAGGAGCTCGGGTACCACCGGTTCTGGGTCGCCGAGCACCACAACCTCGCCACCGTGGCGAGCACGTCGCCGGCAGTGCTCATCGCCCACGTCGCCGCGGCGACGAGCCGGATGCGTGTCGGGTCGGGCGGGGTGATGCTCCCGAACCACGCCGCGCTCGTCGTCGCCGAGCAGTTCGCCATGCTCGAAGCGCTCCACCCGGGCCGGATCGACCTCGGGCTCGGCCGCGCGCCCGGCACGGATCCGGCGACCGCGGCCGCCCTGCGCCGCACCGCCGATCCGTTCGGCGCCGAGGACTTCCCGCGGCAACTCCTCGACCTGATGGGGCTGCTGGGCGATCGCCGCGTCGCCTCCGGTGCGTGGGACCGTCTGGCCGCCACGCCGGTGCCGACGTCACGCCCGGAGATCGTGCTCCTCGGCTCCAGCGGCTATTCGGCGGAGCTCGCCGGCCGGCTCGGGCTCGGCTTCGCCTTCGCCCACCACTTCGACGTGCCCGGGACCCTCGAGGCCGTGGCCTGGTACCGGCAGCACTTCGAGCCGTCGCCGGTACTCGACGAGCCGTACACGATCGTCACCGCCGGGGTGCTCGCCGCGGACGATGCCGAGCAGGCGGAGTACCTCGCCGGACCGGCCCGGCTGGCGATCCTCGGGATCAGGACCGGGCGCCGAATGCCCTTGTTGTCGCCGGAGGATGCGGCGCGCCATCCCGACTTGCCGCTCGCCCGGTCGATGCCGTCGAACCGGATCGTCGGCGACGGCGCAACGGTCGCCGCGGCGTTGGCGGAGCTGATCGACCGCACCGCGGCCGACGAGATCATGATCTCGACGATGACGCACGGCCTGGCCGAGCGGCTCCGCACGCTCGAGCTTGTCGCCGAGCGGTGGGCGTGGGGGTGAGCTCGGACTGGTCAGGTGAGCTCGAGCTCGCCCTCGAGCTGGCCGCGGCGGCGGACGCGATCACCGTGCCGGCGTTCCGTGCGCAGTCGTTGGCCGTCGAACGGAAGCGCGACGGCTCCGAGGTCACCGCGGTCGACCGCGCCGCCGAGGCGGCGATCCGCGACCGGATCGCCGAGGCCCGTCCGGACCAGGGCGTGTTCGGCGAGGAGTTCGGCCGGTCGGGTGAGGGATCGCCGTGGCAGTGGATCGTCGACCCGATCGACGGAACGTCCGGGTTCGTGCGGGGGATCCCGGTCTGGGGGACGCTCATCGCGCTGGCCCACGCCGAGCACGGGGTGGTGGTCGCCGCGGCGTCGGCCCCGGCGCTCGGCGCCCGCTGGTGGGCGGCACGCGGCGGCGGTACGTTCGCCGGCGGACGGCGGTGCCACGTGTCCGACGTGGACCGCGTCGCCGACGCCCAGGTCAGCGTCACCTTCAGCGCCGGATGGGACGAGCTCGGTCTCACGCCGGCCCTGACCGCGCTGGCCGGGGACGCCCGCCGGGCCCGCGGCTTCGGCGACTTCTGGCAGCACGCGCTGGTCGCGGAGGGCGCCCTCGACGTGGCGATCGACGCGGTCGGTGTGGCGCCCTACGACATCGCCGCCGTACGCCTCCTCGTCGAGGAGGCCGGCGGGATGCTCACCGACCGGGAGGGCGTCGCCACCCACGAGACTGGAACGGCGATCTCCACGAACGGGCTGCTCCACACGGAGGTTCTGCGGCGATTGCAGTAGCCGGGCATCCGAGGGTTTCACGTCAACCGAGGGTTTGCGGTGACCCTGTTTCGCGCGAAACCCTCCGATGGCGCGAAACCCTCGGATGGATCAGGCGTCGGGTTCGTCTCCGACGACCGCGACGAAGCTGACGCACGCACCCGGAGCGCCGCCGAGGTTGTGGGTCAGCGCCTTGCGCTTGCCGGAACCGATGCTGGCGATCTGCCGTTCGCCGGCCTCGCCGCGCAGCTGGGTCCAGCACTCGAACAGCATCCGCAGTCCGGACGCCCCGATCGGGTGGCCGAACGACTTCAGCCCTCCGTCGGGGTTGACGGGCAGCTCACCGTCGAGGTCGTACGTGCCGGCGAGGACTTCCTTCCAGGCGAAGCCGCGCTCGGCGAACCCGAGGTCCTCCATCAGCACCAGCTCGGTCGGGGTGAAGCAGTCGTGGACCTCGGCCATCGCCAGCTCGGCTCGGGGATCCTCGATCCCGGCCTGGGCGTAGGCGTCCTCGCCGGAGCGCACGACCTCGCGGAAGCTGGTGTAGTCGTAGCTCGGGTCGATCGGCCCGGCCGCCGGCCCGGCCACGAACGCCAGCGCCTTCACGTACAGCGGATGGTCGGTGTAGCGATGGGCGTCCTCGGCCCGCACGATGATCGCCGCCGCCGAGCCGTCGCTGACGCCGGAGCAGTCGAAGATGCCGAGCGGCCCGGCGATCAGCGGGCTGCACGCGATCGTCTCCTTCGGCACCTCCTTGCGGAACTGCGCCCGGGGGTTGAGCGCGCCGTTGCGGTGGTTCTTCCAGGCGATGCGGGTGAGGACGTCCTTCATCTCGTCGGCGTCGACGCCGTACTTCTTGGCGTAGGCGGGGGCGAGGAAGCTGAACGACGCCGGCGCGGTGACGCTCAGCCGGGTGCCGTCGTCCGGCGGTGGGCTCCCGGTGAGCCCGGAGAACCCGGAGTCCTTGAGCTTCTCGACGCCGATCGCCATCGCCACGTCGTACGCGCCGGACGCCACGGCGTAGCAGGCGTTGCGGAACGCCTCGGACCCGGTGGCGCACATGTTCTCGATGCGCGTGACCGGCTTGTAGTCGACCTTCAACGGCCGGCTGAGAGTGAGCCCCGAGACGCCCGAGCCGAGCGTGCCGAGCCAGAACGCGTCGATGTCGTCGAGCGTGACCCCGGCCGACTTGAGGGCGTCACCGGAGGCGTCGACGAGCAGGTCATCCGCCGAGCGGTCCCAGTGCTCGCCGAACGTCGTGCACCCCATCCCGACGATGGCGACGCGGTCGCGGATCCCGTGGGAAGCCATGTCAGCCCTCCTCCATCTCGATCGGCCTTGCCTTCCAGAAGTAATTGTGCACGCCGCGGGCCGTGAACAGACGACGGAACGTCATCTCGACCCGATCCCCGATGGCGACCTTGTCCGGGTCGACGTCGGTGAGTTCGCACTGGAACCGGCCCCCGCCGTCGAAGTCGATCACCGCCGCCACCACGGGCGGGCTCAGGCTGTAGGCCAGCCGGTCGACCGTGAATGTGGCGATGGTCGCCGGGATGTCGGCCATTCGCACCGGCTCCATGTGATCGACCTCGCCGGTGCCCATGCTGACGCGCGACGGCGGGAGGTGGATGAACCCGGTCTCGTCGCGGCTGCCGACGAAGCCGTACTTCCAGGCGTCGGTGCGCAGGCTCGGTGGCGCCGCCGGCGCCTCCGGTTCGGGACGGCGGGGTGGCTCGCGCGACAGGAAGCCCCGCCAGGTGAGGAACTGGGCGTACGACAGGTCGTCGCGCCCGACCTCGGCGAGGGCGCGGACCGGCGGGCCGCCGCGGTACGCGGCGAGGGCCTCGGTGGTGCGCATCACCCACACGTCGACGCCGTCCGCCAGCTGGACCATGGCGATGGTCTCGCCCGGCGCGGCCCGGTCGAGCACGTCGGCGAGCATCAGCCCGGCGTGGGCCGCGCCGGTGTTGCCGACCGTGGCGGTGAGGTCTTCGACGAGCGCTTCCGGCTGGAACCCGATGCTGCGGCGGGCGGCGTTGACCGCCCGCGTGTGCAGGCCGGCGACGATCGCATGATCGACGTCGGTGGCCGTGATGCCGGCCACCTTCAGTGCCGAGGTGACCGCCTCTTCGACGAGTGGGGCGTAAGCGTGCTCGCCGAAGCGCTCCTCCCATTGCCGCGACGACGGCTCTCCCGGGAGGCGCCAGCGGTCGAGGAACTCGCCGGTCGCCGAGCCGCCGCCGATCGTCTCGGTGAGGGCGTTCGAACCGTCGCCGAAGAGGAACGCGACGGCCGCGTCGCCGCCGCCGGACTCCTCGGCCCCCCCGGGCAACCCGGTCCGGATGTCCGCCAGCACGGCGAGACCGCCGGACCGGTCGGCCATCGTGCACGCGGCGACGTTCGACCGCACCGCTCCGACAAGGTCGTACGCGCCGACCGGCGACGGCAGGGCGAGGGCGGCGTGGATCGCCGTGGCGTTGGTCTTGTCGGCGTAAGCCGGCGTGGTCGTGGCGAACGCGACGTCGCCGGGCGTGGCGCCGTCGGGCGCGTGGCGCAGGGCGACGCGGGCGGCCTCGACGCCCATCGACGTGGTGTCCTCGTCGTAGCTGGCGACGCGGCGCGTCCCCTTGCCCCGGCCGCTGCCGAGTGCCGCGTTGATCGCCTCCCGCTTCAGCCGCCAGTACGGCAGGTACACGCCATAGCTCAGGATCCCGGACATGAAGATGGAACCTATTCGCGAATGGCCGAGCCGACTCGACCGGGGTCGCGTCTCAGCTGTAGTACGGGTTCTCTCCGGTGGTGTGGTCGGTGAGGTCCTTGACCCGCTCGACACCGTCGATCGCCTCCGACAGCATCGTCTGCACGCCGTCGAGCATCGTCAGCCGGCTCATCGAGCAGCCGTGGCAGCCGCCGCCCATCGTGAGGTAGGCGGTTCCCTCGCCGTCGTGACCGACGTAGCTCACGAAGCCGCCGTGCACCGCCAGCGCCGGGTTGACCTCGTCGTCGATCATGGCCCTGATCTCCGCCGACAGGTCGTCATCGGAGGTCAAGCCGTCGATCACCGGCGGCGCCGGGCGGTTGGGGTTGCGGATCACCAGACCTTGCGTGTCGGTGTGGTCGAGGATCGCCCCCTGCAAGAGCTCCTGGTCCCGTGACGGGATGATCACCTTGAGACCGTCGTGGGTGCGCACCTCGTCGGTGAACGCCGCGGTCAGGTACTCGTCGAAGCTCAGGTCGTAGCGGAAGTCCTCGCCGGGTCGCGAGGCGATCTCGAGGCGCAGCCCCAGCTTGTCGGCCTCGGGTTCGGCGTCGCGCAGCTCGAGCAGCTTGGCCACCGCGGCCGGCGTGATCTCGATGATCGGCTCACTGCCGGTGGACGCCGGCTTGCTGACCAGACCTTCCAGCGGACTCATGCCTCCAGGCTACCGGCGCCTCGGAGTCAGCGGGCCGTGCCGCCGCCGTCGACCTCGATGCGCTGGCCGGTGACGTAGCCGGCGCCCTCGCTGCACAGCCACAGCACGACCTCGGCGACGTCCTCGGGCTGGCAGACCCGGCCGAACGGGGACGCGGCGTCGAGGGAGCGGAGGTCCTCGAGCGAGCGGTCGCCGGTGAAGGCCCGGGCGAGGCGGATCCCCATCTCGGTCTCGACCAGGCCGGGCGCGACGACGTTGACGTGGATGCCGTGGTCGCGCTCCTCCTTGGCGAGGGTGAGGGCGAGGGCCTCCAGCGCGGCCTTGGCCATGTTGTACGGCGCCCCGTTGGCCGCCATGTGGCGGGTCGCCACCGACGAGATCAACACGATGTCGCCCCGGGTCCGCTGCCGCATCGACGGCAGCACCAGGCGGGCGAGGTGGTGGGCGCTCACGGCATGCGTCGCCAGCACCCGCCCGACCTCGGCCGGGTCGGTGTCGGCGACCGTGTTGCCGCGCGAGGCGATCCCGGCGTTGGCGACGAGCAGGTCGACGAACCCGAAGTCGTCGAGGACCGCCTCGACCATCGCCGCGTCGGCATCGGGATCGTCGACGGACGCGGGGTACGCGCGCGCCATGCCGCCCGCCCGTTCGATCGCCGCGACCGTGTCGGCTGCGGCGTCCTTGTCGCGCCGATAGTTCACCGCCACCGCGGCCCCCTCAGCGGCGAGACGCTCGGCGATCCCCCGGCCGATGCCTCTGCTGCCGCCGCTGACCAATGCGACCCGACCGTCCAACGAACCCATATGACAACCTTGTCCTGTGACCGACGGCAGCCGCAAAGCGATCGTCGCCGCGTTCCTCGCCAATCTCGGGATCGCCATCGCCAAGTTCGTCGGCTTCCTGATCACCAGCTCCGCCGGGCTGCTGGCCGAAGCGGCCCACTCGCTCGCCGACACCGGCAACCAGTTGTTGCTCCTTCTCGGCGGCCAGCGGGCCCGCCGCACGGCCGATAGCGAGCACCCGTTCGGGTACGGGCGGGAGCGCTACTTCTGGGCGTTCGTCGTCGCCCTCGTACTGTTCTCCGCGGGTGGGCTGTTCGCCCTCTACGAGGGCATCTCCAAGCTCCGCCACCCGCACGAGGTCGAGAACCTCCCGGTGGCGATCGCGATCCTGCTGTTCGCCATCGTCCTCGAGAGCCTCTCGCTGCGGACCGCGTACCGCGAGGCCAGGCAGCGCCGGCCGCCCGGCATCTCGTGGTGGGCGTGGATCCGGCGGGCGAAGGAGCCCGAGCTGCCGGTCGTGCTGCTCGAGGACACCGGGGCCGAGATCGGGCTCGCCTTCGCCCTGACCGGTGTCCTGCTCGCCCACTACACGGACGAACCCCGCTGGGACGCGCTGGGATCGATCGCCATCGGCGCCCTCCTCGTCGTCATCGCGATCCTGCTCGCGATTGAGATGAAGGGCCTGCTGATCGGCGAATCGGCGTCTCGGGCGGACGTCACGAAGATCGCTTCGACGCTCGCCGGCGCGCCGTCGGTGCAGCGGGTGATCCACATGCGGACCGAGCACCTCGGTCCGGACGAGTTGCTCGTGGTGGCGAAGCTCGAGTTCGACCGCGACCTGTCGATCGACCAGCTCGCCGCGGCGATCGACGAGGCCGAGCGCGAGCTGCGGGAAGCGGTCCCGATCGCCCATCTCGTCTACATCGAGCCGGACGTCTACCGGCCGGCGGCCCCTACCCCGTGAAGGCCAACGCCCGCCGGGCGCCAGACCGCGCGGTCATCGGCATCGCCTGCGTGCTCGGGGCCGTGCTCGCGTTCTCGAGTAGTTCGTCGGTCGTGAAGTGGGCCGACGCCCCGGGCTCAGTCGTCGCGTTCTGGCGGATGATCGGGGCGGTGGTGTTGTGGTGGATCGTGATCGCCGGCCGCCGGGCGATCACCCATCGCCCGGTCCCTTCCGCCACCACGTGGTGGCGGGTGTTCCCGGCCGGGCTGTTCTTCGGCCTCAACATCACGCTGTTCTTCACCGCCGTCCACCACACGAGCATCGCCCACGCCGAGTTCATCGCCGCCCTGAGCCCACTGCTCCTCGTGCCCGCCGGGGCGATGTTCTTCGGCGAGCAACCGAACCCCCGCGCCCTCGCCTGGGGTTCGGTCTCGATCCTCGGCCTCGCCATCGTCCTCGGGTTCGGGGGCAACCAGGGCGGGGCCTCGATCGGCGGCGACGCCGTCATGCTGCTCGTCGTGTGCACGTGGGTCGGCTACCTGCTCACCTCGCGCCGGGCCCGGGCCCGCGTCGACGTCGTCGACTTCATGTCCACGGTGATGCCCATCGGACTTCTCACCGCCGCACCGCTGGCACTGCTGCTCGATGGCGACGAGCTCTGGCCACTCAGCGCCAGCGCGTGGTTCGCCATCGCCCTCCTGTCGGTGCTGACCGGCATGCTCGCCCACGGGCTGATCGCCACCGCCCAGCGCGACATCGACGTCGCCACGATCGGGATGCTGCAGGTCTCGCAGCCCGCCCTCGCGGTGGTGTGGAGCTACCTCCTGCTCGGCGAAGCGATCCGGTGGGCGCAGGTTCCCGGCATGGTGCTCGTTCTGGTCGGTCTCGCCGCCTTCACCTGGGTCTCGCAGCGCCGGCCCGATAGGGTGGTCACTGACCAACACGGGGAGCTCACTGGTCCGGTGGGCTGAGAGGGTGGCCGCCGCCACCGACCCGCGAACCTGCACGGGGTAATGCCTGCGGAGGGATGCATGACGGCTGTTGTCGTATTCACCGGCGCCGCGCCGCTCGCGGCGCGCGCCGTCTCAGCCATGCCGGCCGGCGCCGTCCTGATCGCCGCCGACGGCGGCCTCGACCACGCGCTCGCGGCCGGGCTCGCGCCATCGCTGCTGATCGGCGACCTCGACTCGGTCTCGCCGGCCGGGCTGCACTGGGCGAAGGAGCACGCCGAGGTGCTCGCCCACCCGGTGGACAAGGGCGAGACCGACACCGAGCTCGCCGTCACCTACGCCGCCACCCTCGCCCCCGAGCGGCTCGTGCTGCTCGCCGGCCAGCCGGTGCGGGAGCGGCTCGACCACCTCGTCACCACGTTCGGGTCGCTCGGCGCGCCGGTGCTGGCGGGGATCGCCTCCCTCGAGGCGTGGTGGGGCGACGACGAGCTGCGCGTCGCCCACGGACCGGGCAAGATCGTGCTCGACCTCGCCCCCGGCACGACGTTCTCGGTGCTGGCGATGCACGGCCCGTGCAACGGCATCACAGTCGACGGCGCCCGCTGGCCGCTCGCCGACCACACCCTCGCCCCCCTCGTCGGCCTCGGCGTCAGCAACAAGGCCGCAACCCGCCCCGTCTCCGTGTCGGTCGCCACCGGAATCGTCACCGTTGTCGTCCCTGGAGCCGCCTCGTGAACCTGCCCCGTCGCACCTGCATCATCGCCATCGCCACCGCCCTGCTGCTCGCCGCCTGCGGCGGTGACGACGAGCCGACCGGATCCGGAGCCGGCTCGACCGAGCCGACCGGATCCGGCGCCGGCTCAACCGAGCCGGCGACCACTGCCGGGCCCAGCAAGGTCACTCTCGTCGCATACGACTCGTTTCCGGAGAAGGACACGTCGCTCAACGACGCCCTCGCCGCGTTCACCGCCGAGACCGGCATCGACGTCGACCTCGTGATCGCCGGCGACACCGGCACGATGGTGTCCAAGGCGGTGCTCACCGCCGGCAACCCGGAAGGCGACGTGATGTTCGGCGTCGACAACACCTTCCTCTCCCGCGTCATCGATGAGTCGGTGTTCGAGCCGTACACCGCGAACGGCCTTGACTCGGTCGCCCAGTGGATGCGGGCACTCGTGCCGAACGGCGAGGCCACGCCCGTCGACTTCGGCGACGTCTGCGTCAACTACGACATCGGCTGGTTCGCCGACCACGATCTCGATCCGCCCGCCAGCCTCGCCGACCTCGCCGATCCGAAGTACCGCGAGCTCCTCGTCGTCGAGAACCCGGCGACGTCCTCACCCGGTCTGGCGTTCCTCATGGCGAGCATCGCCGAGTTCGGCGAGAAGGGCTGGCCGGACTACTGGACCGAGCTGCGGAACAACGGCGTCGAGGTCGTCGACGGCTGGGAGCAGGCGTACTACGAGCGCTTCACGTGGGCCGGCGGCGGACCCAAGCCACTCGTCGTGAGCTACGGCACGAGCCCGCCGGCCGAGGTGCTGTTCGCCAAGCCGCCGGTGAAGGAGGCCCCGACCGCTGTCGTCGAGTCGACATGCTTCCGCCAGGTCGAGTTCGCCGGGGTCCTTCGGGGCACGGATGCGCCGGACGCAGCAGAGCAGCTCGTCGACTTCCTCGTCTCGCCGCGCTTCCAGTCCGAGGTCGCGCTCAACCTGTTCGTGTACCCGGCCAACGGCGACGTCCCGCTCCCGCGGGAGTTCACCAAGTACTCCGTCCAACCCGTCCACCCGGCAACGCTCGACCCGGCCACGATCGCCGCCAACCGGGAGTCCTGGATCGACCAGTGGACCGACCTCGTCCTGCGCTGACCCGTCCATCTGGGCGCGATCCTTCTCACCGCCGCATCTGGGCGCGATCCTTCGCAACAGTCGAGAAGAATCGCGCCCAGAAGTGGTGGTTCGTCGTCGCCCTGGCCGCCGCGCCGGTCGCCTTCCTCATCCTGTTCTACGTCTGGCCGGTCGCCACGTTGCTCGGGCGGGGCCTGGGCCGGCCGCCGGCGTCGACGGGGGAGATCGTCTGGTTCACCGTCTGGCAGGCCGCGGTCAGCACCACCCTCACGATCGTCGCCGGGCTCGTCCCGGCGTACGTGATCGCCCGCTACCGCTTCCCGGGTCGGCGCCTGCTGACCGGTCTGCTCACCGCCGCGTTCGTGCTCCCGACGGTGGTGATGGGGGCGGCGATCCTCGCCCTGTTCCCGGCGTCGATCGAGCGGGGGATCTGGGCGATCCTCGCCGCCCACGTCGCGTTCAACCTCGCGGTCGTCGTGCGCACGGTCGGCGTGGTGTGGGAGCACCTCCCTCCCGATCTGGAGGCCGCGGCCGCGACGCTCGGTGCCTCGCCGTGGCGGGTGGCGCGGGAGATCACCCTGCCGTTGCTGCGCCCGGCGATCCTCGCCGCCGCCTCGATCGTCTTCGTCTTCACGTTCACCTCGTTCGGGGTGATCCGCGTCGTGGGCGACGCCGGGACGTCGACGATCGAGGTGGAAATCTGGCGGCGAGCGACCCAGCTCGGCGATCTCGGAGCCGCCGCCACGCTCGCCGTCGGGCAGCTCGTCGTGATCGCCGCGGTGGTCGGGTGGTCGGCGTGGCAGCAGCGGCGACACAGCCG
>JBKOUV010000257.1:0-9233 GCA_046723555.1 Actinomycetota bacterium | reverse complement strand
TTCCCCAGTCCCCTGATTGAATGACGGCGACATGCGTGACCAAGTCGAGAAGACGATCGAAGTGATCCGGCCCGCCCTGCAGGCCGACGGCGGCGACATCGTGCTGCGCGACGTCGACGAGGCGACCGGCGTCATCTCGATCACCTTGACCGGGGCGTGCATCGGGTGCCCGGCCTCGACGCAGACGCTGAAGGCCGGCATCGAGCGGATCATGCGGGACCGGGTCGACGGCGTCACCGAGGTGGTCAACGTCGCGTGAGCCGCGCCGCCCAACGGCCGGACGAGCTGTTCGCCGCGGCCAGCGAGGGTGACCGGTCGTCGACCGCCCGTCTGCTGTCGCTGATCGAGCGCGGCGGGGAGGGCGCCCGGGATGTCGGCCGGCTGGCCGCCCCAAGGGCGGGGAGCGCGTACACCGTCGGGATCACCGGAGCCCCCGGGTCAGGCAAGAGCACACTCACCAGCGCGCTCATCGCCCATTTGCGAGCCAGCGATGAGGACGTCGCCGTGCTCGCCGTCGACCCATCGTCACCGTTCAGCGGTGGGGCGATCCTCGGCGACCGGGTGCGGATGCAGGACCACGCCACCGACCCCGGCGTGTTCATCCGGTCAATGGCCACCCGGGGGCACCTCGGCGGCCTGGCGCTGGCGACCCCCGAAGCGATCCGCCTGCTCGACGCCCTCGGGCATCGCTGGATCCTCGTCGAGACCGTTGGCGTCGGCCAGGTCGAAGTGGAGGTCGCGGGCAAGGCCGACACCACCATCGTCGTGGTGAATCCCGGATGGGGCGACGCCGTGCAGGCGAACAAGGCCGGGCTGATGGAGGTCGCCGACGTGTTCGTGATCAACAAGGCCGACCGCCCGGGCGTGCGGGAGACGAAGCGGGACCTCGAGCAGATGCTCGAGCTGTCCGGTGAGACGTCGGAGCGCCCCGATGACGGATGGAAGGTGCCAATCCTGGCGACCGTCGCCACGGGCGGTGAGGGGATCGCCGAGGTCTGGGCCGCCGTCATCGCTCACCGCGACCACGCTGCGGAGTCGGGCGAGCTGGACCGGCGGCGGCGGTTCCGGCTGGGGGAGGAGCTCCGCGAGATCGTCGCCCGCCGCCTCGAGCAACGAGCCCGCGAGGTCTGCACCGATGCTCGGTGGGACGAGATCGTCGACCGCGTCGGCGCCGGTGACGTCGACCCGTGGTCGGCGGCCGACGAGATGTTGAAGGGCGCCGGCGCCTGACTACCGGTCGCGGGAGCGGAGCAAGGACACCACCTCGCCGATGACCCGCTCCGGATGGCGCCGGTCGCTCCACCAGACATCGACGATCTCCCAGCCGAGCTGGCGCAGCATCCCCTTCCGGCGGACGTTGCGGTGCTGCGCGGCCGGCGACGCGTGCCACTCCCAGCTCTGACTCTCGATTCCGACCTTGCGCACGGGGTCGGCGAGATCGAGGTCGGCGAGCAGGACGCCACGACGGTCGCGGACCTGGTATCTGTCGACCAGCCGGATCCCGACCCGGGCCGAAACCCGGCCGGCGAGGCGCTGGAACCAGCTCCGCGGCAGGCGGTTGTCGACCCGCTCCCCGAGCAGCATCAGCAGCGCCGGCGGGCCCGGGCGGCCCCGGCTCCGCCACGCCAGGGCGACGGTGCGCAGCTCCTCGGTGCACACGCCCAGGCGCAGGGCGCTGTCCAGGGCCCGCGCCGTGGGGCCGATGCCGACCGTCGGGGCCAGCAACGCGAGCGTGCTGGCGATCGACATCGTCGGGATCTTGCGCACCGGGGCGGTGTGCTCGAGGACCGGTCCCCGCGTGTAGTGGACCGCAGTCCCGGGTGCGGGGTGCGGGTTGGCGCCCTGGACGCCGATGACGTCGACCATGTCGTACCGCTCGAACCCGTCGAGCCCGTGCAGCCGGGCCGCCGCCCCGTGGGACACCGCGGCCACGCCGGGGGAGAGGACGGCCGCCATCGCCCGCCCCTCGAACGTGACCGGCCCGCCTCCGGCGGCCAGCACGTCGCGGGCCGGCGACTGGAGCGATCCGGCCGTCAGCATCCGGACCTCGGCGCGCCGCGTCAGCCCGAGCGCTCGCGCCTGGCTCGTCGTCGCCACACCGTGCTGCTGACGCATCAACGCGAACAGTTCCTGCATGCCCGTCCTGGGCGCGCCGACGTCCGGGATGCGGAAACCCGTGTTTCAGGCGATGATGCGGGCGATCAGGCTGCGCAGCGTGTCGCGCTCCTCGGGCTCGAGCACCGACAGCACCGCCTCGTCGACCTCGTGGGCGACCCGCGTGAAAAGCTCGATCGCCTCATGACCGGCGGGGGTGAGCTCGAGGGCGTACCGACGGCGGTCGCGCTCGTCGCGCCGGCGGCGGGCGTAGCCGGCCTGCTCGAGGCGGTCGACGAGATCGACCACGTCGCTGGCGTCGATGCCGGTCCGCTCGGCGACCTCGCGTTGCGAGATCGGCCCGTCGACGCCCGCAAGCACGCGCAGCACGCCGAAGCAGCCGCGGCGCAGGTTGGCGTCACGCGCCCACTGCTCGTGCTCCATCCGGCTGGCGAACTCGCGCCGGACCGTGGCGGCCAGCCGGAAGGCCAGGGCCACCACGTCGGTGCGCTCGATCGTGGGTTGACGACCCATAGCGGCAAGCATATCATGGCAACTATCAACGATTCAAGGGTTCAACGAAATGGCGACCGGCCGCCGTACGCGGTGGAGGTCGACGGGCTGGTCAAGCGCTACGGCGAGTTGACCGCCGTCGACGCGATCTCGTTCGCCGTCGAACCCGGCGAGATCTTCGGCTTCCTGGGCCCCAACGGCGCCGGCAAGACGACGACGATCAAGATGCTCTGCACGCTGGCCGAGCCGACCGCCGGCTCGGCCGTCGTGGCCGGCTACGACGTCGTTCATCAGCGCGCCGACGTCCGGCGCAACATCGGGCTGGTGTTCCAGGATCCGACCCTTGACGCCTACCTCTCGGCCGAGCAGAACCTGCGCTTCCACGCCGAGCTCTACGGCATGCCCAAGTCGTGGGTACCCGACCGGATGCGCGAGGTGCTCGAGATGGTCGGCCTCTGGGAGCGTCGCCGCCACCGCGTCCAGACGTTCTCCGGCGGCATGCGCCGACGCCTGGAGATCGCCCGCGGCCTGATGCACTCGCCCCGCGTGCTGTTCCTCGACGAGCCGACGGTGGGCCTCGACCCGCAGACGCGGGCGAGCATCTGGACCTACATCCACGAGCTGCGCGAGCGCGAGGAGATCACGATCTTCCTCACCACCCACTACATGGACGAGGCCGAGAACTGCGACCGGATCGCGATCATGGACGCCGGCAACGTCGTCGTGCTCGACACCCCCGACCGGCTCAAGGCGAGCATCGGCACCGACCGCGTGCAGATCACCACCGACGACGACGAAGCCGCGATCGCGGCGTTGCAGGAGCAGATGGGGCTCGCCGCGGAGATCCACGACGGGATGGTGACGTTCGGGGTGGCCGACGGGCAGAAGTTCGTGCCCCGGCTGTTCGCCGAGCTCGGCCTGCCGATCCGCTCCGTGCAGGTCGCCCGACCGTCGCTCGACGACGTGTTCATGTCGTACACCGGGCGGACGATCCGGGACGCCGAGGCCAGCTCGACCGACCACAACCGCGCGTTCGTCGCCGCCTTCAGGAGATGACGATGATGACGAGCACGACCACGACGACCACCACCCCGCTGCCCCCTTCGCGACCTCCCGCCGCCGTCCGGGTGGTCGACTCCGGCCTCCGTCAGGACATCCGCGGCGTCAAGGTGGTGTGGTACCGGGAGCTGTTGCGCTTCGGCCAGGACCGCATCCGCATCGTTGCCTTCCTCGTCCAGCCGCTGCTGTTCCTGTTCGTCCTCGGCACCGGCCTATCGTCGCTGACCAACGCCTCGACCGGCGGGGTGAACCTGCGCACGTTCATGTTCCCCGGCGTGCTCGCCACGTCGGTGCTGTTCACGGCGATGTTCTCGGCCGCGTCGGTGGTGTGGGACCGCGAGTTCGGCTTCCTGCGCGAGATGCTCGTGGCGCCCGTCCGCCGGGGCTCGATCATCGTCGGCAAAGCGCTCGGTGGGGCGACGGTGGCGACGTTGCAGAGCGTGCTGATCCTGATCCTCGCCGGCGCGGTCGGCGTCCCGTACGACCCGGTGATGATCGTGACCCTGCTCGCCGAGTTGTTCCTGCTGGCGTTCTCGCTGTGCTCGATCGGCCTCGTCATCTCGGCCCGGGTCCAGCAGATGCAGGCGATGATGGGCGTGATGCAGATGCTGGTGCTGCCGCTGTCATTCCTGTCCGGGGCGCTCTACCCGATCTCGAACCTGCCGACGTGGCTGAAGACGATCACCCTGATCAACCCGGTGACCTACGCCGTGCACGCCATCCGGAGCACCGTGTTCGACCACCTCGACGCCCCCGCCGCGGCGTTGGAGCGGCTCAACCCGCCGATCGAGTGGTTCGGGTGGACGGTGCCGCCGGTGGTGCAGATCGGCGTGGTCATCGTGCTCGGCGCGGGGATGCTGGCGATCGCCACCGCCGAGTTCAACAGGGCCGAGTGACTACTTGGCCCAGGCGACGAGGCCAAGGTCGAACCGGTTCGCCAGGTCCGGGTGCACCGGGATGATGCGGGCGGTGACTCCGTAGCTGCCGGCGAAGGCGACCATGACGTCGCCGGTGTACTCGCCGTTGTCGGTCGGCTGCAGCTTGACGATCGACACGTCGTGCATCTCGCCGTCGTGGCCCACCGGCCCGTGCACCGCCTCGACGACGACGTCGTCCGGGGAGAGCCCGCCGAGCTTCACGCCGACCTGCACCGGCCGGCTCGTCCCGGCTGAAGCGTCGGTGACGTCGATCTCGATCGCGGTGACGGCGACGTCCTCCCACGCGTCGGTGACCCGCTGGCGCCAGTTCGCCAGCTCGATCGCCGCCTTGCCCATGTCGGCGAGGCGGTGGATTGCCGACGCGGCCGCCGGCTCGTACAGCGCGGTCGTGTAGTCACGGACCATGCGGGCGGACGTCACCTTCGGTCCGAGCGACGCCCAGGCCCGGAGCACCATCGCCACCCACTCGCGCGGGATGCCGTCGGAGTCGCGCCGGAAGAACCGCCGGACGACCTGATCTTCGAGGATCGAGAACAGGGTCGACGCTTCGCGCCGGTCGCGGCGGTCCTGGTCCGGGTCGCCCTCGGCCGACTCGATCGCCCAGCCGTTGGTGCCGTCGTACCACTCGGCCCACCACCCGTCGAGGATGCTGCAGTTCAACGCCCCGTTGAGCGCGGCCTTCATCCCGCTCGTGCCGCACGCCTCGTACGGGCGGCGGGGCGTGTTCAGCCAGACGTCGCACCCGTGGTACATCGCCCGGGCGATCGAGATGTCGTAGTCGGCCAGGAACACGAACTGGCTGTTCACGTCGGCGTGCCGGGAGAACTGCTCGATCTGCTGGATCAGCTCCTTGCCGGGGTTGTCCGCCGGATGGGCCTTGCCGGCGAAGACGAACTGGACCGGCCGGCCGGGGTCGTGGAGGAGGGCGCGCAGCCGGTCGGGGTCGGACAGCAGCAGGGTGGCCCGCTTGTACGTGGCGAAGCGGCGGGCGAAGCCGATGGTCAACGCCCGCGAGTCCAACGCATCGGTGCCGAGCCGCTGCCGGGCGAGACGGACCAGCTCGTCCCGCCCGTCGTTGAGCGTCGCCCACGCCTCGGCGGGATCGATCTCGGCGACCCGGGCCCACCGCTGGGCGTCGGCGCCGGGCCAGTCGTCGCCGACGACGCGGGTGAGCAAGGCGTCGACGCGGGGCGAGACCCACGTGCGCCCGTGCACGCCGTTGGTGATCGAGCCGATCGGCACCTCGTCGACGGAGAGGTCGGGCCACAGGCAGCGGAACAACGCCCGGCTCGTCGCCCCGTGGAGCCGGGAGACTCCGTTCGACCGGGCCGCCAGCCGCAGCCCCATCATCGCCATGTTGAACGTCTCGCGCTTGGCGCTGTGGTGATCGTCGGAGTCGTCCGGCTCGACCCCGAGGGCGAACAGCTCGTCGAACGTGACGCCGCACTCGGCGGCAAAGCCGGCGAAGTACCGCTCGATCATCGCCCGCGGGAAGCGGTCGATGCCGGCCGCCACGGGGGTGTGGGTGGTGAACACCCCACCGGCTCTCGTCGCCTCGACGGCGGCGGCGAACGGGAGACCGGAAGCGACGTACTCGCGCACCCGCTCGAAGCCGAGGAAACCGGCGTGGCCCTCGTTGCTGTGGAAGACCTCGGGGGAGTACCCGAGCGCCCGCAACGCCCGCACGCCACCGATGCCGAGCACGATCTCCTGGCGGAGGCGGTGGTGCTCATCGCCCCCGTAGAGACGGTCGGTGATCGCCACCCCCTCCGGTGAGTTGTCCTCCACGTCGGTGTCGAGGAGGAACAGCGGGACCCGGCCGACGTCGGCCCGCCACACGTGGACCCGAACCGGGTCGCCGGCGAGGTCGACCATGATCTCGGCGCCGGTGTCGACCAGGCCGAGCGACCGCGGGTCGAACTCGAGGCGGCTCTCCTCCTGCCATCCGTCGGCGTCGAGGCGCTGGCGAAAATAGCCCTCGGTGTAGAGGAGGCCGACACCGACGAGCGGGACGCCGAGGTCGGACGCCGCCTTCAGGTGGTCGCCGGCGAGCACCCCGAGGCCGCCCGAGTACTGCGGTACGGCCTCGGTGATGCCGAACTCGGGGGAGAAGTAGGCGACGGTCCGCAGGGGTGACCCGGTGCGCGACTTGAACCACGACGTGCCCTTGAGCGCGGTCTGCAGACGCCGGTTGACCGAGCCGAGGTCATCGGTGATCCCCGGTTCCGCCGCCAGCTCGGCGAGGCGGTCGGCGCTCGTGGTGCGGACCATCTCGGCCGGGTGGGCCGACCCCGCGGTCCAGCCCGGCCAGAGCCGGCCGAACAGGCGGGTCGCCTCGGCGTCCCACGTCCAGTGCAGGTTGGTGACGACCTCGGGCAATGCCGCCAGCGCCGCGGGGATCGTCGGGCGCACCTCGAACCGTCGAACCGGGCGCATGGTGCGGGAAGGTTACTGAGCAAGGCCGGAATCGTCGCCGGGCCCGGCTGCGGCCCGCCTCGTCATCTGGGCGCGATCCTTCTCACGGGCCCAGATCAGGGGGCGGACGGGTGACCGGCGTACACCGCGGCGGTCGCGCCGGCGATGGCGTCCCACGAGTAGCGCTCGGCGAGCAGGGCTGCCCCGCACCGCCGCATCTCGTCGGCCATCTCCGTGTCGGTGAGGACCAACTCGATGCAAGTCGCCAGCTCGTCGGCGTTGCCGGGCTCGAACAGCAGCCCGGCGCCGGTACCGTCGATGAGCTCGGCGAGGCCACCGGTCCGGGCGACGATGAGCGGTGCCCCGCCCGCCAAGGCCTCGAGGGCGACGATCCCGAACGGCTCGTACAGGGACGGGACGGTCACACACCCCGCCTGGTGAACGGTGTCCCGGAGCACGTCGTCGGGGAGGAACCCGGGCAGCTGGACGAGGTCGCTCACCCCTTCGAGCTCGATCTGCGACTGGAGCTCGGGGAGGTAGCTGCCGCGCCCGCCGATGACGCACTCGATGCCGGGCACCCGGGAGCGGAGCGTGCTCATCGCCCGGGCCAGCACTTGGAACCCCTTCTCGTACCGCACCCGGCCCCACGTGAACACGAGCCGGGAGTGCGTCGGCGGTCCCGCCCCGGTCGACCACCAAGTCGGGTCGATGCCGTTGGGGATCAGGTGGCTCCGCTCCACCGGGAGCTCGAACCCGTCGACCACCTCGCTGACCATGAACTTCGAGCTGGCGACGACGGCCTCGGCGTCGTGGGCCAGCCATGACTCGATGGCGTGAATCGTGCTCGCCTCACCCGGTGGGACGCCACCGCCGTGCCGGCCCCGCTCGGTGGCGTGGAACGTCGCCACGAGGCGGGCCCCGTGCAAGGCCGCCAGCGTGTCGGCGGCCCACGCCACCTGCCAGTCGTGGGCGTGGATGATCTCGGGCACCCAGTCGCCGAGTTGTGTCCTCAATTGAACGAGGTGGTGGTTGGCCGAGGCGACGCGGGCGACCACGTCGTCGTCGGGCAGCCAGGGCAGGTCGGAGCGGGCGCGGAGGACCCGGATCCCGCCGACGACCTCGTCGGCCGGGGCTCCGTCGTGGGCCAGGGTGAACAGCACCACCTCGTTGCCCGCGCGGGCGAGCGCCTGGCCAAGGCCGTCGACGTGGGCGGCGATCCCCCCGACCGCACGCGGCGGGAACTCCCACACGAGCATGAGGACCCGCATCGACCGCAAGCTAGCGCCCGCCGGTGTCGGCAACCCCTGGTGAAGGGCGTCACAGGTCGATGTAACACCCCTTCGTCATGATGCGCGTCATGACCGCAATCGTGATCGATCTCCCTGCCGCCCGCCGGCGCCGCCAGCCCGGCCCGGCGCCGCGGCGCACCGGTGCCGGTCCGGCCCATCTCGTCGATCTCGCCAGCTACCGCCGCGCTCGGTCCGCCCGGCGGGGGCCCCGACGTGACGACCCCGTGCCCGATGACGACGAGGACGACGACGACTGCTGGGCGGAGCGCGCCCACCGCGTGATCGACGCCGCCGAGGAGCTGCTGACCGCGGGGCGGGCGGCCGAAGTCGTCGAGTTCTGCGGGCTCGCCACCCGCTGCCTCCATCGCAACGCCGCCGAGCTGAGTGACCCCGGCGCTCTCCTCGGCCTCACCGAGCGCCTCGGAGATCTCCGCGCTCGGGCGGGTGGCCGCGGCTGAAGGGAGGTGGTGACAGCACCAGCCACAACTGACGTTCGGCGAATAGAACCGGAGCGGTGCAGCCGCGCACCGTCGAGCGCGAAATCGCCGTCGCCGCATTCACGTTGGCGGCGGCGGTCGGCGTGTTCGCCATCGCCTTCGGCGTGGGCGCGGTCGCTGCCGGGGCGTCGGTCGCGCAGACCTGCGCGATGTCGCTGCTGGTCTTCACCGGCGCCTCGCAGTTCAGCGCGGTCAGCGTCGTCGCCGGTGGCGGCTCCACCGGGGCCGCGCTCGGGGGGGCGATGCTGCTCGCCGCCCGCAACGCGGTCTACGGACTCGTCCTGTCCCGCATCGTCCGAGGGCGGCTCGCCACCCGGCTGGTCGCCGCCCAGTGGACGATCGACGAGCCGACCGCGATGGCGACGGCCCAGACCGACCCCCGTGCCCGACGGTTCGCCTTCTGGGTCACCGGCGCCGCGGTCTACGCG
>JBKOUV010000272.1:0-23390 GCA_046723555.1 Actinomycetota bacterium | reverse complement strand
ACCCGATACCGCCTGACGTGAGAACGGTGGCCGCGGCCCAAGCTGAAGACGCGGCCGGCGTGGAGATCGTCCTGGAAACCGAGATCGACGCCCTCGACATCACGGTGCTCAAGGGGGGTGGCGACGCGGTCGGGAAGTGGGCGCTGGAGAACGGGTTCCTGCTCACGCCCGACGCCCCCGAGGTGCTCGACTTCTACGCCGAGCGCAGCCCGGTGTTCATGGCCGCCAAGTTCGACGCCCAGCGGGCGAAGCGGCTCGGCCAGGGCGCCGGTGACAGCACGCCGATCATGGCGACGATCCCGACCGATGACCCGTGGGTGCCGGTCCACATCCTCCAGCTCGGCCTTGAGGACCAGCAGCGAGTCGAGGCGGACGTGTTCCTCCTCACCGACGAGCGGCCCGAGCTGCTCGCCGGCGGACCGGGCCTCACCCTCGAGCGCAGCGAGCAGGCGTCGACAACGCTGCTCGACGACCTGCGGTCCGACAAGCGGATGAAGTGGGTGCCGCACGACATGTGGTTGTCGTACCTCACCCTCGACGCTGACGCCGAGGATCTCGACTACGACCTCGCGGCGTCGGTCGGCGCGGGCCGAGAGCCGTCGATCATGGACGCCGGGGTCGGCCCGGCCTCGGCGCTGACGCTCGACCGCGAGTCGTCAGGCATGACGCTGTGGCCGTTGGTCGCCGGCGGCTGGACGGCACTGCTGGTGGTGGTCGCGCTCACCGTTGGATCGCGGCGGCGCGGGGTGGCGGCTTCGTGAAGCTCCTCCTCCGCATCGGTGTCGCCACCGCCGTCGCGGCGGCGGTGACCGGCGCGGGCTACGCCGTCGCCGAGCGGGGCGGTCCCCCAGCCGCCCCGCCGCTCGGCCCCGGGCCGGTCACGGTCGTCGTCGACGTCGAGCACAGCCGGTTCTCGCCCGACCACCTGCGGGTGGTCGAGGGCACCGAGGTGCGCTTCGTCCTGCGCAACGAGGACCCGATCAGCCACGAGCTGATCGTCGGACCACCGTCGGTGCACGCCCGGCACGAGAACGGGAAAGAGGCCTACCACCCACCGAAACCCGGCGAGCTCTCCGTCGGCCCCGACGAGCAGGGCGTGACGAGCTACGTCTTCGACGAGCCGGGCACCATCGAGATGGCCTGCCACCTCCCGGGTCACTACGCCTACGGCATGCACGGCGAGATCGAGGTTGTCGCCGTTCATCCGTAGAGGTCGACGAGCCGGCGGCCGATCTCGGCGAGCAGGTCGCGGACCTCGGGTGGGCTGACCACCTCGGCGTGGTCACCCCAGCCGGCGAGCTGCTCGGCGAGCCGGTTCGGGTAGGGCATGCCGATCTCGACCTCGACGCGGCCGTCGTCGAGTCGGTCGCGGACGCGAAACCCGGTGCCGAACTGGCCCTGGATGGCCGGCACCGCCGCCTCGGCGACGCGAACGACGGCGCGGGCCGAGGTGCGCCGCTCCTCGACGTGGGCGACGACGTCGCGCCAGGTCTCGGCGAGGTCGAAGTCGGCGGGTCGCTCGACCGGGTCGCCGGTGACCTCGACCGACTGGATCCGGTTGAGCCGGAACGTGCGCATCCCGGCGTCGGTGCCGGCGACGAGGTACCACACCGACCCCTTCTCGACGAGCCCGAGCGGGTGGACGACCCGCTCCGTCCGGGTTCGCCTCCGGTCGGCGTAGTCGAGGCGCACCTGGCGTCCGTCGACGACTGCCCGTTGCAGCACTTCGAGGTGGGGAGTGGTAGCAGCGATGTGGTGGTCACCCCAGTTCGCCGGATCGAGCACGATTGCCGACGCCGCCGCCTCGGCGGCCGACCGGAACGTCTCGGGGAGGGCTTGGACGAGCTTGCGCAGGGCCGCCTTGGCGTCCGGCGTCAACGCCGCCGACGGGCCGGCCAGCAGGAACAGGGCCCGCGCTTCATCGGCGGTGAGGCCGCTGAGGTCGGTGCGGGCGCCGCCGACCAGGGACCACCCTCCGTTCTTCCCGGCCTGCGAGTACACGGGAATACCGGCGATGGCCAGCGCCTCGAGGTCCCGACGCGCCGTGCGTACCGACACCTCGAGCTCGTCGGCGACCTCGGCTGCCGTCACCCGGCCGCGCGCCTGGAGCAGCAGGAGGGTGGCGACGAGCCGGTCGGCACGCATGCACCGAGCATCTCACGGCAAGTGGCCAGGTGGTGACCACTTCACCTCCACCCGAGGGTTTCGCGCCATCTGAGGGTTTCGCGCCGGGACGTGCCGCACGAAACCCTCGGATGGTCAACTGAGGGCGAACGCGCCGTAGCCGACGACCCGCTGCGAGTCGCCGGCGGTGTCGGCGGACGTCCGGAGGTCGAGCAGGCGGACGGTGAGGTCGTGGCGGCGGGCCGCCTCGAGGAGGCCGAGCACGGCGCCGGCGCCACAGGCGCGTTCGGGATGCAGCGTTTCGCAGCGGGCGACGATCGCCTCGGCCGTCTCGCGATCGATCGCCTTGGCGGTCGCGTCGTCGTGGTAGTGGCTGAGGTCGGTGCTCACCACGATCCGGGTCTCGCCGCCGCCCCAGAGCGCGTCGAGCACGTCGGCGAGCACTCCCGGCGCCGCCCGCCCGACGAGCAGGGGCAGCACCGGCACCGACCCGAGCACTTCGGTCAGGAACGGCAGGTGCACCTCGAGGCTGTGCTCATCGACGTGGGCGATGTCGTCGACGACCGTCCCGTCGACGCCCAACGCCCGAGCCCGCGCCTCGTCGTCGACGGTCACCGGGCCAAGGGGAGTGGCGAACGCGACGGCACTGGGCAGGGCGACGCCGCGCAGCGGGACGGAGTGGGCGGGACCGGCGAGGAGCACTCGCCGGACCGCCGCGCCCGACGGGGTGAGCGTGCGGTAGGCGGTCGCCGCGATCGGCCCGGAGTACCGGTAGCCGGCGTGGGGCGCGATCAATGCCTTGGGTGAACCGGCGTCGGGCGGCGGCGCCGCCTCGTCGAGGTGCCCGGCCACCACGCGCCGCAGCTCCGCCGGGTCCGCCGGGTAGAACGAGCCGGCGACCGCCGGCGGGCGCGTCCACCCACTCACGGCTGGCGGCGGCGGGACCGGAACGCGACCGGCGCATCCGCGTCGAGCCACACCGGCTCTCGCCGCGGCCCCCAGGTTCCCGGCGCCGGCTCGTAGTGGCCCGGGATCGGCGTGCCGCAGAACGTGCACTCGCCGTCGGCGCTCACGTGGTACACCCCGAGCCGGTACCAGTCCCGCTCGATCACCATCCGTCCGCAGCCGGGGCAATACGTGCTCGAGCCGGCCGTGTCGTGAACGTTGCCCGTGTACACGTAGCGCAGCCCGTGGCGGCGGGCGATCGCCCGGGCCCGGGTGAGCGTCCCGGGCGGCGTGGGCGGAACGTCGAGCATCTTGAAGTCGGGGTGGAAGGCGGTGAAGTGCAGCGGCACGTCCGGCCCGAGGTGCTCGGCGATCCACGCCGCCATCTCGTCGAACTCACCGTCGCTGTCGTTGTACCCGGGGATGATGAGGTTGGTGATCTCGAACCACACGTCGGTCTCGTGGCGCAAATACTCGAGCGTGTCGAGCACGGGTTGGAGGTGGCCGAGGGCGGTGTGCTTGTAGAAGTCCTCGGTGAACGCCTTCAGGTCGACGTTGGCGGCGTCCATGTGGCGGTAGAACTCGACCCGCGGCTCGTCGCAGATGTACCCGGCGGTGACGGCCACCGGGTGGATGCCTCGCTCACGACAGGCGTCGGCGACGTCGATCGCGTACTCCATGAAGATCACCGGGTCGTTGTAGGTGAACGCCACGCTCCGGCAGCCGAGCCGTTCGGCGGTGCGGGCCAGCGTCTCCGGCGAGGCGGCGTCGGCGAGGGTGTCGATCTCCTTGGACTTGGAGATGTCCCAGTTCTGGCAGAACCGGCAGGCGAGGTTGCAGCCGGCGGTCCCGAACGAGAGCACCGGGGTGCCCGGGAGGAAGTGGTTGAGCGGCTTCTTCTCGATCGGGTCGATGCAGAAACCCGAGGACCGTCCATAGGTGGTCAGCACGCCGGCGCCGTCGTGCACGGCCCGCACGAAGCACAGCCCGCGCTGGCTCTCGCGCATCTTGCAGGCCCGGGGACACACGTCGCACTGAACTCTCCCGTCGTCCAGCCGATGCCAGTACGCCGTCGGGACGGTGTGCGGGGCGAGATCGATGTCTGCCGTCAGCCCAGGTTATCCCGCTCCCTGGGAAGGCCCGCCGGCATCAGATGTAGCTGCGGCGTTCGAGAAGGTGGAAGGAGATCCAGCCGGGGATGATGGGCAGCCAGTACGTCGCCAGCCGGTAGCTGAGCACGGCGGCGACGGCGATGGCGCCGTCCATTCCGATCGCGGTGAACCCGGCGACCAGCGCGGCCTCCATCGCGCCGAGGCCTCCCGGCGTAGGCGCGGCGGCGGCGAGGATCGACGACCCGAGGTAGACGGCCCCGACCTGGGCGATGCCGACCCCGGCGTCGAATGCGTTGGTGGCGCAGGCCAGCGCGACGATGTAGGCGAGCGTGACGACGAGCGAGCCGCCGAAGAGGTAGAGCAGCCGCCGTGGTGAGTGGGCGAGCAGGGCGATGCTCGCCAACCCCTTTTTCACCCCGCCCAGCACGTGCTTGCGCAGCAGGCGGCGGCCCTTCCGCGTCGCGATGGCGATCCCGAGCACGGCCAGCAGCACGGCGATGACGACCAGCACCTTGCTGCTGCTCGGCACGGAGAACCCGGCGCCGCTCTGGCCGGCCCAGGCGAAGAACAGGACGAGCAGCACGATGTGGACCACCCCTCCGGCCAGGACGTTGAGCCCCACACCGGTCACCGCTTCGGCCGGCGGCACGCCGGCCTTCTGCATGAACCGCACGTTGAGGGCCATGCCGCCGACGTTGGCCGGCGTCACCCGGTTGACGAACGACGAGGCGAGTTGGGCCTCGACGTTGGAGGCGAACGGAATCCGCTCGGAGACCCCGCCGGCGAGGCCGACCGCGGCCCCCACGTACGTCAGTCCGGACATCACGATCGCCCCGGCAAGCCATCCCCAGTTCGCCGATCGCATCGCTCGGAAGCTCTCGTCGACGTTCGCCAGCTGGGGAAGCAGGAAGTAGAACGCGCCGGTCAGCGTGGCGATCAGCAGCACGGTGCGGCCCCGGACCCGCACGAGCCGCTCGAGCGGCTCGGGCTCGTGTCCCGTGGTCGCCGCGACCGCGTCGCGCAGCTCCTTCAGCAGTGACTTCGATGCCCGCTTCCGCGTCGCGGTCGACAGGGCGAGCGGTTGGAGATACGGCGCGGCGGCGGCGAGCTCGTCCGGCGCGAGCACGGCGGCGGCGGTGGCGGTGGCCCGCTCCGCGCCGACGAGCTCGGCCAGGGACACCAGCAGTTCGGCGCGGTCGATCGCCTTCAGCCGTGGGTCGGCCGGCGCTTCGGCGCCGCCGAGGTCGAGGATGACCGGGCCGTCGTCGGTGACGAGAATGTTGCCCGCCCGCAACGCCCGATGGGCGAGTCCCGCGGCGTGGAGCCGCCGCGTCTGGGCCCACACCCCGTCGAGGACCTCGCTGGTGAGCTCCTCGGGGGTCAGCGTGTCGAGGAGGCGCCCGTCGACGTCCTCCATCGCCAGCACCATCGACCCGTCGGGCAGCGCAGTGAGGGCGCGGAAGTCGGGGCAGCGCACGCCGCCGCGCCGGGCGAGCAGGAGCGCCATCCCTTGGTGCTCGACGGCCCGGGCCAGCGGCGCCGACACGAGCTCGTCGCCCGGATCGCGCAGGAGGGCGGTCCGGTACCCGCGGTACAGCAGGTCGGCATCGCGGCTGTCGCGGGCGTAGACCTTGACGAACGTGGTCGTCCCGTCGGCGAGCGTCGCCCGGTAGAGCTGGGACCGGCCACCGACGGCGCGCTCGAGCGTGAGCGCGGTCACGTCGAGGTCGCATCGGTGCAGCCCCTCGGCGACCGCCTGCGGGCTGGGCCGGCGGTTCGGGGCGCCCACCGCGACGAGCAGCGCCGCCCCCGCCAGGCTCCCGGTCGTGATCGCGAGCAGCAACTCGGCGAGCCCGGAGGTCCCGGCGATGAGCATCGCGAGGAGCAGAAGCCAGACGGCGCGGTCGGCACCGCGCCGCCAACCGCGGCCGAGCCACGGCTTGCCGACGATGGTCGCCGACGCCGCGGCGGCGAGATAGGCGGTCGAAGGGAACCGGGCCGAGATGAGCCAGGAGTCCTCGTCACCCAGCGAACCCGGGGCGCGGCCGGGTAGGCCGATCGCGCGATCGAGCAGAACGAACAGACCGGCCCCGACGACCGCCGCCGCCACGAGCACGATGGTCCTCCGCCAGCGCTGCTGGGTCACCAGGCAGATGGCGATGACGACGGGCACCAGCAACGCGGCGATCTGGGCGGCGGCGAGGGCGAGCTCGCGTACCGCCAGCGGGATCAGGTCCACGGCCTCGCCGAGGTCCTCGCGGATCCCGGCGTCGGTGCCCTCGGCGAGCTCGATGAGCAGCACCAGGAGGATCGTCGCCGCGCCCCACACGACCAATCGGACGACGTCGCCGGGGTGCCGGAAGTAGCGCTCGCCGGGCGGCCGCACGTCGAACACCGGCTGCGCGGTGGTGACGGCGTCGACGGCGTCGACGACGAGTCCTGGCGCGGGCGCGCTCGTTGTGCCGGGCACGGTCTCACTCATGTCGTCCCGTCCCGAGCGATCGCGGCGACGACGCGCAGCACGAGCACGACACCGAGGAGCAGACCGCCGTACCCGAAGACGTCGAACAGCCCGGTCTCGCCGGAGATCCGCGGCCCGGCGTCGGTGGCGACGAGCAGCACGGCCGACGCGACGAGAAAGGTCGCCCCGGCGAGGACGAGCAGCAGCCGATTGGCGAGCGTGCGGAGGATCCGCCGGCTGTCCTCGTCGACGACGCTGCGCACCCGCAGCTCGCCCCGTCCGGCGAGCGTCAGCATCCGGTCGACACGCTCGGGGAGCCGGCGCAGGTGGGGGACCATCGCCAGCAATTCGTCGCGGGCCATCGTCGTGCGGTCGACGACCGGCTCGGCCGAGCGCCCGCCGACCATCTCGGTGGCCGCGGTGACGAGTGAGAGGTCGGGGGACAGAGCCCGCAGCGTTCCGTCGACGGTGACCAGCGCCCGTGACAGGAGCGCGATGTCGGTCGGCAGGCGCATCCCGAAGCGGGAGAGCATCGCAACGAGGTCCTCCAACGCCGCCGGGTCGACACCTCCTCCCGGGTGGACGTGCTCGGCCATCAGGCGGGCGAGCGAACGCTCGAGCTCCTCGGGACTCGTCGTATCGGAGAGCTCGGTGATCCGCTCGACACCCTCGCGGAGCAGGCTCACGTCGCGCTGGGCGAGGGCGATCATGATGTCGATCAGGGCCGACTGCTGGATCGGATCGAGGCGACCGACGGCGCCGAAGTCGATGAGTCCCAACGTGCCGTCGGGCAGGGCGAAGACGTTTCCGGGATGAGGATCGGCGTGGAACAGCCCGACCCGGATGATCTGGTCGAGCGTCGTCCGGAGCAGCTGATCCGCGAGCGCGGCGCGGTCCACGTCACCGTTGCCGACCCGCTGGATGTCGGAGACCGTCACGCCTTCGAGCCGCTCCTGGACGAGCACCCGCCGGCCGGAGACCTCCCGGAAGACCTTCGGGATGCGCACCGCCGACCGTTCGTGCAGCACCATTGCCATCTCCGCCATCGACTCGGCCTCGCGACGGAAGTCCAACTCGGCGCGCAGGCCTTCGGCGAACTGGGCGAGGAGCTCGCCGGAGCGGAGGCCCTGGCCGAACGGCGTGCGGCGCTGGGCGAGGTCGGCGAGCAGCGCCAGCGCGGCCAGGTCGCGCTCCATCAGCGTCTGGATGTCGGGCCGCTGCACCTTGACCACGACGGACTCCCCGGAGTGCAACCGGGCCTTGTACGTCTGGCCGATCGACGCCGCCGCCAGCGGCTCCCAGTCGAACGCGGCGAAGACCTGTTCCACCGGCCCACCGAGCTCGGCCTCGAGCACCGGCACCATGCGCTCTTTCGGTTCGGCGCTCACCCGGTTCTGCAGCTCCGCCAGCTCGTCGCACAGCTCCCGCGGGAGGAGGTCGACGCGAGTGGCGGCGATCTGGCCGAGCTTGATGTACACCCCGCCGGCCCGTTCGAGGACGCGACGCGCCCGCACTCCGGGCGCCTCCACGCTGCGGGCGGCTCGCTCACTCGCGGACAGGAACGGCCCGAAGCCCTCTTCCTGACAGAGTCGCACCAGTTCCCGGTACCGCCGCAGGACGGACACCCGACGACGGAGGGCGCGCACCGGGTGAGGCGCCACGATCAGCCCGGCCCGCTCGCCGAGAGCCAGTGAGCCCGGCCGGGCGAGGAGGTCGAGGATGACCGCGGCGGCCATCGTCGCCGGGATCCCGATCGCGAGCAGCTGCACGCTGAGCCCGTCGGCGCCCCAATCCCAGCCGTTGACAGAGAGCGCGACGAGCAGCGCCGTCCCCCAGCCGATGAGCGTCGCCACGCCCGCCTTCCCCCAACCCCGCCGGCTGCCGAGCAGACGCAGCGAGAGCAGAGTGGTGGCGAACGCCACGACGATGAGGAGGACGACCGTGAGCAGGACCGACGGGAATGACGCCGCCAGCTCGGCGCTCACGACCTTGCTCCCGTGCACCGCGGCGCGTCCGCGCCGCACAGGCTGAGTCCGCCGGACCGTCGGTCGACCTCGGCGACGAGCTCCTGTCGGGGCTGGAACGCCAACGCCGAGTCGAGCTCCGCGACGAGCGCGGCGTCGTCCTCGTCGAAGGCGTAGTCGTACGTGACGCAGGCGCCGTCGGTCACGTACGTCCTCGTGACGCGGAGGTTCGGCGGCAGCTCGGTCGGTTGCTCGAACCGGCGCATGCCGGGCTCATCGCTCGGGATCTCCACGGCGTTGTCGATCGGGCATCGGCCGGGAGGTCGCATCGTGACCTCGACCTCGTGGCCGGTGGTCTCGAGACGGAACCGGGTGCTGCCGCGGGAGATCTTCACCGCGCTGGCGTGCCATCCGGCAGGGAACGAGGCGATGCACGGGACCGCCGTCGCGCTCGGGACGGACTGGGCCGCCAGGATCATCACGTCGTTGGTGCCGCACGTCGGGACGTCCGAGATTGGAAGCTCGGCAGGCGTGAACATGCCGTACACGTTCGGCAGCACGAGCAGCGCGGCGACGATCAGGGCGGCGATGAGCAGCACGCGGCGCGCACCCCACCGCTGCAGCGGGATCGGCCGGCGCTCGGGCGCGAGCACGCGGAACTGGGCGAGAAGGTCACGCCCGTCCTGCTTCATGACGGTGCGCAACTGCGTCGGGCTGGCGATGCCGCGGGCCGCGGCGAATGCCTCGGCGATCTCGTCGGGCGTGAAGTACTCCAGCGCCTGCTGGTAGACCCGCTCGGCGTCGGTCCGCAGGGCGAGGACCAGCATCATGTTGGCGAGGTCGACCGCCTCTCGCCACGGCGACGGTCGGACCTGGACGAAGGCCACGTCGATCAGGTACAGGTGGCCGTCCTTGACGAGCAGGTTGGCCGGCTTGATGTCGCGATGGGCGATCCCGGCGTCCCACAACTGGCGGATCAGGGTGAGACCCTCGTCGATGATCTGGTCGTCGACGTCGGCCTCCCCGATCTCCACGGAGCCGTCGAAGAACTCGGTGACCAGCATGTACTCGCGCTCGGGGGTCAGCTCGACGATCCCCATCGATTGCGCCGTGGGCACACCGACGTCGCAGAGCAGTCGCATCGCGTAGTCCTCGTGCTGGACGAGGCGACGCACGGACTGGAACGGGCGCTCGTCCTCCAGCCGGCCGTACAGGATCAAGCGCCCGAGCTTGTACCAGCGATCCGCCCGCACGTGGTTCATCGCGTAGAGCTTCCCGAACAGGAACGTGTCCGGATTGCCGGCGATGCGCAGACGGAGCGGCGTCGAGCCGCCCGAGCCGGCCAAGCCCACCGGCTTGGCCTCGAGCACGGTGACGCCGAGTTGATCCTCGATCGCGCGTCGGATCGCCAGGCCGCGGCGCCCACCGACGTCGAGGTGGGCGGTCTTGCCTTGGCGATAGGCGACGGGGAACAGCTCGTTCGGGGTGAAGAACCGGAACGCGAGCAACGGGATGGCGACGCCGATGGCGATCCCGGTCACGACGTCGAAGGGGTGGTCGACACCGAGGTACATCCGGCCAAAGGCGACGGCCCCGACGACGACGGCGCCCACCAACTTGGCGATGCTGCGTGGCCGTCCCGGCACGACCATCGCGTAGATCCAACCGACCACGGTGAAGCTGACGATCGCAACCGGGGCGGACGGGAGCGAATAGCCACTCCACCGTCCGATTGCCGTGACGTCGTAGGGCCGGGGGCGGGAGTACGCCTCGATCAATAGCACTCCGACGATCTCGAACAGCAACATGCTGGCGAGGAACGTGAACAGGTGCCGCCAACGACGGAACGCGACGATCGAAACGAGCAGCACGATGCCGACGACGAACATCGTCCAGCCGGTCGCGGCGCGATCGACGGCACGGAACGTCTCGTTCAGCCACCCGGTGCGGACGTGCGCGAGCGCGCGCAGGATCGCCGCATCGAGCTGGTCACTGATCCGCCTGGCCCACGGCGACCACAGCGTCACCACGACCCAGATGACCAACACGACGGATACGGCGAGCCATTCGATGCCGGACCGACCGATGCCCCTCGGCAGCGGTGGGGCCGCGCCCGTCGGCCTCCGTCGCCTGCGCGCCGGACGCGCGGTCGGAGGGACGTACGTCCCCGCCCGGGAGACCTCGACGTCTTCGCCCAGGAGCGGTTGCTGGCTCGTCGTCACGATTCGTCGTGCTCCTGCAACCACGCCGTCGCGATCGCCGCCACGTCGTCGGAGCCGGGCACAACCGCGTCGGCTGCGTTCAACTCGCGGAGGGTTCGGGTGTCGAGCTCCCGCGAAACCGCGTCGATCAGCGCGGTGACGTCGTGACCCCACTGATCGACGACGTCACGCCGGACCAACGGCGTCACGTTCTCCGCCGGCTGCAGTCCCCGGTCGTCGACCAGCTCGACGAACTCGTCGAGGTCGGGGTCGGTCGTGAACAGCAGGGCGACGTCGACACCACCGGACTGCAGTGCCTGGTGGGTCAAGGGACCGCTCGCATCGAGGGCGAGGACCTTGCCGAACCGCAGCCCGTACCGCTCCTCGAGCCCTTTGAGACAGAGGGGCCGGCTCGGACACTCCGGCGGGCCACCGAAGGACAGCGTGCCGGCGACGTCGATCAGATCACTCAGCCGCTGCAAGTGGTTGCGCTCGGCGACGTCGCGGGAGACGACGAAGGTGTTGGCGGTCTGCGCCGGCGCCGAGTCGAGCGCCTCCACGGCGGATCCGGCGAGGGCGCGGTCGAGATCGCGACGAGTCGCGTCCAGGTCAGCACTGGCGCGGGTGGCATCGAGACTGCGGAACGCCAGCGCCGTTCCGGCGTATTCGGGCACCAGCTCGACCAACCCGCGATCGAGTGCCGGGCCGACGAACTCCCGCGGTCCGAGCCCGAACGCCCGCTCGACGGTGAACCCGCCGGCTTCGAGGGCCTGGCTGTAGATCTCGGCGAGGAGCACGCTCTCGGGGAAGGCGAACGACCCGACGGTGATCGCGTCGTCGCCGAGCGCGGTCGGTTCACGCTCGTTGTCGCCGCCCGCCGCGCAAGCGGTCAGGGCGACCAGCACGAGCCCGACGCTCGGGATCGACCAACGTGCGATCACGGCGCTCGAACCTCCCTCCCCAAATCTTCCCGGCCGCACTGTCGCACACATGCCGGGCGCGCGAAAGGGACGTCGATGTCCCCGTCGGTCGCGCCCACCTGCGCGACGGGCGTAGCGTCGCGGCATGGCGCGGCGCGACGGGCTCATCGTGCTGATCGCTGGCTTGGCCGTCCTCGCGCTCGGCATGGTCATCGTGCGTGACGGGACCGTCCCCGGCTGGGAGGAATCGATCTTCCGCGCGATCAACGACCTGCCCGAAGCGCTGTATCCGGTGCTCTGGCCGTTCCAGCAGCTCGGCGTCCTCGTCGTCGGGCCGATCCTCGCTGTCATCGCGCTCGTCCTACGGCGGTACTGGCTCGCCCTGGCGCTGTTCGTCGCCACCCTCTTGAAGCTGGTGACGGAACGGGCGGTCAAGGTCTTCGTGTCGCGGGAGCGTCCGGGCACGTCGATCGGGCCGGACATCCACGCCCGCGGCGACGTCGGCCTTGCGGGCGAGAGCTTCGTTTCGGGGCACGCGGTCCTCGTCGCCGCGATCGCCGGCGTGCTGACGCCGTACCTGCCGCCCCGTTGGAAGCCAGTGCCCTGGGTGCTCCTCGGGCTGGTGATGATCACGCGCGTCTACGTCGGCGCCCACAACCCGCTGGACGTCATCTGCGGCGCGGCCCTCGGGCTCGCCATCGCCGCCGCGATCAACCTCGGCGTCGACCTGCTGCGCCGAGAACCGGCCGCGGCGGAGCCGGTGGCCGCACCCACGCCATAGTCCCCACATCTGGGCGCGATTCCTCTCACTGCGTTCCCCGGCCACGCAGGCCGTTGGTTGACGCTCGCTCGCTGGCGCTCACTCGCTCGCATCCGAGCCTCGCCCCGGATTTGGGCGCAGATTTCTCGACAGTTGAGAGAGATCGCGCCCAGATCGCGTCATGAAGCGTTTCATCGTCTCGGTCTTGACGGCGGGACCGTACGTATACGGGTTGGTTCGGCCGGCTGTTGCGGTGATAGGGAGGGGACATGGCTGATCCGACGACCGTGCCGGCCGCCGCGGCCGGTACCACTGACGTTGGCGGCGACCTCACGGTCAACCGGCTCGGGTTCGGCGCGATGCGGGTCACCGGTCGGGGGATCTGGGGCGCGCCGCCCGATCGCGAGGAGGCCAAGGCCGTTCTCCGCCGGGCGGTCGAGCTCGGGGTGAACCTGATCGACACTGCCGACTCCTACGGTCCGCACGTCAGCGAGGAGCTGATCGCCGAAGCCCTTCATCCGTACCCCGACGATCTCGTCATCGCGACCAAGGGTGGACTCGAGCGCCCGCGACCGAGCGCATGGACGCCGAACGGCACGCCCGAGCACCTGCGCGACGCATGCGAGGGGAGTCTCCGTCGGCTGCGGCTGGAGCAGATCCCCGTCTACCAGTTCCACCGGCCCGACCCGAAGGTTCCCCTCGAGGACTCGGTCGGCGCGTTGGTGGAGCTGAAGAACGAAGGGAAGATCCGGCACATCGGGCTGTCCAACGTCTCGGAGCGCCAACTCCGGCAGGCCCAGCGGCTCACCCCGATCGTGTCGATCCAGAACCGCTACAACCCCGTCGACCGGGGATCGGATGGTGTGGTCGACCTGTGCGAGCAGGAGCAGATCACGTTCTTCCCGTGGGCTCCGGTCCAGGACCTCGACCGGAATCGGGCGGTCCGGCGGATCGCTGACGCCCACGACGCCACGCCGATCCAGGTCGCCCTCGCCTGGTTGCTCGCCCGCTCGCCGGCGATCGTGCCGATCCCGGGCACCGGCTCGGTCGCCCACCTCGAGGACAACGTCGCCGCCGCCGGGCTGCGCCTGACGGCCGACGAGGTCGCGGAGATCGCCGAACTCGGACGACGGCGACGCTGATGGCCGGCCCCGGTCTCGACGAGGTCCGCCGGCTGGCGGCCGCGGATCATGGACTGATCGTGCTGGCGATCGCAAGGGACGACGGCTCGGTCCACGCCTCGGTCGTCAACGCCGGGGTGCTCGACGACCCGATCACCGGCGAGCCCGTCGTCGGACTCGTGGCCATCGGCCGGTCGACGAAGCTGCGACTCCTCCGGCGAGCCCCGCGGGCGACGGCCGTCTTCCGGGCCGGATGGGAGTGGATCGCCGTCGACGGCCCGGCTCGCCTCATCGGGCCCGACGACCTCCCTAAGGGGTTCACCGCCGACCGGGTACCGCAGCTGCTGCGCGACGTGTTCACGGCGGCGGGGGGGACGCACGACGACTGGGCCGAGTACGACCGGGTGATGGCCGCCGAGCGGCGCACCGCGGTGTTGATCCAACCGGCGCGGATCGTGTCCAACCAATGAGCGAGCGAGTCTTCGAGCGAGCGAATCAGCGTTACGGCGCCGGAGGCTCACTGGTGCACCAGGTACGGACATTGGATGATCTGCTCCACGGTGGGATGGTGCACCGATGAGGAGCGACCGCCACCGCGCGTCGTCAGCCTCCCCGTTCGAGCCCACGATCGGGTTCAGCCGGGCGATCCGGGTCGGGGACCGGGTCATCGTCTCGGGCACCGCGCCGGTGTGGCCCGACGGGTCGTGCGACCCGGACCCGGAGGTCCAGACCCGCCGCTGCTTCGAGATCGTGCAGACCGCGCTCGGCGAGCTGGGTGCGGAGTTCGCCGACGTCGTGCGCACCCGGACGTTCGTGACCAGCGCCGACCACGCCGATGCCGCCGGCCGGGTGCACGGCGCCTACCTCGCCGACGTGCGGCCGGCGGCCACGATGGTGGTCGTCGCCGGCCTGCTCGATCCGCGCTGGAAGGTGGAGATCGAGGTCGAGGCGGTCGTCGCCGCCGGGTGAGGACAACCACTCCCGGTGCCGGGTGCCGAACGACCGGGCCGCTACCTGGTCCGGAAGCTTCCAGTGGCGGACGACAGGCTCCCGACCTGGTCATGGCTCAACGCCCGACCGTCGGGCGAGAACCGCACCGCGGTCGGCTCGGTGAGACCGCTGATGACGATCTCCTCCTGGAACCCGGGTGGCAGTGACGCGGCCGCGGCGTGTTCCGTCGGCGTGGACACGGCCACCGCCACTGACGACGCCACCAACGTGACGGTGAGAAGGATTCCGACGCGCCCGTCCAGCCGGGGTGAAGTCCACCCACTCATACCGGCGCCCTTGGCTACGGCATGCTCGTGCTCGAAGACGACGGAGGTGACGACGAGGAGGTGGTGCTGCTCGACGACGTGGTGCTGCTCGACGACGTCGTGCTCGACGACGACGTCGTGCTGGACGAAGAAGTGGTCGGCATCGTCGTGGACGTCGTCGTCGAAGTCGACGTGGTGGTCGAGGTCGTAGTCGACGTGGTGGTCGACGTCGTCGTGGTCGTCTCCGGCGGCGCGCAGTCGGTCACCCAGAACACCTTGTGCTTCACGTCGGCGCCCTGCGACCCGTCGGCGTGGATCGTGAGCTTGACGTGGAATCCCTGCTGGGGATGGATGTCACCGGTCAACAGTCCGGACAGATCGTAGGTCTTGGACGCATCCAACCCGGCTTCTGAACCGCCCCCGCTGTTGTCGTCCTCGCCGATGAAGACCTCGTCCGTGAGGACCGTGGTCATCTGGCCGGTCGGCGGCCATGCGTCGAAGATCACGTCGGCGGACAGGTCGCCCTCGTCGAAGCCATAGAAGTCCACCTGGAAGGTGCATCCGACGTGGGGCTCGTTGTCCGGGAGGTCGTCGAACGGCATGTCGTCGAGCTTGACGGTGCCGTTGTTTCCCGGCGGGTTCGACGCCGCCGACACGTTGGTGAGGTTGCCCGCGATCACCGGCACGGTGACCCCCGCGACGAGGGCAAATCCGCCAGTCAGGGCCACCAACCGGCCTCGGGACAAGCGCGGCCAAGGGAGCTTTGCCATCTGGATTCCACCTTTCCCCCGCCCGCAGCCGCGCAAGTTAGCCCGTCGAATTTTCGTGTGGGCTTATTTCTGTACCGTTACGGCCGGCCCGCTGGAGCGAGTCCCAACGGCTAGTCGAGCCCGCCCATCGATGCCCGGGCTTCCGCCTCGCGCAGCCGGCTGGCGAGCGACGCGAGCAGCTTCTGGGCCAGCGCCGGTACCTCGTTGAGGACGCCGACGAAGCTCTGCTCGTGGAGGACGTAGACCTTCGAGTCGCAGAGCGCCCGCACGGACGCCGATCGGGGCCCGCGGTCGAGCAGGGCGAGCTCGCCGAAGTAGTCGCCGGTGTGCAGCTTGGTCACCGTCTTGCCGCCACGCTCCACCGCCACCTCGCCGTCGGCGATCACGTAGAACTGATGGCCGGGATCACCTTCCGAGCAGACGAGCTCGCTCTCCCGCAGCTGCAGGGGGTGCATCACCATGGCGATGCGGTCGACCTCCGACTGCAGCAGTCCGGCGAAGAGTGGCACCTTCCGGATGAAGTCGCTGAGCTCAGCGTCGGCCACGGCTGCAACCTAACGCGCCCGCTGAACCCCGCTGAACCCCGTGCCGCGCCCTCGACAGGATTCGAACCTGTGGCCTACTGCTCCGGAGGCAGTCGCTCTATCCCCTGAGCTACGAGGGCGTTGACGCAGCAGACTACCGCGCCACAATGGCGAGTCCGATGGGTGATCCGTTCCAGATCCTGGCCGAACGGCTGCAGCCGGCGTTCGATGCGGTCGCCGGACGGTCCGGCGCCGACCCGGTGGTGCGGCCGTCCGACCGCGCCGACGCTCAGGCCAATGGGGCCCTCGCCCTCGCCAAGCAGCTCGGCCGGGCGCCCCGCGAGGTGGCGCAGGCCGTCCTCGACACCGCCCAGCTGGGCGACATCGCCAGCTCGGTGGAGGTCGCCGGGCCCGGCTTCCTCAACGTCACGTTCGCCACCGGATGGATCAGCGAGCTCACCGCGGCCGTCGCCGCCGACGACCGCCTCGGCGTACCCCCGGCTTCGAATCCGGAACGAGTGGTTGTCGACTACTCGGCGCCCAACGTGGCCAAGGAGATGCACATCGGCCACCTGCGCTCCACCGTGATCGGCGACGCGCTGGCGCGCGTGCTCGATTTCCTCGGTCACGACGTCGTGCGCGAGAACCACATCGGTGACTGGGGCCGGCCCTTCGGAATGCTCATCGAGCATCTGGTGGACATCGGCCCTGCGCGCGCCCAGCAGCTCGGCGTCGGCGACCTGGACGCGTTCTACAAGGACGCCACGAGCAAGTTCGCCGAGGACGAAGACTTCCGCGAGCGGTCCCGGCGCCGGGTCGTGCTGCTGCAGAGCCACGACGAGGAGACGATGGCGCTGTGGCGGTCACTCGTCGCCCTCAGCGCGACCCACTGGAACGAGGTCTACCGAAAGCTCGGCGAGCTGCTCACCGACGACGACCTGGCGGGGGAGAGCCGTTACGAGGCACTCATGCCGGAGGTGGTCGACCGGCTACGAGACGCCGGGCTGCTGAAGGAGTCCGACGGCGCCGAGGTCGTCTTCCCGCCCGGGTTCTCCAACCGCGACGGCGAGCCGCTGCCGCTGATCGTGCGCAGCCGCGCCGGCGCGTACACGTACGCGACGAGCGACCTCGCGTGCGTGATCGATCGGGTCGAACGGGTCGGCGCCACTCGACTCCTCTACGTTGTCGGCGCCGAGCAGATGCAGCACTTGGCGATGGTGTTCACCGTGTCCACGATGGCCGGCTGGCTCACTCCGCCGGCGCGGGCGGAACACGCCGCCTTCGGGCTCGTCCTCGGGACCGACCGCAAGCGCCTGCGTAGCCGCAGCGGCGAGGCGGTCAGGCTCGTCGACGTCGTCGACGAGGCCATCGAGCGGGGGAAGGCGGCGGTGGCCGAGAAGAACCCCGAGCTGCCCGCCGAGCAGCGGGAGGAGGTCGGCCACGCCGTCGGCGTCGGTGCGCTGAAGTACGCCGACCTGTCGACGGATCGCATCCGGGACTACGTCTTCGACTGGGATCGGATGCTGTCGTTCGACGGGAACACCGCCCCGTACCTGCAGTACGCCCACGCCCGGATCTGCTCGATCTTCCGGCGGGCGGGAATCGACCGCGCCGACGTGCGGTCGACGTCGCCGATCCTCACCGAGTCCCAGGAGCGGGCGCTGGGGATGCGCCTGCTCGGCTTCGGAGCGGCGGTGCACGAGACGGCCGAGCGGTCGAGCCCGCACCGGCTGTGCACGTACCTGTACGAGCTGGCGTCGGACTTCACCGACTTCTACGAGCACTGTCCCGTGCTCCGGGCTCCCGATGCCGGCACCCGGGCGAGTCGCTTGGCGTTGAGCGACGTGACCGCCCGGGTGCTGGCGCTGGGGTTACAGCTGCTCGGGATCGCGGCCCCGGAGCAGATGTAGGTAGCGGAACGTTCATGGTCCGATGGTCCTTACCTCGGACGGCGGCGACGAGCACGCCGGAGCTCACGACGCAACCGGGAGTTCCCGGACACGCGAGCCAACTCACGGCGCCGCTCTTCTACCACTGCCTCGAGGAGGTGAGGGTGGTACGAGAACATCGTTCGTCCTTTCGATGACGTGATTGGGTGATTGGGCGCCGACGTACGTGACTGGTCACACGCGTCGCGTCCTGGGCTGTTCCCTCGATCGGCTGGGTGAGGCGCTCGCGGTGGGCCCGCTCGGCGGCGAGCTCCAGCTCGTGCCCCAGGGCCGAGATGTAGGCGTAGGCGACTTGGGGATGGGCGTAGTACACGGGTGGTCCTTTCGTGGGACGAGCGCCCGGACGGGCGCAGCCACGCGCGAGTGGCGTGGGAGGGACGGGGACTACCTGAGACCGCGGGTGCGGTTCAGGCGGTGGTGTCCGGGCCGACCACGTTGGTCGCGGACGCGCCGAGGGCACCGCCGAAGCAGTCAATGAAGGTCAGATTCATGAGCATCGGGGCACCTCCTTCGGCTCTCGTCGGGTCAGCTCGATGAGCATGATCCCCGATCCGGACCGCTGATACCAAACGAGTTTCGCACCGGACGGGATTTTCTTTTCGGCCTAACGTCCCGGTGTGTCCGCACTGCCGCCGCACTTGTTGCCCGACACCGCGGCGGTGGGTCCGGATGGCTCGCTCTCGCTCGGCGGGTGTTCGGTCGCCGCACTCGCCGGCGAGTACGGCACGCCCCTGTTCGTGTACGACCAGGCGCACATGCGAGCCCGCTGCCGCGAGGCCGTCGCCGCGTTCGGCGAGCGGCGGGTCATCTACGCGACGAAGGCGTTCCTCTGCCGGGCGATGGCGCGCCTCGCTCACGACGAGGGACTGCTGCTCGACGTGGCGAGTGGCGGCGAGCTCCACGTCGCGCTGTCCGCCGGCGTGCCCGCTGCGGCCTGCACGTTCCACGGCAACAACAAGAGTCTCGACGAGCTCCGCGCGGCGATCACGAGCGGCGTGCGCAACGTCGTCGTCGACAGCTTTGACGAGCTCGACCGGCTCGACGCACTCTATGCGGAAGGCGCGCCGCGGCCCGAGGTCCTCCTGCGCGTGACGCCCGGTGTCCACGCCCACACCCACCACTACATCGCCACCGGGCAGGACGACTCGAAGTTCGGGTTCAACCTCGCCAACGGCGACGCCACGAGGGCGGTCGAGCGGGCTCGCCGGTCGGAGTCGGTGAACCTCGTCGGGCTGCACTGCCACATCGGGTCGAACGTGTTCGCCGCCGGCTTCTTCGCCCGCGCCGCCGAGGTGATGGCCGGCTTCGCCGTCCCCCTCGACTTGCCCGAGCTGGTCCTCGGCGGCGGCCTCGGCGTCGCGTACGTGGAGGGCGAAGAGGCGCCGAGCTTCGCCGAGTGGGCCGGCGCCGTGCGCGAAGCGTGCCGAGCGGCGGGTGTGCGGTCGGCGGTGAGCGTCGAGCCGGGTCGAGCCATCGTCGCCGCCGCCGCCGTCACCGTGTACGAGGTGGGCACGGTCAAGGAGATCCCGGGTGTGCGCACGTACGTCGCCGTCGACGGCGGGATGAGCGACAACCCCCGCCCCGTGCTCTACGGCAGCGGCTACGAGGCGTTCCTGCCGCGCGCCGTCGGGGCCGAGCGGCCGCGGCACGTGCGGGTGGTCGGCAAGCACTGCGAGTCCGGTGACGTGTTGCTGTTCGACGCCCGGGTACCCGCCGACCTCGCCGTCGGCGACCTGCTCGCCGTCCCGGTCACCGGCGCCTACGGCCACTCGATGGGGTCGAACTACAACAAGGTCCCGCGCCCCGCCGTGGTCTTCGTCGCCGACGGCAAGGCCCGCCTCGTCGTCCGCCGGGAGACGTACGACGACCTCTTGGCGACTGACGTCGGCTGAGCCCCCGAGGGTTTCCTGCCATCGGAGGGTCTGGCGCGAACCCGTCGCGCACGAAACCCTCGGGTGTCCGTCCAGTTCCTGCGCCGTAGGTAGTTCTCCTACCCTTGCCCGATGCCCCGCTGGTTGGACGCGCTCGTCGGACCGCTGCGCCGCGCCAAGGTGACGGTTCGGAACGCCGAGCGGGGGGCCGGGCGAACAACCCGGCGGCGGGAGCCGACCACCCGCGTCCTCGCGGCCGGTGTCCGCATCGAGTACACGCCCCACGTCGACGGCGACCCGGATCCCGGGGAGGTCGTGTGGACGTGGGTGCCGTTCGAGGACGATCCGACGCTCGGCAAGGACCGCCCGGTCGTCATCGTCGGGCGCCACGGCGCGCTGCTGTCGGGCGTGGCGCTGACCAGCAAGCACAAGGATCGGAACGACCAGGTCGACGTCGGCACCGGGCCGTGGGACTCGCGCGGGCGGCCGAGCTACGCGAAGGTCGACCGGCTGCTCGACATCGATCCGCATCGAGTGCGCCGGGAGGGCGCGGTCCTCAGCCGGCGCCGTTTCGACGCCGTGATCGAAGCGGTCGATCGGCTCCATGACGTCATTCGGACGTGACCCACACCGCGAATAACGTCAGCCCCGTGGCAACCCCGGTCCGGGCCGTACGCATCGGGGTCCTGGGCTGTGGCAACGTCGGCGGCGCGTTCGTCGGGTTGGTGGGCGCGCAGGCCAAGGAGATCGAGGCGCGCACGGGAGTTCGTCTCGAGGTCGCCCGGGTCGCGGTCAGGAACCTGTCGCGGGATCGGGACGTCGAGCTCGCGCCCGGAGTGTTGACCCGCGACGCTCATGGCGTCGTCGCCGATCCCGACGTCGACCTCGTCGTCGAGGTGATCGGCGGGATCGAGCCGGCGCGGGAGCTGATCACCGAAGCCCTCGCGTCCGGGAAGCCGGTCGTCACGGCGAACAAGGAGCTGCTCGCCAACGTCGGTGTCGAGCTGTTCAACGCCGCCGACTCGGCCGGCGTCGACCTGCTCTTCGAGGCCGCCGTCGCCGGCGGCATCCCGCTCGTGCGCAGCTTGCGTGAGAGCCTCCGGGGCGAGCCGATCCGGCGGGTGCTCGGAATCGTCAACGGCACGACGAACTACATCCTCACCAAGATGGCGGAGCAGGGCGCGGCGTACGGCGAGGCGCTCGCCGAGGCGCAGCGACTCGGCTACGCCGAGCGCGATCCGACCGCGGACGTCGAAGGCTTCGACGCCGGTGCCAAGGCGGCGATCATCGCCTCGATCGCGTTCGGCACCCGGGTCGTCGCCGGCGACGTCTACCACGAGGGGATCAGCCACATCACCCGATCGGACATCGACGTCGCCCACCGCCTCGGCTACGTCGTCAAGCTGCTGGCGATCGCCGAGCTCGACGAGCCGAGCGGCGAGGTCGCCGTTCGGGTCCATCCGGCGATGCTGCCGGTCCATCACCCGCTGGCGAGCGTGCGGGAGAGCTTCAACGCGGTCTTCGTCGAGGGTGACGCGGTGGGGTCGCTGATGTTCTACGGACGAGGCGCCGGCGGGCTGCCGACGGCGAGCGCGGTGCTCGGAGACGTCATCGACGGTGCGGTCAACCTGACCAAGGGCACCCACGGCACGCTCGGGGCGTTCGCCAAGGCCCGCATCCGCCCGATCGACGAGACCTCCGCCGAGTACCTGCTCGGGCTGGAGGTCGTCGACCGCCCCGGCGTGCTCCACGCCGTGACCGGGGTGTTCGCCGACCACGGAGTGAGCATCCGCACGGCCGAGCAGGAGGGCATCGGCGAAGATGCCCGACTCGTGTTCGTGACCCACGAGGCCAAGGAGTCGGCGGTGCAGGCGACCGTGCACGGGTTGCGCGAGCTCGACGTCGTCCGGCACGTCGGCGGCCTGCTCCGCGTCGTCGGCAGTTAGCGGAACGGCGGCGATGCGCTACGTCTCGACCCGCGGGCGGGCGCCCGAGTTGGGCTTCGCCGACGTCCTGCTCGGTGGGCTCGCCGTCGACGGCGGGCTGTACGTGCCGGCCGAGTGGCCGCCGCTCCCGCCACCCGGCGAGCTCGACGCATGCGCCGGGTACGCCGACGCCGCCCACCGCGTGGTCGCGCCGTTCGTCGGGTCGGACATCGACCGGGCCGACGTCGCCCGGTTGTGCCACGACGCCTACGCCGCGTTCGGGCATCCCGCTGTCGTCCCGCTCGTCCAGCTGGACAGCCGGCAGTGGCTGGCCGAGCTGTTCCACGGGCCGACCCTGTCGTTCAAGGACGTCGCCCTGCAGCTCGTCGGCCGGCTCTTCGACCATCTGCTCGGCCGGCGGGGCGAGCGGGTCACGATCGTCGGCGCGACCAGTGGCGACACCGGGTCGGCGGCGATCGAGGCCGTGCGGGGCTGCCGCCATGTCGACGTCGTGATCCTGTACCCGCACGGCGCCGTGAGCGACGTGCAACGACGCCAGATGACCACCGTTCCCGACCCGAACGTCTCGGCGGTCGCGGTCGAGGGCACGTTCGACGACTGTCAGGACCTCGTCAAGGCGATGTTCAACGACGGGCCGTTCCGGGAGCGGATGCGGCTGGCTGCGGTCAACTCGATCAACTGGGCGCGGATCATGGCCCAGACCGTGTACTACGTGACGATCTCGCGGGCGCTCGCCGGGCCGGTCACGGCGTGCGTGCCGACCGGCAACTTCGGCAACGTCTTCGCCGGGTGGGTCGCCCGGCGGATGGGGGCCCCGATCGCCGACTTCGTGATCGCCTCCAACCGCAACGACATCCTCACCCGCTTCGTCAACGACGGCGACATGTCGGTGGCCGAGGTCGTGCCCACGTTGAGCCCGGCGATGGACATCCAGGTGTCGTCGAACTTCGAGCGGATGCTGTGGGTGATGAACGACAGGAACGGCGCCCGCACCGGCGAGCAGCTCCACCGGTTCCGTGAGACCGGGCGGCTCGCGATCGACCCCGATGTCCGGCGGCGGTGGATCGGGGAGGCCTTCCGGGCGGCCCGGGCGACGGACGAGGAGACGCTCGACGAGATCCGCCGGGTCCATGCAGCGACCGGCCTGCTCGTCGATCCGCACACGGCGACCGGCACCCGGGCGGCCCGGTTGGTGGCGGGTGAACATCCGGTGGTGACGATGGCCACAGCCCACCCCGCCAAGTTCCCCGACGCCGTGGAGCGGGCGACGGGCATCCGGCCGGCGCTGCCCGCCCACCTCGCTGACCTCTTCGACCGGCCCGAACGCACCGAAAAGGTGCCCAACGACCTGGCCGTTGTCGAGGACCTCGTCGCCCACGCGGTGTCCGGCTGACCCTCCACCCGAGGGTTTCGTGCACCCGAGGGTTTCCGGCGACCCTGTGCCGAGCGAAACCCTCGGGTGACGG
>JBKOUV010000254.1:0-4836 GCA_046723555.1 Actinomycetota bacterium | reverse complement strand
TCGCGGTCGGTGATGACCTGCGCGGAGGTGACCGTCCCGACCCGGCCGAACAGTGCGGCGAGCTCGTCTGAAGTGGTGGAGAAAGGCAGATTGCCCACGTACAGGTTGATGACAGTTCCTCCGTCTAGCGTCCCGCCTTCGACGGCGGCGACGCTGACTGTACCTCGCGCTGACGATGGGTGAGGACCCACAATCCGCGCCACCCCACGAGCAGCGCTCCGAGCACCAGCGCGGTCACGATCACGAACGAGATGGCCACGCCCCGGTCCCACACCGTGCGGCGGAGCACGAGCCCGATGACGACGGTTGCCACCCACACGACGACCCCGGTGCGGGGCGCCGTTGGCTCTCTTCGGGCCCGCCCGCTGACGATCCAACCGACCAGCAGCCCGACGATGAACGGGGCGGCGATGGTCAGGACGGTGCCCGCGCCGGAGCTCTCGTCGTGGGCGTTCCGGCCTGCCGCTGCGAACACGATGACCGCGGCGACGTCGGCGGCGATCGCGCCGAGCCAGCGGGTCGGTCGCACGGCGGTCATTCGGCGGCGAGGAAGCCGCCGAGGGCGCCCTTGTAGAAGACGAGCGGGGTGTGCGGTTCGTCGTTGTGCCACAGGTCGATGACCCTGCCGACGACGAAGTAATGGTCGCCGAGCTCGATCGAGTGCTCGACGGTGCAGTCGATCCACGCCGCGATCCCCTCGATGATCGGGCAGCCGGTCGGCGAGTGGCGCCACGTCACGTGGTCGAAGCGGTCGTCCCCGACCCCGCTCTTGGCGAACCGCCAGCACAGCTCGGCCTGCTCGTCGCGGAGGACGTTGACGCAGAATCGGCCGTCCGGGGCCATGGCCTGCCACGTGTCGCTGGCGATCTGGGGCAGGAACCCGACGAGCGGCGGCTCCAGCGACACCGAGGTGAACGAGCCGATCGTGAAGCCCGCCGGTTCGTCGCCGGCCCAGCCGGTGACGATCGTGACGCCGGTGGGAAAGTGCCCGAGCACCTTGCGAAACTGCTCGGAGTCGAACGGCGCGTGCGCGTCACTCATCGCCGTCGATGGTAGGCAGGGTCGACGTGGACGCGGCCAAGCGACTCCTGCGCGCCGAGATGCGCGAGCTTCGCCGTCGGATCGCCGCCGACCCCATCGACCGCGCCGCCCGCTCCTCGCGCATCTGGGGGCGCGTCACTCCCTCAGTGCGAGGACGCGTGATGCTGTACGAATCGCTGGCGACCGAGCCGGACACCGTCGGATGGATCGAATGGTGCCGGGTTCGGGGCATCGAGGTGTTCCTGCCGGAGGTCGACGGACCGGCGCTGCGCGTGATGCCCGGCGACGTCGACCCGGCCACGCTCGACGTCGTCGTCGTGCCGGGACTCGCCTTCACCGCCGATGGGCATCGCCTCGGCCAGGGCGGCGGTCACTTCGACCGCTTCCTGCCCCGGCTGCGGACGGATTGCCTCACCATCGGCGTCTGCTACCACGAGCAGGTCGTCGCCGACCTGCCGATCGCGCCGCACGATGTCCGCGTGCGGCAAGTGGTCACCGATCAGGCGTAATACTCCCGGCCGAGGTGGGTGATCTGGTCCTCGCCCATCATCCAGCGGAGGGTGTTCTTGAGCTTGGTGTGCTGGATGAACAGGTCGTGCTCCGGATACAGGCCGGGCGGGGTCTGCGGGCTCTTGTAGTAGAAGCTCAGCCACTCCTGGATCCCCCCGAGCCCGGCCCGCCGGGCGAGGTCGGAGAACAACACCAGGTCGAGGGCGAGCGGGGCGGCGAGGATCGAGTCGCGGCAGAGGAAGTCGACCTTGATCTGCATCGGATAGTCGAGCCACCCGAAGATGTCGATGTTGTCCCAGCCCTCCTTGTTGTCGCCGCGCGGCGGGTAGTAGTTGATCCGCACCTTGTGGAAGATGTCCCCGTACAGCTCGGGGTGACGCTCGGGCGACAGGATGTGCTCGAGCACGCCGAGCTTGGACTCCTCCTTGGTCTTGAAGCTCTCCGGATCGTCGAGGACCTCGCCGTCGCGGTTACCGAGGATGTTGGTCGAGTACCAGCCCGACAGCCCGAGCATCCTGGTCCGGAGCATCGGGGCGAGGACCGTTTTGATCAGCGTCTGTCCGGTCTTGAAGTCCTTGCCGGAGATCGGGAGGTTCTGGTCGACGGCGAACTGGCGCAGCACCGGGGTGTCGACGCACAGGTTCGGCGCGCCGTTGGCGAAGGGCACGCCCTCGAGCAGGGCGGCGTAGGCGTACAGCATCGACGGGGCGATGCTCGGGTCGTTGGCGTCGATCGCGGCCTCGAACGCGTCGAGGTCGAGGTGGGCGGGTCCGGGCTCGAGGAAGACCTCGGTCGACGCGCACCAGATCATCACGACGCGTTCGACCTGCTTCTCCTCGCGAAAGCGGTTGATGTCCTCCCGGATGGCGTTGAGCATCGAGCGCTTGTCGACGGTCGGGAGGACGTTGTCGGCGTCGAGGTTCTTCACGTAGGCGCGGTCGAACGCGGCCGCCATCGGGCGGACGTCACGGAGGGCGTCGGAGATCTGCTCGATGTGGCGGCCGGCCTCGAGCACGCCGGCCCGCTGGGCGGCGACGTAGGCGTCGTCGGGGAACGGGTCCCATGCCCCGAAGACGAGGTCGTCGAGGGAGGCGAGCGGCACGAAGTCCCGGATCAGCGGGCTGCGGTCGTCGGTGCGCTTGCCGAGGCGGATCGTGTCCATCAGGGCGAGGGATCCGATCGGCTGGGCGAGGCCGCGTTTGACCAGCTCGACGCCGGCGATCAGCGTGGAGGACACCGCGCCCAGTCCGACGGTGAGTACGCCCAAGCGGCCGTCGGCCGGCTGCACGGTCGGGGATGGTGGCGCGGTCATGGATGCTCCCTACAGGTCATGCGAGCGAGCGAGCGCCAGCGAGTGAGCGGCCAACAACGGCCTGCGTGGCCGGGGAACGCCGTTTCGTTCATTGCTTCGGACACTAGGCCCAGGAATGAATCGGTGAAATTCGGCGCGGAACTGGTATCTCGCTCCTAGAGTGCGCCTCCGGTTACCGATGGGTAACCACGGCTCGGGACGGGGCCGAAATCGGGATCGGGCGACCGATAGCGGGCAACGGATGGATTCGACAATCGAGGCGGGCGGCGGTGCGGGTAGCTCTACCCGTACCCGGGTTGACGACACGTTCCCCGTCTTGGTCGTGGACGACGGGCCGGCGCGGGCGGCGCCGGTCCCGTCATCATCTTCGGCTGGAGCGGCTCGTCGACTCCAGTCCATCCTGCGGGCGGGAGACGGGGTCGCCCTCCTGCTCGGCTTCCTCGCGATGGCCCTCAGCACCGGGTATCACGACCTCGGAGGCGATCGGCTGGCGTTCACACTCGCCGCCGCGAGCGTGCTCGGGTTGTGGGCGATCCGCTTCGAGGACCTGTGGAACGAGCGCGTCATCGCGATGCGCACGATCGAGATCTCCCGGCTCAGCCGGGCGGCGGGGATCCTCGGCGTCGGGATGCTCGTGATCGACCGGCTCTCGCGCACCTACGTCCACGTCGAGCAGGTCATCGCCGGGGTCGTCGTCTCGTGGCTGCTCCTGCTCGGTTGGCGTTCGTTCTACCGCGCCTGGCTCGCCCACAACCGCCGCAAGGACCGGTTCACCCGGCGGCTGATCATCATCGGCACCGACCGCCGGGCCGTCGAGCTGGCCAAGCTGTTCGCGATCCACCCCGAGGCGGGGATGCGCGTATGGGGCGTGATCGGTTCACGCGCCGAGGCCGAAGCGGCCGGGCTCGGCGACCGCTGGCTCGGCGACTACCGCGACGCCGACGACGTCCTCGCCGCCACGCCCGCGGACGCGGTCGTCGTGTGCTCCAGCGACATCAGCCCGCTGCTGCTGAACGCCCTGCTTCGCGAAGAGCACGGCCGCGGTCGCCAGTTGTTCCTCCACCCGGGGCTGTCGGGCATCGACGCCCGCCGAGTGAAGGCGTCGCCGATCGCCCACGAACCGCTGCTCTACGTCGAAGCGGCATCGCTGTCCCGCACCCAGCGAGCGCTGAAGCGGGCGTTCGACGTCGCCGTGGCGACGGCGCTGCTGGTCCTGTTCTCCCCCGTCTTCGCTGTCGTGGCCGTGCTGGTGAGGCTCGGCGATCGCGGCCCGGTGTTCTTCCGCCAGCAGCGCGTCGGCCAGGGCGACAGCCGGTTCACGATGCTCAAGTTCCGCACCATGGTGGTCGACGCCGAGGCCCGCCTGGCCGCGCTGGAGCTCGACAACCAGCGCCGCGGGCCGCTGTTCAAGCTCGACGTCGACCCGCGGGTGACCCGGGTGGGAAGGTTCCTCCGGGCGAGCAGCCTCGACGAGCTACCGCAGCTGATCAACGTCGTGCGCGGGGAGATGAGCCTCGTCGGTCCCCGGCCGGCGCTGCCGGCGGAGGTCGCCGAGTTCCCGATCGAGCTGCGCGAGCGGCACCGCGTGCGTCCGGGCATCACCGGCCTGTGGCAGGTGGAGGCGCGGGACAACCCGTCGTTCGCGGCCTATCAGCGGCTCGACCTGTTCTACGTCGAGAACTGGTCGCTCGCCCTCGACCTCGTGGTCATGCTCGGGACGGCCGAGCAGCTCCTCCTCCGCCCGGTCTTCAACCGGCGGACGGGTGAGCTGTCGGGCGCCACCGTGCCCGACGACGCCGTCGCGGCCTGACGGGGTTGTAGGGAGCGTGCCGGATCTGGCAGACTCTCCGGCGATGCGTCGCGGTCGGACTCTCCTCGTACTCATCACCTAGCACACCGGCCTCACCCGCCGCGTGTGCTCCTCGACCTCCCAGCCGGGAGGTCGAACTCGTTTTTCGGCCCCGCGAAAAGGA
>JBKOUV010000314.1:0-2506 GCA_046723555.1 Actinomycetota bacterium | reverse complement strand
GTACGACCTCCTCGCCGACGGCTTCGGCCCGGGCTACAACGGCCCGCTGGTGCTCGCCACCGAGATCCCGGCCGGCACCGATCCAGCGGCCATCGACGCGGTGACCACGGCGCTCCAGTCGACGCCCGGAGTGGCCTTCGTGTCGCCGCCGAACCTCGACGATCAGACCAACCCGACGGCGGCGATGTGGCAGCTGATCCCGACCACGTCGCCCCAGGATGCGGCGACGACGCATCTGGTGAACGACCTGCGCGACGACGTCCTGCCGGCCGCCACCGACGGTACCGGGCTCGACGTCGCCGTCACCGGCAACGTCGCCGTGTCGATCGACTTCACCGAGTACTTGTCGGCTCGCATCCCGTGGTTCTTCGGCATCGTGCTGGCCCTGTCGTTCCTGCTGCTGATGGCGGTGTTCCGGTCGGTGCTCGTGCCGCTGAAGGCCGTCGTGATGAACCTCATCTCGATCGGCGCGTCGTTCGGACTCGTCGTCGCGGTGTTCCAGTGGGGATGGGTGAAGGATCTCGTCGGCATCGGCGAGGGCGGCCCGATCGAGCCGTTCGTGCCGATGATGATGTTCGCCATCGTCTTCGGTCTGTCGATGGACTACGAGGTCTTCCTGCTCAGCCGGATCAAGGAGGAGTACGACCGCACCCACGACAACGCCAGGGCAGTGGCCGACGGTCTGGCCGCCACGGCGCGGGTGATCACCGCGGCGGCGGCGATCATGGTCGTCGTCTTCGGCAGCTTCCTGCTCGAGAACGACCGTGTGATCAAGCTCTTCGGCCTCGGCCTCGCCAGTGCCGTCCTGCTCGACGCCACCGTCGTCCGCATGCTGCTCGTGCCGGCGACGATGGAGCTACTCGGCGACCGCAACTGGTGGCTGCCGCGCTGGCTCGACCGGATCCTGCCCCGGATCAACGTCGAAGGCACCGGCGACGACACCATCGAGGAGATCGAGCCGGCTGGCGAGCCGGTGACCGTCTGACCCTCCTACCACCCGAGGGTTTCGTGCCACCGGAGGGTTTCCGGCGCCCCGTCCGCGCCGGAGACCCTCCGGTGCCCGGAAGTCAGCGGTGGCCGTTGGCGCGACCGCCGCTCCACGGGCCGGTGATCGCGTAGGTGATGCCCGGCTGCTGGGTGTTGACGAACAGGAACCGGCCGTCCGGGGAGAACGTCGGGCCGGTGAACTCCTGGAACCCACCGTTGAACTGGATCCGGTTCTTGGCGAACGCGAACGCCTGGTTCCGCTTGTCGACGTAGATCACGTACTGGTCGCCGTCGCCGTCCTCGGCGAGGAAGACGCCCCCGTGCGGGCTCACTGTGATGTTGTCGGGTCCGTCGAACAGTCCGCCGGGCTCGAACCGCACCTCGAGGGTGAGCCGCTCCCGCTTCGGGTCGTACGTCCACACCTGACCCTCGTGGGGCGTCCCGACCCCGCCGACGTCGGCGGCCGTCTTGGCGAAGCTGCAGTTGATCCACACCCGTCCGTGGCCCCACCACGCGCCCTCGAACTTCTTCGAGCGGGTGATCTGGTCCTCGGTGAACTGGCTGCGCACCCGCGGTTGCCCACCGGCGATGTCGGGGTCCGGGTTCGGGACCGGGACCCACGTGACCTCCAGGCTCGTGCCGACGTCGGTGACCTGTGACAGGTCGAGCAGGTCGCCCGCCTTCATCGCGAACAGTGTCCCGCCCGCCTGCAAGCTGCCGTACCGGCCGCGCCGGTCGTTCGGGACGAACTTGTAGAAGAGGCCGTTCGGCGTCGACGCGTCCTCGGTCAGGTAGACGTCGCCCCGCTTCGGGTCGACAGCCGCCGCCTCGTGCTCGAACCGGCCGAGGCCCGTGAGCGGCACCGCGTCGGTGTCGTTGCCCCACGGATCCACCTCGAAGACGTAGCCGTGGCGGATGCCGCCGGTGGTGGCGTCGGTCTCCTCGCACGTCAGCCACGTGCCCCACGGCGTGACGCCGCCGGCGCAGTTGCGCGTGGTGCCGGCGAGGCTGGCAACGTGGCTGACGAGGTTCCCGCGCCGATCGATGACCAGGCTGGTGGTACCACCTGACGCCGCCGCGTCGTACGTGGGCACGGTATGCGGAACGGGCCCCGGGTCACCGTTGCTGCATTCCTTGTTCTGCACGAGGATCGTGCCGCCGCGAGGGCCGGCGAACGAGCCGGTGCCGTCGGCGGCGTTGGGTGCGACCTCGCCCGTCGACAGCGTGCTCGGCGCCACGCCGAGGGTCGACCACGCCTGCGCCCGGTACAGGACCTTGTAAGAGAAGCCCGCCGGCAGGTCGAGTAACCCGTCAGGGTCCGGGACGAGCGGTCCGTACCCGCCGGGGCCTTTGGCGGCGGCGAAGCCCGACTCCAGGAGCGGACCCAGGCTTCCGGCGACCGCAATGCCGGCCCCGGTCAACGCGCTGTTCCGCAGCAGTTCACGACGACTAATGGTCACGAGTCCTCCCCAATTTCGGTCGGTCGATGCTCCACCCGGGGATCGACCGTAGGCGCCGC
>JBKOUV010000097.1:0-11076 GCA_046723555.1 Actinomycetota bacterium | reverse complement strand
TCCCTCAGGCGATCGGTCTCGCCAGCACATGGGAACCCGACCTTGCCTTCGCCCTCGCCGACGCCGTGCGGGCCCAGATGCGCGCCATCGGCGCCCACCAGGGCCTTTCGCCGGTGCTCGACATCTGCCGCGACCCGCGATGGGGACGCACCGAGGAGACGTTCGGCTAGGACCCCCACCTCGTCGCCCATATGGGGGTCTCGTTCGTGCGCGGCCTGCAGGGCGATGACGCCGCAACGGGTGTCATCGCCACCGCCAAGCACTTCGTCGGATATGGAGCCGCCGAGGGCGGGATGAACTGGGCGCCGGCCCACATCGGCGCGCGGGAGCTGCGTGAGGTCTACCTCCACCCCTTCGAGGCCGCCGTGCGGGTCGCGGGGCTGCGCTCGGTGATGAACGCGTACAACGAGCTCGACGGCGTGCCGGCGGCCGCCGACCGCGGCCTCCTCACCACCCTCCTGCGCGACGAGTGGGGGTTCGGCGGCTGTGTCGTCGCCGACTACTTCTCGATCCGTCAGCTCGCCGACTACCACCGCCTCGCCGCCGATGCCGAGGACGCCGCGGCGATGGCGCTCGACGCCGGACTCGACGTCGAGCTGCCTGGCACCGACTGCTACGGCGCTCCCCTGCTGCGGGCGTTGCGCGCAGGACGGGTCAGCGAGACCACGCTCGACACCGCGGTCTCACGGGTCCTCCGAACCAAGTTCGAACTCGGGCTGTTCGAGCAGCCATACGTCGAGCCGCATCGCGTCGTCGCGGTCACCGACACCCCCGCCCACCGCGAGCTCGCCCGCACGATCGCCGCCAAGTCGCTCGTGCTCCTGCGCAACGACGGCGTGCTCCCGCTGCGTCCCGGCGCGGGCCCCGTCGCGGTGATCGGCCCGACCGCCGACCAGGCCCGCCATCTGCTCGGCGACTACACGTACCCGGCCCACGTCGAGTCGTTGCAGGAACTCCTCCGCAGCGGGAACAACGTCTTCGCCATGCCGATCGACGAGCGCCACCCGCTGCGCCCGGTCGAGTCCGAGGCTCCGACCGTGGCCGGCGCGCTGCGGGCCCGGCTCGGGGACGCCGTGCGAACGGCACCGGGCTGTGACGTCACCGGTCCGTCACGGGAGGGTTTCGCCGAGGCGGCCGCCCTCGCCGCCGCATCCGGCGTCGCGGTGATGGTGATGGGCGACAAGGCCGGGCTCACCGACGAGTGCACGAGTGGGGAGAGCCGCGACGTGTCGTCGCTCGACCTGCCCGGAGTTCAGGAGGACCTCGCGCGGGCCGTGGTCGCCACCGGCACGCCACTGGTGCTCGTGCTCGCGGCCGGACGGCCGCTGGCGACGCCGTGGCTCCACGAACACTGCGCCGCCGTGCTGATGGCGTGGTTCCCCGGCCAGGAGGGGGCCGAGGCGATCACCGACGTGCTGGTCGGCGACGTCAACCCGGGCGGCAAGCTGCCGATCACGTACCCTCGCTCGGCCGGCCAGATCCCCGTGTTCTACGGGCACAAGGTGTCCGGCGGCCGCTCGCACTGGAAGGGCGACTACGTCGATTCGCCGGCGAGCCCGCTGTACCCGTTCGGATTCGGGATGAGCTACTCGACCTTCGCGTTGACCGGCGCGGGCGTGGCCGCGGCCGACGTGTCTTGGAGCGGCGCGGTCGTCACGTCGGTGCTCGTCACCAACACCGGGGAGCGGGATGGGGACGAGGTCGTCCAGTTGTACGTCCGCGACCCGCGGGCGACGGTGACCCGGCCGGTGCTCGAGCTGAAGGGTTTCGTCCGGGTCTCCCTCCGCGCCGGCGAGACGGCGACGGTGACGTTCGAGACTCCGGTCGGCCAGCTCGGGTTCTACGACCGCGACCTCGCCTACGTCGTCGAGCCCGGCGAGCTCGAAATCTTCGTCGGCGCGTCGTCGGCCGACCTCGTCGCGGCCGGTACGGTCACGGTGACGGCGGACGGCAGTCCGCCCGTCAAGGTGTACGAAGGGAACGTCACCGTCATTCGCACGGGCAAGGGGTAGCAGATGGCCGAGTTCTTCACCGACGTCACGGAACGGATTCCCTATGAGGGTCCCGAGAGCGACAACCCACTCGCCTTCCACTGGTACGACGCCGACCGCGAGGTCGCCGGGCGGCGGATGGAGGACCATCTCCGCTTCGCGGTGTGCTACTGGCACTCGTTCAACTGGGACGGCTTCGACATCTTCGGCGCCGGCACGCTCGACCGCCCGTGGCACCCGACGTTCGCCCCCACCGCCGACCCGCTCGACGCGGCGAAGCAGAAGATGGACGCGGCCTTCGAGTTCTTCGCCAAGCTCGGCGTGCCCTTCTATTGCTTCCACGACCGGGACATCGCGCCCGAGGGCAGCTCGTTCAAGGAGTCCGCGGCCCTGCTCGACGAGATGGTCGATCACGCCGCCGGGCACCAGGAGCGCACCGGCGTGGGGCTGCTGTGGGGGACGGCGAACCTGTTCTCCAACCCGCGCTACCAGGCCGGCGCGGCGACCAACCCCGATCCCGAGGTGTTCGCCTACGCCGCGGCCCAGGTCGCCCACTGCCTCGAGGCGACCCACCGCCTCGGCGGGCACAACTACGTGTTGTGGGGCGGGCGCGAGGGCTACGACACGCTGCTCAACACCGATCTGCGCCGCGAGCTCGACCAGCTCGCCCGCTTCCTGTCGATGGTCGTCGAGCACAAGCACCACATCGGGTTCGAAGGCACGATCCTCATCGAGCCCAAGCCGTTCGAGCCGACCAAGCACCAGTACGACTACGACGTCGCCGCGGTGTACGGCTTCCTGCAGCGGTATGGCCTGGCCGAGGAGATCAAGGTCAACATCGAGGTCAACCACGCCACGCTGTCGGGTCACGACTTCGCCCACGAGGTCGCCGCCGCCGCGGCCGCCGGGATCTTCGGCTCGATCGACGCCAACGCCGGCGACGATCGGCTCGGGTGGGACGTCGACCGCTTCCCGGTCTCGGTCGAGCAGATGACCCTCGGCATGCTCGAGATCCTCCGCGCCGGCGGGTTCACCACCGGAGGGCTCAACTTCGATGCCAAGCTCCGCCGCCAGTCGATCGATCGGACCGACCTCTTCCACGGCCACATCGGCGGGATGGACACGATGGCGCGGGCGCTGCTCGCCGCCGCCGCGATCCTCGAGGCCGGCGAGCTCGACGCCAACCGCGAGGCTCGGTACGCCGATTGGGACGGCGAGCTCGGCCGCTCGATCCGCGACGGGACCAGCAACCTCGCCACCCTCCACGACCGCGCCTACGACCTCGGTGAGCCGGCCCGCGTGTCGGGCGGCCAGGAGCGGCTGGAGAACCTCGTCGCCCGCTACGTCGCCCGCGTCCGTTAGTCGGTCCCGTGCCGCTCGTCGCCGGCGTCGACTCGTCGACCACCGCCACGAAGGTCGAGGTGCGCGACCTCGACACGGGGGAGGTGGTCGGGCGCGGTGCGGCACCACATCCGCCGACCCAGCCGCCGCGCTCGGAGCAGGACCCGGCGGCGTGGTGGTCGGCATTCGAGGCGGCGTGGCGCCAGGCGGGCGAGCCGGACGTCGCGGCGATCAGCGTCGCCGGCCAACAACACGGGATGGTGGTGCTCGACGCCCAGCTCGAGGTGGTCCGGCCCGCCAAGCTGTGGAACGACACCGAGTCGGCGCCCGACGCCGCCTGGCTGATCAACCAGCTCCCCGGTGGCCGGAAGGCGTGGGCCGAGGCCTGCGGCTCGGTTCCGGTGGCCAGCTTCACCATCACCAAGCTGTCGTGGCTCCACCGTTCCGAGCCGGAGGCGTGGGCGCGGCTGGCCCACATCGTGCTGCCCCACGACTGGCTGACGTTCCGGCTGACCGGGCGGTTGACCACCGATCGGGGCGACGCCTCGGGCACCGGCTACTGGTCGGCGGCGAGAGGCACGTACCGCGACGAACTGCTGGACATCGTTGACGCTGGCCGGGACTGGTCGACGGTGGTGCCGGACGTGCTCGGTCCCGGCGATGTCGCCGGGGAGTGGCGGGGGGCGATCGTCGGCCCGGGCACGGGAGACAACATGGCCGGTGCGCTCGGCGTCGGCTTGCGCTCCGGCGATGTCGCCGTCTCGATCGGGACGTCGGGCACCGTGTACTCGGTGTGCGACACCCCGACCGCGGACCCGTCGGGTTTCGTCGCCGGGTTCGCCGATGCCACCGGTCGCCACCTGCCGCTCGTCTGCACGCTCAACGCGACGAAGGTGACCGACGCCGTGCGCCGGCTGCTCGACGTCGACCACCAGACGTTCGACGAGCTGGTCCTCGCCGGCGCGCCGGGAGCTGCGGGCCTGGCCCTGCTCCCGTACCTCGACGGCGAGCGCACACCGGACCGTCCCAACGCGACCGGAGTGTTGTCCGGGATCCGCAGCGACGTCGGCCGGGAGCAGCTCGCCCGCGCCGCCGTCGAGGGCGTGGTCTGCGGGCTGCTCGACGGCCTCGACGCACTGACCGCGTTCGCCCCGGCCGGTGGACGGTTGATCCTGGTCGGTGGCGGCGCCCGGTCGCGCGCCTACCGCCAGGTGCTCGCCGACTTGAGCGGGCGGCCCGTGCTCATCCCGCGCGGCGACGAACAGGTCGCCACCGGCGCCTGCGTGCAGGCGGCCGCCGTCGCGACGAGCGCCGAGCCGGCCGACGTCGCCGACCGCTGGAAGCTCGGCGACGGCGACCTCGTCGAGCCGGGACCCGGGGCGAGCGCGGCGCCGGACATCCGGGCTGCGTACGCCGCGCTGCGCGACGCCACGACCGGGTGACATGGACTCGCCGGCAACGGGGCGGGAATCGTGCCAGTGGTCGACCTGGGCGGGAATCGTCTCAGATGCTGCGACGATCCCCGCCCAGATCGCCGTTTGAGACAAATCCCGCCCAGATGGGGGGCGCCGTGACGCAGAATAGAGTATACGGAATAGACGTGAGTGACGATCGCCGCCGTTGGACGTTCGACAGCCTGCTCGACGACCACCATCGCAGCCGGCCCGACCGGCTCGCCGTCGTCGACGGGGACCGGCGGCTCACGTATGCCGAGCTCCACGACCGCGTGGAACGGCTGGCGGGTGCGCTCGCCGCCGCCGGCGTCGGTCGCGGCGACCGCGTCCTGTGGCTCGGCCAGAACTCGTTCCGCGTCATCGAGCTCCTGCTCGCCGCGGCCCGCACCGGATCGATGCTCTGTCCGGCGAACTGGCGGCAGAGCCCGGACGAGATGCGGTTCGTGATCGATGACCTCGAGCCGGCGGTCGTCGTGTGGCAGGAGGCCGAGATCGGCGCACGAGTGGCTGAAGCGCGCGCCGCCATCGACTCCAAGGCGCGGTGGCTCTGCCACGACCGCGACGGCGACGACTCCTACGAGTCGTTCCTCGCCACGGGTACCACCGAGATCAGCGCGACGGCTGACCCGGACGATCCACTGCTGGCGATCTACACCGCGGCGTTCGAGGGCCGGCCGAACGCCGCCCTGCTGTCACACACCGCGCTGCTGATCCAGGACCTCGTCATCGGCCGGGTGCAGCGCGTCACCGACGAGAGCGTGTTCCTCAACTCCGGGCCGTTGTTCCACATCGCCACGCTGATGACGACGACGGCCGTCCTCCACCATGGCGGCGCCAACGTCTTCACCCCGCGCGTCGAACCGGAGGACGTCTGCCGCCTGATCGAACAGGAGCGGTGCACCCACGCCTTCCTGATGCGGCCGACGATCGAGCAGATCCGGGACACCGGCCTCGATCGCCGCTACGACCTGTCCAGCCTGTGGGACGCGCCCGATCCCGACCGCTACCGCGGCGGCATGATCGCCCCGGCGGCGAGCGAGTGGACCGAGCGTCCCGGTGGCTATGGGCTGACGGAGGCGGTGGGGCTGGCCACGTTCGTCGGGCTCGGGGCGCCGGCCGACGGCCGCGCCGGACGGCCGTCACCGGCCACCCAGGTGCGGATCGTCGATGAGGCCGGTGACGACGTCGCGCCGGGTGACGTCGGCGAGATCGTCCTGCGCGGGCCGACCGTGATGGTCGGGTACTGGAACCGCGACGACCTCAACGCGGCCCGCGGCGCGGGCGGCTGGCACCGCACCAACGACCTCGGCCGGCGGGAAGCCGACGGATCGATCACGTTCGTCGGCCCCAAGGCGCGGATGATCAAGTCGGCGGCGGAGAACATCTACCCGGCGGAGGTCGAAGCGGCACTCAGCTCCCACCCCGCGGTGGCGGGCGTGTGCGTCATCGGCGTGCCCGACCCGACGTGGGCCCAGGCCGTGCGCGCGGTGGTCGTCCTCCGCGACGGCGCGAGCGCCGACGAGGCCGAGTTGATCGAGCACTGCCGCGACCGGATCGCCTCGTACAAGAAACCGCGCTCCGTCGTGTTCACCGACGCGCTGCCGCGCACCGGCGCGGGATTGATCGACCGGGATGCGGTCGACGAGACGTTCGGCGGAGGCGGGTATCCGGGCACGCCGGCGTGACCCTGGGCTTCGAACCGGCCCTCCGGAATTGAGTATCCTGTTTCCCGTGGAGTTCGGGTGGAGCGACGAGGACCTCGCTTATCGCAAGGAGATCCGCGCGTTCCTCGACGTCGAGCTGGCCGGGCAATGGTCGGGCGAGGTGACCCAGACCGGGTCGAAGGCGAACGTCGAGTTCGCCCGCCAGTTCTGCGGGAAGCTCGCCGAGCGGGGCTGGCTCACGCCGCACTGGCCGGAGGAGTACGGCGGCAGCAACAGCTCGCAGTGGCGGCACACGATCCTCGGCGAGGAGATGTGGTCGGTCGGCGAGCCGCGCGGGCCGCAGTACATGAACGTCAACTGGATCGGCCCGTCGATCATGGCGTCGGGCACCGACGAGCAGAAGCGTCAATACCTGCCGCCGATCGCACGCGGTGAGGTCGTCTGGTGCCAGGGTTTCTCCGAGCCCGAAGCGGGCTCGGACCTGGCGTCGCTGCGCACCCGGGCCGAGCGGGACGGTGGTGAGTACGTCGTCAACGGCCAGAAGACGTGGACGTCCTTCGCCGAGGTCGCCGACTACTGCTACCTCCTCGCGCGGACCGACCCCGCGTCGAAACGGCAGCACGGGATCTCCGTGCTGCTGGTGCCGACGTCCACGCCGGGCTTCGAGGTCCGGTCGATCCCCGCGGTCGTCGGCGAGCACGCCTTCCACGAGGTGTTCCTGACCGACATGCGGGTGCCGGTCTCGTGCCGGCTCGGCCCCGAGCACGAGGGCTGGGACGTGGTGCGTCGAGCGCTCACGTACGAGCGGGTTGGCGCGCCGCGATGGGCACGCGCTGCGCTGGTGCTCGACCAGCTCGCTGCGTGGGTCGTGCAACACGGGCTGAACGACGACCCGGCTGTCCTCGATCGCCTCGGGCACGCCCGCGCCCTGTGCGAGGCGGCGCGGCTGCTCGCCTATCGCGTGATCGACGAGCGCGGCCTCGAGCGCCCGCCGCCGGCCAACGCCAGCCTGGCCCGGGTGGCAATGGTGCGCGCCGAGCGGGAGGTGGGGTTCCTCGCGATGGAGCTGATGGGCGCCGACGGCCTCGAGAACGGATCGCTCGCCGACCACGCCCTGCGCAAGTCGATGGCGGCCGGCGTCGCCGCCGGAACGGTCGAGGTGCAACTCAACCTGATCGCCCGCCTCGTCCTCGGCCTGCCCAAGGAATAACGGCGCAGGCGGGCTGATGCAGTTCGTGCTCGACGACGATCAGGCGGCGTTGCTCGACGCGGTGCGAGCCCTGACGACACGGCACGCCGGCGCGGCAAGAGCGCGGGCGCTCGGCGGCGCCACGCCGAGCTACGACACCGACCTCGATTCGGCGATCGACGCGGCCGGCTTCTACCGCGTCATCGGCGACGAGGGTGGCGGCCCCCTGGAGGCGGCGCTCGTCGTCGAGGAAGTAGCCCGGGCCGGCGGGATCGTGGCCGCGGGAGGCCGCGGGCTCGTGTATCCAGCGGTCGTCTGGGAGCCGGCGCCCGGACCGGTGGCGCTCACGGTCGCCGGTTTCCCCGGGCCGGTGCGGTTCGCCGTTCCCGGCGCCTGCCTGGTGGTCGTCGGCGACGGCGACAAGGCGCGGGCGCTCACACTCGGTGACGACGACGTCGAGCCGGTCGACGCCCGCTTCGGCTATCCCGCCGCCCGGCCCGTGCGGCTCGACGGCGACACCCTCGGCAGCGGCTCGGCCGAGCGGGTGCGGGCGTGGTGGCGGGTCGCGCTGGCCGTCGAGCTCGCCGGGACGATGCGCGCCGCCCTCGACCTCACCCTCGCCTACGTCGCCGAGCGGCGGCAGTTCAACCGCCCGATCGGCTCGTTCCAGGCCGTGCAGCACCGCCTCGCCGAGTGCGCCGTCGCCGTCGACGGGGCCCACTGGCTGGCCCTGGAAGCGGCCTGGTCCGCGGCACGACCCGAGGCCGCCGCCGTCGCCTTGACCTACGCCGTCGACGCGGCCCAGCGGCTGTTCATCGAGACCCACCAGCTGACGGGCGCGATGGGGTTCACCGAGGAGTACGACCTGCACCTCTGGACGATGCGGATCCCGACCCTGCGCGCCGAGGCCAACGCCCTCGGCTCGCCTGGGCGGGCGTCCGCCCGCGAGCGCTGGCTGCAAGGGGTCGGGTGCGGATGATCGACCTCGAGTACGACGCCGATCAGTCGGCGCTCGCCGCCACGGTCCGCCGCTGGTGCGAGCATCACGCGACCGACGCCGTCGTCCGTGAGCTCGAGGGGCAGTTCCCGCGCCCGCTCTGGGACGGCCTCGCCGAGCTGGGGGTCCTCGGGCTGGGAACGGCGGAGGGCGGCGGCGGCGCGCTGGAGGTCGCCGCGGCGATGGAGCAACTGGGCGCGGCCAACGTCCCCGGCCCGCTCGCTGCCACGTTCGTCGCCACCCACGTCCTGCCGCCGGACGATCGGATCGCGGTCGCCGGCGGAGAGGTCGTCGTCAGCGTGGGCTCGCCGCCATTGATGCCCTGGGCGCCCGTCGCGTCGGTCTTCGTCGAGCTCGACGGCGAGGCGGCGTGGCGAGCGCACGCCGAGTCGACGATGGAGCCGGTCGAGACACTGGGCGGTGAGCCGTGGGGCCGGGTCACGCTGGGGCGGGCCGAACGACTCGACGGCGTGTCGCGGGCGCTCGCCGTCGGAGACGTCGCCCTCGGCGCGTACCTCGCCGGAGCCGGAGGACGGCTGCTGCACGTCGCCACGGACTACGCCCGGGACCGGGTGCAGTTCGGCCGCCCGATCGGCGATTTCCAGGGCGTTTCGCACCGGCTCGCTGATGTCCACCTCCGGCTGACCGCCGCCGGCCACCTCGTTCGGCTCGCCGCCCACGCCCTCGACTCGGGCTCCGCCGACGCCGTCCGCGACGCCGCGCGGGCGCGGCTCTCGGCGACGCGGGCCGGGCTCGACGCCGCCTACACCGCCCACCAGACACTCGGCGCGATGGGCTTCACCGTCGAGGGTCCCGTCGCCGGGGTCGCCCGCCGTATCCGCCACGTCAGCCTGCTGCCTCCTGGTCCTGCTCGGGCCCGGGAGGTCGTGCTCGCCCGACTCACCTGAGGAGGATTGTGATGACCGCCACCAGCGCTCCGACCGGCTCGGTCGACCTGACCGCGCCGCTGGAAGGGTTGATCTACGAGAAGCGTGACCACGTCGCCTACATCACGTTGAACCGCCCCGAGCGCGGCAACGCCCTGCACAGCAGCATGGTCGAGCCGATCAAGGCGATCTGGGCGGAGGTCCGCTCCGACCCGTGGATCCGGTGCACGATCATCACCGCCGCCGGCGACCGACACTTCTGCACCGGCGCCGACGTCGGCGCCGTCGCGGCGCGGGGCAAGGTCAGCGCCGGCAAGGGCCCGCTGACCGACGAGGTGTTCTGGTCGCCCCGCCACAACCGGGTGTGGAAGCCGACCATCTGCGCCGTCAACGGGATGGTCGCCGGCGCCGGCCTGCACTTCGTGGTCGACTCCGACATCATCGTCGCCGCCGACACCGCCCAGTTCCTCGACACCCACGTCAACGTCGGGATGGTCGGGGCGGTGGAGAACATCGGGCTCGCCAAGCGCCTCCCCCTCGGCAGCGCGCTGCGGATGACGCTGTGTGGCCGCGACTACCGGATGTCCGCCCAGCGGGCCTACGACCTCGGACTGGTCGACGAGCTCGCGCCCCGCGACCAGATCATCGCCAAGGCCGAGGAGATCGCCCAACAGATCTGCAAGAACTCGCCGACCGCGGTGTCGCTGTCGATGCAGGCTGTCTGGAGCTCCGTCGAGCTCGGCTACGCCCACGCCCTGGAGTACGGGTGGGCGCTGCTGCGGATGCACTGGGACCACCCCGACTTCAAGGAGGGTCCGCGGGCGTTCGCCGAAAAGCGCGAGCCGAAGTGGGAGACGGGCGAGGAGACCGGCGAGGAGTGAATCCCCGTCTGGCGCCCGAGGAGGAGGCGTTCCGGAAGGAGGTGCGCGCCTTCCTGGCCGACTTCGCCGGCGTCGAATCGTTCTTCTTCCACGAGGGCGAGCACGACGCCGACGTCCGCCGGCTCTACCGGGCGCTGGGCGAGCGCAACTGGCTCGCGCTGGCGTGGCCCGAGGAGGTCGGCGGGCTCGCCAAGTCGCCAGTGTACGAGTTCATCCTCTGGGACGAGATGGCGTACGCGCGGGCTGCCCGGCCGCCCCTCGGCTCGGGGATCGTCGCCAAGACGATCATCGCCGCCGGCACGCCCGAACAGAAGGAACGGTTCCTGCCCGGCTTGCGGCGCGGCGAGCTGTTCTTCTCGCTCGGCTACTCCGAGCCCGAAGCCGGGTCCGACCTGCAGGGGGTCCGCACCCGGGCGGTCCTCGACGGCGACGTCTACGTCCTCGACGGGGAGAAGCGCTGGACCAGCGGCGGGCACCGCGCCGACTTCTTGTGGGTCCTGTGCCGCACCGGGACGATCGAGGACCGGTCGCGCGGGCTGAGCCTGCTGATCGTCGACCGGAGGTCGCCGGGGATCTCGATCTCCCCGATCCCGTCGCTCGACGGCGAGCGGTTCAACGAGGTCCACTTCGACGGCGTGCGGGTCCCGGTGGAGAACCGGGTCGGCCCGGAGA
>JBKOUV010000116.1:0-8491 GCA_046723555.1 Actinomycetota bacterium | reverse complement strand
GCGTCGTACTCGGACGCGTTGACGTTGTGCCACTCTTGGGGCATGATCGTGGCATGAGCCGGGTAAGAGTCAGCACCACGGTCGACGAGAATCTGTTGGCGGACGCCCGTCGAGCGTTGCAGGGCCAGCCCGACGCCGTGGTGATCGACGAGGCGCTGCGTTCGCTGCTGTTGCGCCACCGGTCGGCGGAACTCGACGCCGAGTACGCCGCCTACGACACCCACCCACTCGAGGAGCCCGACGAGTGGGGCGACCTGGCGTCGTTCCGCGCTGCGGCCGCCGCGACCTGATGGCCCAACCACTGCGCGGCGAGCTGTGGTGGTGCGAGCCGCCCGAGGTTGGCCGACGACCAGTCGTCGTGCTCTCGCGTGATGCGGCGATCCCCCGGTTGCGTCGAGCGCTCGTCGCGCCGTGCACGACGACGATCCGTCGATTGAGCAGCGAGGTTCTACTCGAACCCGGCGAAGACCCGGTTCCACGGGTCAACGCGGTCAACTTGGACTCGATCGAGAGCGTGTCGATCGCCGTGCTGGTCGACCGCATCGGACGGCTCAGCGACGAACGAATGCGTCAGATCTGCGACGCCCTCGAAGTGGCCGTCGACCGCCAACCCTGACATCGAGCCGGCGGTAGAGGATGCCGTCGCTGGCGATTGCCGCAGTGAAATTCGGGCGTGGTACTCCGGACACAGGTGCCAGAGACGGATCGGGCGATCTGTGCGGGGCGCGTGACGCTCACTGGCTGTCGTGGCGTGCGTATCGAACTTCACGCGTTGTTCTTACTGATGAGTGGCTCGAAACGGGAGCCATCCTTCGTACGCGGAGCGACCCGTGACGGTCGGACTGGACTGAACGGCGTCGGTCGCGAGCACACTCGTGATCTAGCCGACGGACGGCGCGCCGATCGCGTTGCGTGACCTCAACGCGACGCCCAAGCCGGGAGAGGCTTCGCCTGTCCACGAGGCTGCTGAGGCGATCGGAACAGCACTCCGTCGGCAACGTGCATGGCTGCCGCTCGGTCGAGAGCCGGCACGAGTCTCGGTAGGAGTCGTGCGGCGGTGCAGCTTTTGGGCCTCACGGGATCGGATCCGCTGCGAGGATGACGGCTGTGCGCCGTTACGAGGGGGTCGTCTTCGACAGCAGCCGCTGGGACGGCTTCGAGCTCCGCTCCGGCGACATCATCATCAGCACGCCGCCGAAGTGCGGGACGACGTGGACGCAGATGATCTGCGCGCTGCTGGTCCTGCAGGAACCGGACTTGCCGCTGCCGTTGGACACCCTCTCGCCGTGGATCGACATGGTGACCCGCGCCCGCACCGAGGTGTTCGCCGACCTGGCGGCCCAGACGCACCGCCGCTTCATCAAGACCCACACCCCGCTCGACGGGATCCCCCGCGATCCGACGGTCACCTACGTCTGCGTCGGGCGCGACCCGCGCGACGTGGCGCTCTCGATGGACCACCACATCGACAACATGGACATCGGTGCGTTCCTCGAGGCCCGCGAGCGGGCGGCCGCGATCGACGGCGTCGAGCTCGGCCCGTTGCACCGACCGCCGCCGCGCCCCGACGGCGAGCGGGATCGTTTCTGGCGGTGGGTCGACGACGAGACGCCGTCGACGCAGTCCGGGTCGTCGCTGCGGTTCACCGTCGAGCACCTGCAGACATTCCGGGACGCCGCCGACGATCTCGACGTCGTGTTCCTGCACTACGACGACCTGAAGGCCGACCTCGAGGGGCAGATGCGCGAGCTGGCCGCGCACCTCGGCATCGAGGTCGATGAGGACCGGTGGCCCCGCCTGGTTCAGGCGGCGACGTTCGAGTCGATGCGCAGCAGGGCGGACACGACCGTCCCGGGCGGTGGTCGGGAGCACTGGATCGACCCCAAGGCGTTCTTCAGCCGGGGACGAGCGGCCAGTGGCGCGACCTCCTCGATGACGCCGACCGCGCCCGGTACGCCGCGCGCGTGCGGGTGCTTGCTTACGACGACCTCATCGAGTGGGTGCACCGCGAGCCGATCGACTGAGATGCCCCGTTCGGTGGTTACGGGGCGGCGGTCGGCGCTGCTGTTGCCTGACCTGGGTTTCTTGGCAGCCCGTACGGGATTCGAACCCGTGCCGCCACCTTGAGAGGGTGGTGTCCTAGGCCTCTAGACGAACGGGCCAAGCCGCGCCACGCTACCAGCGGCTGCTGGCGGCCAGGCGCTGAGCTGGGGAGCAAGGACTCGAACCCTGAATAACAGAACCAGAATCTGCTGTGTTGCCTATTACACCACTCCCCACGGAGCGTTACGACTTTACCGGGCGGCGCCGGTTCGCAGGCCGCCGCGAACGTCGCTTTGGTCACCCAGAATCGGCCCGATCGGGCCGGATCCGGGTGACGTAAGCGGGGCGGGGCGAGCGCTAGAGCCGGTCGAAGCCGATGAGGCGGCCGATGGCGACGCCGGCGGCCTCCTTCAGCTCGCGGCCGAACGACTCGCCGCCGGTGACCACGCTCGTCGGGGTCGGGGACACGTACGCGGTGAGCCCGACGTCCTCGGCGATCAGCCGGCTGCGTAGCGAGTGGTACGGGTCGGTGACGATGAGGACTCGCGAGACCCCCCGCTCGGCGAGCAGGTCGGCGGCGCCTTGCAACGACTCGTAGGTGTTGTGCCCGCTGGTCTCCTGGACGATCGCGTCGGCGGGCACTCCTCGCGCGACGAGGTAGTTGGCCGACGCCTCGGCCTCGGTGAACCGGTCGCCGGGCTGGTTGCCGCCCGTGACGACGACGAGCGGCGCCAGCCCTTGCGGCCACAGCTCGGCGACGTGGTCCAGCCGGGCCGCCAGCTGCGGCGAGGGATCGCCGTCGTACTGCGCCGCGCCCATCACGACGATGGCGTCGACGGGTCGCGCCTGATCGCTCCGCCCCGTGGACCACACCTGGTACAGGCTGATCAGGTAGTAGCCGATGATGGCGAGGACGACGAGACCGCCCGCCAGCAGCGCCCGGCGCAACCCGCGGCGTCGCCGGTCCGGCCTCGGCGGGCCCTCGTGGGGAATGGGCTGGATCGTTCCGACCGGCGTCGGATGGGGATCCTCGGCCACGGAGTCGAAACCCGCCGACATCGCTACCCCGCCAGTCGTTTCCGGGCTGCCTCCAGCCGCCGCAAGCTCGCCTCGCGTCCGAGCAGCTCGAGCGACTCGAACAGCGGCGGGCCGACCGAGCGGCCGGTGATCGCGACACGCACCGGCCCGTCGGCGAGCTTGGGCTTCACGCCGAGGGCGTCGGCGATGCGCCGCCACTCCGCCATCAACGACGCGGCGGACCACTCGACGGTCCCGAACGCCGTGATCACCTGATCGAGGAACTCGCCGGCCCACTCGTGGCGCATCGCCTTCTGCCACGACGCCTCGTCGATCACCGGCTCGTCGACGAACAGGAAGTCGACCTGGGCCGGAACCTCGGCGAGCGTGCCGACCCGAGTCTGCAGCAGCGGGGCGATGGCGGCGAACGTCTGGCGGTCCCACTGCTCGGGGAGCCACGGCTCGCACGCGGCGACGAACTCCGCCGGAGGCAGCGCCTTCAGGTACTCCTTGTTGAACGCGATGAGCTTGCGCTCGTCGAAGAACGCCGGTGCGCGGGTGACATCTTCGAGCCGGAACTCGGCCTCGATCTGGTCCCACGGCACGATCTCGGTGTCGCCCTTGGGCGCCCAGCCGAGCGTCATGAGGTAGTTCACCATCGCGTCGGCCAGGTAGCCCTCGTCCCGGTACTGCTCGAGCGCCACCTTGTCGCGGCGCTTGGACAGCTTCCGACGGGCCTCGTTGACGAGCACCGGCACGTGGGCCCACACCGGCGGCTCGTGGCCGAGCGCCGCCCACAACAACTGCTGCTTCGGCGTGTTCGGGAGGTGCTCGTCGCCCCGCACGACGTGGGTGATGCCCATGTCCATGTCGTCGACGACGTTGGCGAGGACGAACAGCGGCCGGCCGTTGCCCCGCAGCAGCACGAAGTCCTCGATGCTCTCGTGGTCGAACGAGACGTCACCACGGACGACGTCGTGCACGACCGTGGTCCCTTCGGGGACCCGGAACCGCAGCACCCTTCCCGGGCCCGCGCCGAGGCCGCGGTCACGCGAGTACCCGTCATAGCCGGGCCGCCCCGACTCCTTCGCCCGGGCCTGGATCTCCTCGGCGGTCAGGTCGCAGTAGTAGGCGTGACCAGCAGCGAAGAGGCGCTCGGCCGCGGCGACGTGGGCGGCGGAGTTGGCGCTCTGGAAGTACGGACCCTCGAACGTCGGGTCCTCGGCGCCCACGCCCAGCCAGGCGAGCGCGTCGATGATCCCCTGCGTCCACTCGGGCCGGCCACGAGCCTCGTCGGTGTCCTCGATCCGGAGCACGAACCGGCCGCCGAGCCGCCGGGCGAGCGCCCAGTTGAACAGCGCCGTGCGCGCCCCGCCGACGTGGAAGAACCCGGTGGGCGAGGGAGCAATGCGGAACCTCGGTGACATCGCCGCATCGAGGCTACCGAGGGTTCTCAGCCGGTGACGGACGTCAGGGCGAGGTTGCGCAGCTGGCGCAGGGCGACGGAGAGGGCGGTGAGGTCGTAGCTCTCGGCCCGGCGGATCTCGGTGAACATCGTCCCGGCCCGGGCGACGGCCCGCTCGTTGGCTTCCAACCACGCGTCCACCGAACCGTCCGCCGACTCGATCACCGTCCTGGTCAGCTCGACCATCGCGGCGAGCACTTCGTCGCGCAACGCCGATCTCGCCTGGGTCTGCCACCGATCGGAACGGGGCAGCGCGCCGATGCCCTCCCAGAGCCAGAGCAGATCGAGGCGGTCGAAGATCTGCCAGTTGACACGGGCGACGGTGGCGACGTCGCGCCGGTACCGCTCGGCCAGCTCGATCAGGTCGAAGCCGGTGTGGAGCAGCGGCCAGACCCCCGCCCGCTCGGCGAGATGCTCGGGAACGCCCGCGGTCAGTCGCGACGCCTCGCCCGAGTGGACCACGTCGGCCATCCGCCCGGTGAGCGCCGGCTCCAACGTCGTCGCCAACTTGGCCATGCCGGGGCGGAACTGGGCGACGGCCGCACCGATGTCGATCGGTGGACGGCGGTGGCGGAGCAACCACAACGCGCCGCGCTCGACCATCCGCCGGCAGTCGAGGAACAGCTCGAGGTGGGTGTCGAGGGCGACCTCGCCGGTGAGGGCGTCGATCTCCGCCCACAGCTCCGGGAACCGGAACACCTCGCGGGCGACGATCCACGCTCTCGTCACGTCGACCACCGAGGCGCCGGTGTCCTCCGTCATTCGGTTGTCGAACGAGATGCCCGAGAGGTTCACCATCTGGTTCCCGACGGCGGTGGCGACGATCTCGCGGCGCAGGGGGTGCGCCCTGATCGCGTCGGCGAAGCGATCCCGCAGCTCGCGCGGGAAGTAGGCGACCAGGTCGGCCTCGAGCACGGGCTCGTCCGGGACGTTGGAGCGCACCAGCTCGGCGACGTTGGCGTTCTTCGTGTAGGCGATCAGAACGGCGAACTCGGGTGTCTGCAGACCGGCTCCGGACGCCTGGCGCTCGGCGATCTGCTTGTCGCTCGGCAGGAACTCCAACGATCGGTCGAGCCACCCCTCGGACTCGAGCACGTCGATGTAGCGGGCGTGGACGTTGACCATCGGCAACGCCTGCCGGCGGGCGATCAGCAGGGCGAGCGTCTGGGCGCGGTTGTGGGCGAGGACGAGCTCGGCGACCTCGTCGGTCATCGAGCCCAACAGCTCGTTGCGCTGCCGCTCGGTCAGCTCGCCGGCGTCGACGAGGGAGTCGAGAAGGATCTTGATGTTGACCTCGTGGTCGCTGCAGTCCACCCCGGCCGAGTTGTCGATGGCGTCGGTGTGGACGAGGCCACCGCCGAGGGAGTACTCGATGCGGCCGAGCTGGGTGAGCCCGAGGTTGCCGCCCTCGACGACCATCCGGCAGCGCAGCTCGCGGCCGTTCACCCGCACCCCGTCGTTGGCGCGGTCGCCCACCTCGGAGTTGCGCTCGCTGCTCGCCTTCACGTACGTGCCGATCCCGCCGTTCCACAGCATGTCGACCGGCGCCCGCAGAATCGCCGAGATGAGCTCGTTGGGAGTGAGCGGGCCGCTCGGCACGCCGAGCACCGCCCCGGCCCGCGGGCTCAGCTCGATCGATTTCTGCGTGCGCGGGTAGACGCCGCCTCCTGGGGAGATCAGCGTCGGGTCGTAGTCCGCCCAACTCGACCGGGGCAGCCCATACAGTCGCCGTCGTTCGGCGTACGCCAGGTCCGGGTCGGGATCAGGGTCGATGAACACATGCCGGTGGTCGAACGCCGCCACCAGCCGGAGCGCCCGCGACTGCAGCATCCCGTTGCCGAACACGTCCCCCGACATGTCGCCGATACCCACGGCGGAGAGCGGGTCGGAGTCGGCGTTCTTGCCGAGCACGCTGGCGTGGCGGCGCGCGCTCTCCCACGCCCCGCGCGCCGTGATCCCCATCGCCTTGTGGTCGTACCCGGTGCTACCGCCCGACGCGAAGGCGTCGCCGAGCCAGTAGCCGTACTCGAGCGAGATGGCGTTGGCGACGTCGCTGAACGTCGCCGTCCCCTTGTCGGCGGCGACGACGAGATACGGGTCGTCCTCGTCGTGGACGACCGTGTCCGGCGGGTGCACGACGGAGTTTCCGTCGGGTCCCGGCACGAGGTTGTCGGTGAGATCGAGCAGAGAGCGGATGAACACCCGGTAGCAGTCGACGACCTCGTCCCGCATCGCCTCGGGATCCGGCGGCGTGCGCTTGACCACGAACCCGCCCTTGGCCCCGGTCGGCACGATCACGGCGTTCTTGACCATCTGCGCCTTCATCAGGCCGAGAACCTCGGTGCGGAAGTCCTCTCGACGATCGCTCCACCGCAGGCCGCCGCGGGCGATGGGGCCGCCGCGCAGGTGCACACCTTCGACCCGGGGCCCGCACACCCAGACCTCGTGTCGCGGCCTGGGCAGCGGGAGGTCGGGGATCCGCGACGGGTCGAGCTTCACCGCGACCGCCCGGCGGTCGCGGTAGTAGTTCGTGCGCACGGTCGCCTCGATGAGGGTCTTGAACACGCGGCAGATGCGATCCTCGTCGAGGCTCGGGATCGCGTCGAGCGCGGCAGCCAAGCGCTCGCTCAGCTCGGCACCCTTCTGCTCGCGATCGGTGGCCGCGGGATCGAAGCGGGCGTGGAACAACGCGACCAGGTCGGAGACCAGCTTCGGGTGGACGTTGAGGGTGTCCTCGACGTACTGCTGGCTGAACCCGAAACCGATCTGGCGGAGGTACTTGGCGTACGTCCGCACGATCGTCACCTCCCGCGCCGTGAGCCCGGCGCCGAGGACGAGCCGGTTGAAGTCGTCGCTCTCCACGTCGCCCGCTTCCAGCGCGCAGAACGCCGCCTGCAGCTCGGCCCGTCGGTGCTCGTCGAGCTCGACACCGGACGGGACGCGCACGCCGATGTCGTACAGGAACACCCGCTGCTCACCGGCCACGAAGGTGTACGGCTGCTCGTCGAGTGCTTCGAGGCCGAGGTGGTCGAGGAGCGGGAGCAGGTCGGACAATGCGGCCGACGTCCCCTTGCGGTAGACGCGGAACCGCCACTCGCCGGGCGGGGCGTCGACGTCGTGTCCGAGCAAGGTGGCGAGCTCGTCCGGACCGTCGAGCAGGGCGGCGATCCGCCGGATGTCCCCGACGGCCCGTTCTGGCACCACCTTGGCGCGGTAGGCCGGGGAGGCGTGCCGGCCGATCCGCTCGAACAGGTCGTGACCGGCCTCCTCGCCGAGGGCGCCGAACAGCTCCGTGCGCAATTGGTCGGGCCATGCCGTGGAGAGCTCGTCGATGGTGCGTTCGAGGGCGGCGAGGTCGACGCCACCGTCGTCGGCCGGACGGCGCACGCTCACCGCGATGCGGGCGAGCGAGCTGGCCCCGACGAGCGACTCGAACGTCCGCTCGGTGGCCCTGTAGGCACCGGCGACGGCGTCGGCGACGCGGTCCGGCAGCTCGGCCGTGAACCGATTGCGCGGCACGTACACGAGCGCGGTCACCCACGGCCCGACCGGATCCGGGACCTCGAACACCCGCACCAACTGGCGCTCCTGCAGCCCGACGATGTCCGTGACGAGTTCGCCCAGGCGCGCCGGTTCGAGCTCGAGCACCAGATCCCGGGGCAGGTTCTCGAGCACGGTCCTGGTCGCTCGGCCGGCGTGGGCGTGCATGCGCGCGGCGGTGAGATCGAGGACTTCGCGGGCCTCGTCGCCGACGCGCGGGATGTCGAGCACGCTGACCCGGTAGGCGTTGGTCGCCAGCAACCCGACGAACCGGCATTCGGTGACGTCGTCGGGGCGCACGATCACAACGGTCTGGCGCTCGTCGCGGAAGACCGTCGCCCGGGCGTCGCTGCGGGCGATGACGACCGGTCGATCGCCCGGCACGGGCGGCGGGTCGATCCGGTCGTGCTGGCGAAGCTGGCCCAG
>JBKOUV010000231.1:0-9510 GCA_046723555.1 Actinomycetota bacterium | reverse complement strand
CGACGACGTGCTGACGTCGATCCACATCCACGAGCACGAGGTCGACGCCCGGGACACCAAGCTCGGGCCCGAGGAGATCACCCGGGACATCCCGAACCTCTCCGACGACATCCTCGCCGACCTCGACGACCGCGGGATCATCCGGGTCGGCGCCGAGGTCGACGCCGGCGACGTCCTCGTCGGCAAGGTGACCCCCAAGGGCGAGACCGAGCTCACGCCCGAGGAGCGCCTGCTGCGCGCGATCTTCGGCGAGAAGGCCCGCGAGGTGCGCGACACCTCGATGAAGGTGCCCCACGGCGAGTCCGGGAAGGTCATCGACGTCAAGGTGTTCAACCGCGACGACGGCGACGAGCTCCCGCCCGGCGTCAACCAGTTGGTGCGGGTGTACGTCGCCCAGAAGCGCAAGATCTCCGTCGGCGACAAGCTCGCCGGCCGTCACGGCAACAAGGGCGTGATCTCCAAGATCCTGCCCGTCGAGGACATGCCGTTCCTCGCCGACGGCACCCCCGTCGACATCATCCTCAACCCGCTCGGCGTGCCGAGCCGGATGAACGTCGGCCAGGTGCTCGAGGCCCACCTCGGCTACTGCGCCCGATGGGGCTGGACCGACCCGTCCTCCGGCGACCAGATCGGCGCGATGCCGATCCGCGGCACCGAGGCGAAGACCCGTCCGAGCACGCCGCCGGCGACCTTCGTGTCGACGCCGGTGTTCGACGGCGCCCACTGGGACGAGTCCGAGGAGGCCGGTGACCACCCGACGATCAAGGCGATCCTCGCCAACCTCAACTCCGAATCGCCCGACGGCACCCGTCTCATCGACCCGGAGAACGGCAAGGTCACCCTGTACAACGGCCGCACCGGCGAGCCCTACGACAACCCGATCACCGTCGGGTACATGTACATCTTGAAGCTCGCCCACCTGGTCGACGACAAGATCCACGCCCGCTCCACCGGCCCCTACTCGATGATCACCCAGCAGCCACTGGGCGGGAAGGCCCAGTTCGGCGGGCAGCGTTTCGGCGAGATGGAGGTGTGGGCCCTCGAGGCCTACGGCGCCGCCTACTGCCTGCAGGAGCTGCTCACGATCAAGTCCGATGACGTGCTCGGCCGGGTGAAGGTGTACGAGGCGATCGTCAAGGGCGACAACATCCCCGAGCCCGGGGTGCCGGAGAGCTTCAAGGTGCTGATGAAGGAGATGCAGGCGCTCTGCATCAACGTCGAGGTGCTCGCCGACGACGGCTCCGAGATCGAGATGCGCGAGCTCGACGAGGACGTCTTCCGCGCCGCCGAGGAGCTCGGCATCGACATCTCCCGGCCCGAGCGGGGATCCGACGACGAGGACGACGAGCGCAGCCGCCGGCCAGTCAGGGCCTACTGAGTTCGAATCACATCCACGACAACGACGAACGAGACACGAACGAAGAACGGGAACCAAATGCTCGATGTGAACATGTTCGACCAGCTCAAGATCGGGCTGGCCACCGCCGACCAGATCCGGACCTGGTCGCACGGTGAGGTGAAGAAGCCGGAGACGATCAACTACCGCACGCTGCGCCCGGAGAAGGACGGGCTGTTCTGCGAGAAGATCTTCGGTCCGACGCGGGACTGGGAGTGCTACTGCGGCAAGTACAAGCGGGTCCGCTTCAAGGGGATCATCTGCGAGCGCTGTGGCGTGGAGGTCACCCGGTCCAAGGTGCGCCGTGAGCGGATGGGCCACATCCAGCTGGAGGCGCCGGTGGTACACATCTGGTACCTGCGCGGCACCCGGTCGTGGCTCGCCTACCTGCTGGCCGGCATCGAGCCGAAGGAAGAGCTCAAGGCCAAGCAGCTGGAGAAGGTCATCTACTTCGCCGCCAACCTGGTCACGTGGGTCGACGAGGACAAGCGGCACGAGGACCTGCAGAATCTGGAGAACGAGTACCTCGAGGAGCGCGACGCGATCCAGAAGGAGCTCGAGCTGGCGATCGACCGCCGGTTCAAGGAGCTCGAGACCGACGCCGAGGCGGCCGAGGCCGAGGGTGGGGACACCAAGAAGATGCGCCGCGACGCCGATCGTGACGTCGAGGCGCTGCGTGAGCGCTACGAGATCGAGCTCGATCTGGTCGCCCGCACGTGGGACGAGTTCCGTGACCTGCACCCGCGCAAGATCATCGAGGACGAGGTGCTGTGGCGCGAACTGCGCGACAAGTACGGCGACTACTTCGAGGGTGGCACCGGCGCCGACGCGATCAAGCAGTTGATCGACCGGATCGACTTCGACGAGGAGGAGATCAAGCTGCGCGACGCGATCGACCCGGGTGACTCGGGTCGCAAGCCGCTCAGCGCCCAGCGCAAGCAGAAGGCGATCAAGCGGCTCAAGATCGTCGCCTCGTTCAACCGGCGTGACGATCACGGCCGGCGGATCAACGATCCCAAGGCGATGATCCTCGACGTCGTGCCGGTGATCCCGCCCGAACTGCGCCCGATGGTCCAGCTCGACGGCGGCCGGTTCGCCACGTCGGACCTCAACGACCTGTACCGCCGGGTGATCAACCGCAACAACCGGCTCGGCCGGCTGCTCAGCCTCGGCGCCCCGGAGATCATCGTCAACAACGAGAAGCGGATGCTGCAGGAGGCCGTCGACGCGCTGTTCGACAACGGCCGCCGTGGTCGCCCGGTCACCGGGCCCGGCAACCGTCCGCTGAAGTCGCTGTCCGACATGCTCAAGGGCAAGCAGGGCCGGTTCCGCCAGAATCTGCTCGGCAAGCGCGTCGACTACTCGGGCCGCTCGGTGATCGTCGCCGGGCCGACGCTCCGGCTGCACCAGTGCGGCCTGCCCAAGCTGATGGCGCTCGAGCTGTTCAAGCCGTTCGTGATGAAGCGGCTCGTCGACCTCGAGCTGGCCCAGAACATCAAGACCGCCAAGCGGATGGTCGAGCGCCGTCGCGCCCAGGTGTGGGACGTGCTGGAGGACGTCATCAAGGAGCACCCGGTACTGTTGAACCGGGCGCCGACGCTGCACCGGCTGGGCATCCAGGCGTTCGAGCCGGTGCTCGTGGAGGGCAAGGCGCTGCAGATCCACCCGCTGGTGTGCACCGCCTTCAACGCCGACTTCGACGGCGACCAGATGGCGATCCACGTGCCGCTGTCGGCCGAGGCGCAGGCCGAGGCCCGGGTGCTGATGCTGTCGGCGAACAACATCCTGTCCCCGGCGTCCGGTCGCCCGATCGTGACGCCGACCCAGGACCTGGTGATCGGCGCCTACTACCTCACCGAGGAGGTCGAGGGCGCCAAGGGTGAGGGCCGGGTGTTCCGCCACCTGTGGGAGGCCCTGCGGGCCTACGACGAGGGGTCGTTGTCGCTGCACGCCAAGATCACGATGCGTCCGCCGGGGGGTGAGCCCGTCGCCACCACCGTCGGCCGCGCGGTGTTCGAGGAGTGCCTGCCCGACGACTACACCGCCCGCTTCGGCCACATCACCGACGTGGTGAAGAAGCGGGAGATGGGCGTCATCGTGGAGCGCCTCTCCGACAACTACCCGAAGGCGATGATCGCCTCGTCGCTCGACGCGATCAAGAACCTCTGCTACCGGTACGCGTCGCAGTCCGGGTTGACGGTGTCGATCGACGACGTCAAGACCCCGGCGCGCAAGAGCACCCTGCTCGACGAGTACGAGGGCCAGGCCGAGAAGGTCGAGCTCCAGTTCCGCCGCGGGATCATCACGGACGGTGAGCGCCGCCAGCAGGAGGTGCGCATCTGGACCGAGGCCACGGCCCGGGTCCAGGAGGCGATGGTCGACGAGTTCCGCGCCCAGATGTTCAACCCGATCGACATGATGGTGGGGTCGGGCGCCCGCGGGAACATGACCCAGATGCGCCAGATCGCCGGCATGCGCGGCCTGGTGGCCAACCCCCGGGGCGACATGATCCCGCGCCCGATCAAGAAGAACTTCCGGGAAGGGCTCGAGACGCTCGAGTACTTCATCGCCACGCCTGGTGCCCGCAAGGGGCTGGTCGACACGGCGCTGCGGACCGCCGACTCCGGGTACCTCACCCGGCGTCTGGTCGACGTCGCCCAGGAGCTGATCATCCGCGAGGAGGACTGCGGGACGACGCTCGGCGTCTGGGTCGAGCCGGTGGCGGCCGACACCGCCCAGCGCCGTCACTACCTGGAGACCAAGCTGTTCGGTCGGGCGCTGCTCAACGACATCGAGTTGTCCGACGGCACCAAGCTCGAGCGCAACACGATCATCGGCGACGAGGAGATGGCCCAGCTCCGCGACGACCCGGACATCCACCGGGTGCGGGTGCGCTCGGTGCTCACGTGCGACGCCGACCTCGGCGTGTGCGCGATGTGCTACGGGCGTTCGCTCGCCACCGGCAAGCCGATCGAGCTCGGCGAGGCCGTCGGCGTCATCGCCGCCCAGTCGATCGGTGAGCCGGGCACCCAGCTGACGATGCGGACGTTCCACACCGGCGGTGTGGCCGGCAAGGACATCGCCGGTGGTCTGCCCCGCGTGGTCGAGCTGTTCGAGGCCCGCACGCCGCGTGGTGCGGCGCGCCTGGCGAAGGCGTCGGGTGTCCTGCGGCTCGGTGAGGACGAGGGCAAGGGCATCCCGATCAGCGTCGTCGACGACGACGGTGACGAGCACGCCATCGTGCTGCCGTTGGGTGCCCGCCCGATCGTCACCGACGGTCAGGAGGTCAAGGCCGGCGACCCGATCACCGATGGCCCCTTCGATCCGAAGGAGCTGATGGAGATCAAGGGGATCCGCGAGACCCAGCTGTACCTGGTGGAGGAAGTCCAGCGGGTGTACCGCGACCAGGGCGTGTCGATCCACGACAAGCACATCGAGCTGATCGTGCGCCAGATGACCCGGCGCATCGGCGTGCAGGAGCCGGGCGAGACCGACTTCCTGCCCGGCGAGCGGGTCGACGCCAAGGTGTTCCGCGACACCAACCGGCACCAGGTCGAGGAGGGCAAGCGTCCCGCCGAGGGCCGCCCGGAGATCATGGGCATCACCAAGGCGTCGCTGGCCACCGAGTCGTGGCTGTCGGCGGCGTCGTTCCAGGAGACCACCCGTGTGCTCACCGAGGCCGCCATCGACGGCCGCGGCGACAGCCTCATCGGGCTCAAGGAGAACATCATCATCGGCAAGCTCATCCCCGCCGGCACCGGCATGATGCGCTACCGCGAGTTCGGCATCGAAGCGCCGGACTACCAGCCGATGACGTTCTACTCCTCCGAGGCCGAGGAGGACCCGGCCGCCTGGCTCGCCGGCATCGCCGGCAGCTACGAGGGCGAGGTCACCACACCGGCCGCGCCCAGTTCCGCGGAGGCCTGACCCTTCGTCTTGGTCCGATTTCTGGTCGACCCCTCGACCAGAAGTCGGACCAAAGCGGCTACAGCCAGTCGGTCTGCTTGAACCGGCGGTACAGCAGGTAGCACACCAACAGGGTCGCCACGCAGACAACCGTGAACCCGAGCACGTGGGTGTGGCCCGGGATGCCGCCGAGGTTCATCCCGAACAGCCCGGCCACGATGGTCGGGATCACCCCGATCGCCACCCAGGCGGTGATCCGGCGCATGTCCTCGTTCTGCTGCATCGAGGCTTCGGTGCGGCTGGCGGTGAGGGCGTTCTGCAGCAGCTGGTGAGCCGTGCGGCCGCGCTCGACCACGTCCGACAGCACGTCGTCGACATCCCGGAACAGCGGAACGATCTCGGGATGCACCCACGGGATGCACTCCACCGACGTGAGCTTCTTGACCGACGTCGACAACGGCTCGAGGGCGACGAGGAAGTCGAGCACCTCGCGGATCAGGAAGTAGATGCGCTTCGTCGGCTGGTCGCGGGTGTCGCTGAACACGTCGCGCTCGACCTCGCGGACGTCGTGCTCGAGGCCCTCGATAACCGGGATGTAGGACTCGACGACGTGGAGCAGGGCGGCCTGCAGGACCGCACCGGGCCCGTGGGAGAGACGGTCGGGATTGCGCTCGAGCTCCGCCCGCACCCCGGACAGTGGGGCGGCCTGCCCGTAGCGGACGGTGAGCATGTAGTCGCGCCCGGCGTAGAAGAACAACTCGCCGAACTCGACCTCTTCCCGTTCGTCGACGTAGCGGGCGGTCGGCACCACGGTGAGCAGGCAGTCCTCGTGGCGCTCGACCTTCGGTCGGTCGTGCTTCTTGCGGGCGTCGTCGATGGCCAGTTCGGGAAGCTCGAACGCGTCGCGAGCCTCGTCGAGCTCGGCATCCGACGGCATCCGCAGCCCCAGCCAGCCGAAGCCGGCTCCTCCTCGCTCGGCGGCGAGCTTCTCGATGCGGTCGGTGTCCAGCGTCCGCCGGCCCTCGACGTACCACGCGGCGTCGATGATCACGACATCATCGTTACAGACACCCGTTCTGTCGTTTGACATCCGCCCCTTTCGGGCCGGTTCCAAATGACAGATCGGGGGAAGGTAGAGCGTCGTGGGTTCACAACGCTCGACCAGGAGCGGCTCGTGAAGGAGCCGGACGGCGACGCAGTGATCGCCTGCCAACACCTGGGCAAGTCGTTCGACGGGGTCCCCGTCGTGCGCAACCTGGACCTGCGGATCCCCGCCGGACGCATCGTGGCCCTGATCGGCCCGAGTGGGTGCGGCAAGACGACCACGGTGCGGCTGTTGACCGGGATCTACAAACCCACGACGGGGTGGGCCGCGATCAACGGGACCGCCGCGGCCCACCTCACCGATCGGCAACGCCAATCGATCGGGTATCTCCCGCAGATCCCGGCGTTGTTCCCGGAGCTCTCGCTGTGGGAGAACCTCAGCTTCCACGCGTCGATGTACGGGTTGCGGATCCGGCGCCGGCGCCGCCTGCGGCAGCTGCTCACCTGGGTGGAGCTCTGGGAGCACCGCGACAAGCGGATCCGCGAGGTCTCGGGAGGCATGCAGCGCCGGCTCGCCCTCGCCGCCAGCTTCGTCCACGACCCGCCGATCCTTTTCCTCGACGAGCCGACCGCCGGCATCGATCCAATCCTGCGGGCCAAGTTCTGGGCCCGATTTCGGGAGCTGCGGGAGAGCGGCCGGACCGTCGTCGTGACCACTCAATACCTGGGGGAAGCCGCCTACTGCGACCTGGTCGGTCTGCTCTCGGAAGGCGAATTGCTGGGGATCGACACCCCCGAGAACCTGCGTCGAGCGGCCTTCGCCGGTGACGTCATCCACGTCGAGTTCGCTCGACCCGTGCACGCCGAGGAGCTACGGGCGCTGACCACCCACGACCTCGTGCTCGCCCCGCCGGAGGAGGTCGAGCCGCGCAAGTGGCGGGTCGTCGTCCGCGACGCCACCATCGGCCACCGTGAGGTCACCGCGGCCCTCGAGCGGGCGGGACTCCCCGTCGTTGACGTGCAGGAGCACACGGTCGACTTCGACGAGGCGTTCGTGCGGGTGGTCGAACGGGCCCGCAACCGGCGCGCTCGGGCCGACGCGGCCGCGGCGACGGACGGATCGACGTGAGGTCTCGTCGGCGGCGACCGCGTGACCTCCGAGTCGGCGGACCGTGGGCGACGGTCATCCAGAGCTCGGCGTTCGTGCGCAAGGAGCTCGCCGAGATCATCCGCCAGCCGCGCCTGATCCTGCTGCTGATCGTCGGACCTTTCGCGCTGTTGATGCTGTTCGGTGCCGGATACCGCAGCGAGACGCTGGGACTGCGGACGAGGTTCGTCGGGCCGCCGAACTCGGTCTACGAGTCCGCCGTCGATCAATACCACGAGGTCCTCGAGCGATTCGTGGACCCGCAGGGGTACACGTCCGACAAAGCCGCCGCACTCGAGGCGCTGGCCGATGACGAGATCGACGTCGTCGTGATGTTTCCGGCCGATCCGCTGGATGACGTGCTGGCGGGCCGCCAGGCGGTGATCGAGATCGTCCACGACCAGATCGATCCGATCCAGAAGACGGCCGTCACGATCGCTGCCCAGCTCGCAGTCCAAGAAGTGAACGCGTCCGTCCTGACGAGGGTCGTCGCCGAATCGCAGTCCGCGCTACGCCCCGCGGACCAACTGATTGCGGCGCTGTCCGACGCCGTGGCCGGGCTGTCGGACCGGGCCGCGCAGACGGATCCGGCCGAAGTGTCACGTCAGGCGGCGGCCGTGGGCGACGCGGTCGACGCGCTGCGTCAGTTGATCGAGGACTCCGACGTCGTCCTCAGCCGCTTGGGCGCCGAGGCCGATGAGGGGCGCTCGAAGCTCGTCGCCGAGCTGAGGCAGATCCGCGCCGAGGCCGACTCGCTCGCGAGGGGCGACACGACGGATGTCTACCGCCGCGCCACCGCGTTGGCCGACGATGTCACGGCCGTGTCCCGGACCATCCCCGAGGTCACGGCGCTCGATCCGGCCGTTCTCGTCCGACCGTTCAAGAGCGAGACCACGTTGACTTCGCCGGTCCAGATCGAGCCCGTCGACTTCTTCGCGCCGTCGGCGATCTCGCTGATCGCCCAGCACCTCGCCATCACGTTTGCCGCGCTGTCCCTGGTCCGCGACCGTCAGCTCGGTCTGTTCGAGTTGCTCCGGGTGGGACCTCTCTCCTCGGTCGAGATCATCGTCGGCAAGGCGATCGCCTACATGCTGGTGGGTCTGGCGGTCGGGATCGGGCTGGTCGCCGCCGCCGTCAACCTCCTGGACGTGCCGCTCGTCGGGAGCGTCGGCGCGGCGGTCGGCGCGATCGCCCTCGTCCTCGCCGCGTCGCTGTCCCTCGGCTTGCTGATCTCGCTGGCATCCGGCTCGGAGACCCAAGCGGTGCAGTGGTCGATGCTCACGCTGCTCGCCGGCCTCTTCTTCGGCGGCTTCTTCCTCGATCTCGACGGGCTTCTGTATCCGGTGAAGGCGCTGTCGTGGCTCTTGCCGGTGACGTACGGCATCCGGATGCTGCAGGACGTCATGCTGCGTGGCGTCGGGCTCGGACCTCGCGACGTCGCCGGTGCGGGCGCACTGATCGTCGGCTACGGCGGTCTCGTCATCCTGTTGCTGCGCCGCCGGCTGCGGTCGGCGTGAGCGTGCGAAGCGAGCGAGGGCCGGCCGGCCGCCACGTAGCGCATCCAGCGAACGGTATGCGGCGTCGCTCGGCCGGGTACGCACGCACTCATGCATCAACGACGCGGCCTGTTGGTTGCCGTTGCCGCCGTCGCCACGCTCGGCCTCGTCGGCTGCGGGAACGACGACGAGACGGCCGACTCGATCATCGACAACGCCGAATCGGCGGCCCGCACCGCGGTGAGTGAAGCCGGTGAAGCCGTCGACGAGGCGGCCGCCGACGCCGCGGAGGCGGCGGTCCGCAACCTGGCGGCCGAGCAAGGCGAAGAGCAGTTCGCTGACTCCGGACATCCGCTCGACGACAACGGATTGACGTGTGAGGCGAAAGCGAGCGACGGCCTCGACTCGGTCGACGTCAACTGCACCGGCAAGACGGAGGATGGCAAGGAGGCCAAGCTCACCGGTACGACCGATGAGCTTCCCGGTGAGTCGATCACCGAAGTCGAGGGCACGTTCAAGGG
>JBKOUV010000213.1:0-5758 GCA_046723555.1 Actinomycetota bacterium | reverse complement strand
GGGCGTGGGTGGTGAACCTGCAGGCCACCAGCCAAACCCCGGATGTCGTGCGGGCCGTGTTGGCGCTGGGCGGGTTGGGGGGGGGGTGGGGGGCCGGGGGGGGCGATCCGACGACCGTGGGCTACGCCGACGACGCCATCGGGGCCAACGTCGCGAGCTGGCTGGTCGGAGCGGCGCGATGAGCGGTGAGCGCGCATCGCGCCCCGATTGCTCACCGCCGAAGCTCAGTTGTCACCGGCGGTGAGCGTTGAGCGGCCTATGAGCGCTCACCGCTCATCGCGCGCGATGTGTGGCGGTCAGCTCGCCTTGAGGTCGTCCATCACCGCCTGCCACCGGTCACGGTCACTGCGGTACGGGGCGTAGAAGGTGATGCGCGAGATCACGTCGCCGTAGCGGCGGCGCAGTTCGGGGGCGACGTCCTCCGGCGGCCCGACGACAGCGAAGGTCTCCAGGATCTCGTCGTCGATCAGCCCGCCCATCTCCGCCCACTTGCCCTGCTTGGACAGGGTGTTGAGCTCGTCCTGCAGGCCGCCCCAGCCGTGGACGTCGAGCACCGGCCGGTACGCCGGCGTCGATCCGTAGAACGCGATCTGCTGCCGGGTCGCCGACGCTGCGGCCGTGCGCTCGGCGTCGTTGTTGCCGGTGACGACGAAGCTCGGTCCGACGATCTCGAAGCCCGCCATCGGCTGGCCGGCCTTCGCCCGGCCGCGCTCGAGCGCCGGGATGGTGATCTCGCGCAGGTACTTCTCGGTCGTGAAGCCGTGACAGAGGAACCCGTCGGCGACCTCCCCGGCGACCTCGGTCATCAGCTCGCCGACGCCGGCGAGGAAGATGCGCGGCACCCCGAACCCGTCGACCTCGGCCCGGTCGGGGGCGAAGAACGGGGTCATCAGGGTGTGGGTGTAGAACTCGCCGCGGAACTCGAGCCGGCCACCGGTGAGCCACGAGTCCCAGATCGCCCGGATGGCGAGGATCAGCTCGCGCATCCGCGCCGCCGGCCGGCTCCACGGCATCGAGAAGCGCTTGGTGATGTGGGGCTTGATCTGGCTCCCCAGGCCGAGGATGAACCGGCCCTGTGAGTACGCCTGGAGGTCCCACGCCAGGTTGGCGAGGGTCATCGGGTTGCGGGCGAAGGCGACGGCGATCGACGTCCCGAGCTCGAGGTCGCTGGTGTGCTCCGCGGCGAGCAGCAGCGGCAGGAACGGGTCGTGGCTGGTCTCCGCCGTCCACGCCCCGGAGTAACCGGCTGCCTCCAACTCCGCCGCCTGCGCTCCCGCTCCGGCCAGGTTCGGCCCGATGGATCCGTCAACCTTCATGGGCGGAGAACCTAGAAAACACCCGAGTGTTTCGCGCTACCCGAGGGTTTCGCGCCGACACGTACCGGCGCGAAACCCTCGGGTGACAGCAAACCCTCGGGTGGATGTCAGCTCTTGCCCTGCTCGCGCAGGAACCGCTCGACCTCGGCGGCCAGTTCGTCGCCCGAGCGCAGTTCGAGGCCGCCGGTCTCCGGCTCCTCGGTGCTCTCCTCGGCGGCGTCGTACAGCCGCTCGAGCTGGGCGACCATCGCCTGATGCTCCTCGTTGGCCTCGATCAGCTGGTCGATCCGCTGCCGTTGCAGCTCGGCCTCACGGCGCAGCTCGCTCGCCGCGATCGTGATCCCCGTCGCCGTCGTCAGCCCGTCGAGCAGCGCGGCCGACGCCGCCGGGTACGACATCGAGGCCACGTAGTGCGGCACCTGCGCCCAGATGCCGAGGGCGGGAATCCCGTGATCGTGCAGTTCGTGCTCGAGCGCGGCGGACATCCCGGCGGGCACGTCGACGGAGTTGAGACGGAACGGCAACCCCGCCAGCACATCCACCGACGGGGACGTGGCGGAGAGTCGCGGCGGCCGGGTGTGCGGCGCGGCGAACGGGTAGGCGCCGAGGGCGACCATCCGGGTCACGCCGAACCTTCCGGCAAGCTCGCTGATCGCGGCGGCGAAGCGGTGCCATGCCATGTCCGGCTCGGGTCCGCTGAGCGACAGCACGTCCCGGCCGTTCGGGTCACGGCCGGCCAGCAGCTGCGGCGAGCTCCACACCAAGCGGGTGTTGACGCCGTTGCGCAGCTCCAGCATCGGCCGCCGGGCTCGGTAGTCGATGAACAGGTCGTCGTCGAACACCACCAGCGGCGTCGCGCCAGACTCGGTCTCGACGACGCCCATCGCCGACGCCGCCGCGCCGCTGGCGTCGATCCAGCCCGACAGCATCACGATCAGCACCGGTTGGTGGAGGTCGGGGGCCTCGGAGACGAACCGGTAGTCAGCCACTAGAGCCGCTCCAGGTGCTCCGCCGCCTTGGCGATCGCGCCGTCGACCTGGGCGGCGAACGGGGCGAACTCGGCCGGGTCGCGCTGGCCGAGCGCCCCGCCGAGGTAGCGGGCGTAGACGCCCTCGACGATGCAGGCGAGCTTCCAGTAGCCGAAGGCGACGTAGAAATCGAGCTCCGACAGGTCGCGCCCGGAGACTTCGGCGTAGCGCGGGCCGAGCTGATCGCGGTTCCAGAACCCCGCCGCGGTGGTCGCCTGGCCACCCCACGCGCTGGGCTCGTCGTCCGGACCGGTCCAGTACACGTGGAGCAGGCCGATGTCGGCGAGCGGATCGCCGAGGGTGCAGATCTCCCAGTCGAGCACCGCGACGACCTCGCCGTCGTCGGACACGATCGAGTTGTCGAGCCGGTAGTCGCCGTGGACGATCGTCGCCGGCCCCTGCTCGGGGATGCGGGCGGCGAGGGCGTCGTGGACCTCCTTCACCAGCGGGAGCTGGCGGGTCTTCTGCTGGTCGAACTGGCCGTACCAGCGCTTGAGCTGGCGGGCGATGTAGCCCTCGTGGCGGCCGAGGTCGGACAGCCCCGCCGCTTCGACGTCGACGGCGTGGAGCGCAGCCATCGTGTCGATCAGCGAGCGGCTCGCGTTCGCCCGAGCGGCGGGGGTTAGCGCCGCCTCGGCGAGCGACCGGTCGCGGATCACATGCCCCTCGACGAAGCCCATGACGTAGAAGGGGACACCGTTCACGGCCGGGTCGACGCAGTAGCCGAAGGACGGCGGGACCGGGACTGCGCTGCCCTGCAGTCCGGAGATGACGCGGAACTCACGGCCCATGTCATGGGCGCTGGCGAGCACGTGGCCGAGCGGCGGGCGCCGCAAGACGAACAGTGTTCCGTCGGCCGCCGTGACCCGGAACGTGAGGTTCGAGTGACCGCCGGCGATGAGGTCGAACGTGAACGGCGGCCGGGCCCCGGCGACGTTGTCGGCCAGCCAGCCGCTCACGGCGTCGACGTCGATGCCCTGCGGAGCCGTGATCATCCGACCGAGGGTACAGCGGAGAGGTTTCGGGCCAGGCAGAGGTGCCGCAAACCCTCCGCTGGTCCGTAGCGTGAAGTCCATGGCCTACACGGATGTCACCGACGAAACGTTCGAGACCGACGTGGTCGAGCGGTCGAAGTCCGTGCCGGTGGTCGTCGACCTCTGGGCGCCGTGGTGCGGTCCGTGCCGCACGCTCGGGCCGATCATCGAGAAGGTGGTCGACGGCACCAACGGCAAGGTGGAGCTGGTCAAAGTGAACGTCGACGAGAACCCGGCGATCAGCCAGGCGTTCCGGATCCAGTCGATCCCCGCCGTGTACGCCTTGCGCGACGGTCAGGTCGTCGACGGGTTCATCGGCGCCTATCCCGAGCCCGAAGTCCAGCGCTTCGTCGGCACCCTGCTGCCGACCGATGAGGAGACCGAGGTCTCCCGGCTCATCGCCGCCGGGGATGAGGAAAGCCTCCGCCGTGCGCTCGACCTCGACCCCGACAACGAGGACGCCATCGTCGCCCTCGCTGAGCTACTCATCGCCGCGGACGGCGACGGCGACGGCGACGGCGCCGCGCAGGCTCTCGAGCTGCTCGGGCGAATCCCGGAGAACGAGCGAACCCGCAAGGTGGCCGCCACGGCGCGTCTCGGCAACACCGAGACGGACGACTATGACACGACGCTCAACGAGCTGCTCGGTCGGGTGAAGGACGACGACGAGGCGAGGCAGGAGTTCGTCGACATCCTCGAAGTGATGGGTCCCGACGACCCACGCACCGCCGAGTACCGCCGGCGGCTCACCGCTCAGCTGTTCTGAGTTTCGTCCCGGTCGATCCCCGCGACGATCTGGGTGCAGATCGTCGCAACGGTTGAGGGCGATCGCGCCCAGATCGGGCCGTGAGAACAATCGCGCCCAGATTCCGGGACGCCGGTCGCCGCGACGAGCGCCACCGCCTGCCGCGAGCGCGCTTCGGCCGATAGCGTCGACCGCACCGACATTCCCCGCGTGACGCGCGCGTCCTCGACGACGCGCCCGATGCCAGGAGGATGTCGTGTCGTTCGACGATCGTTCCGATCCACCCCCGTCTCCGGAACCGATTCGCCCCGGCCCCGGTCGCGGCGCCGGGACGGCGCTGATGGCGAGGGCGCGCCCATGGCTGCAGTGGTTCGGTGCCGGCCGCCTCGTGACCGGTGCCCTGCTCCTGATCCTGGTGGTCGCCGGTGGCTGGTGGTTGCTCCGTACCCCGCCGCCGCCGACCGAGGCCGGGTTGCCCTACGCCGCGACGTCGACGTCAGCAGGGTCGTCGGCGTCCGCGGCACCCGCCCTGTCGACGGCCACGGAAGCGAGCCCGCCCGCTCCGCTCGTGGTCCACGTGGCCGGGGCTGTCGCCCGACCGGGTGTCTACGAGCTCGACGATGGGGCCAGGGTCGACGACGCCATCGCCGCCGCCGGCGGGCCGGTGCGGCGGGCCGACCCTGACGCGCTCAACCTCGCCGCGGTTGTCACCGACGGCGAGCGGATCTACGTGCCGCGGGCGGGCGAGAGCGTGCCGGTCGCAGCTGCCGACCCGTCGGCCGGCTCGGATGCCGCGCCGCCGGGACCGATCGACCTCAACCACGCCACCATCGAGGAGCTCGACGTGCTCCCCGGTATCGGGCCGGCGACCGCGGCCGCGATCATCGACCACCGTGAGCAGAACGGCCCGTTCGCCACCGTCGACGATCTCGAGGACGTGCGCGGCATCGGCCCGGCCAAGCTCGAGGCGATCCGCGACCTGGTCACGGTGTGACGGCGGACCGATTCCACCTAGACCAGTGCTTCACCGAGGGCGTACCGGGCGATGAGGAGGGCGGCGGTCGCGCCGACCCAGATCCCGACCGCGAGCCACCAGTAGTTGCGCCAGAAATCGGCGAACGACGCCATCGGGTTGCGGGTGGCCCGGCGGGCGGCGAGGTAGCCGACGATCAGCCAGAGCACGACACTCAACGCGATCCCGATCGGGTAGAGCGTGGCGCTGGAGAACGGGGCGCCGATCGCGAGCAGCCCCGGCGCGGCGAACACGCCGAGCACCAGGCCGACCAGCCCGCTCGCCGTGCTGTCGCCGAGGTTGAGCGCGAGGAGGGCGATCAAGCCCATCACCGCCGGCACGATCAGCGCGAGAAACGGGCCCTGGCCGCGGATGCGGACGCGGAACCAGCGCGGGCCTTCGATCACGTAGTTGGGCATGGTTGACACGGCGATGGAGGCAGGCTACGAGATTGCGCCCGCGCCGGCCCGGCATCCTAGGTGTCCCACCAGGGCCGAGGCGCTCTCCACCGCGACGTTCGTCGGCCTCGCCATCTCCGTGGCGGTTGCGGTGGTGACGCGAACGCCGGCGGTCGCGGCCCTCGCCTTCGTCGGCGGTCTCACCCTCAACCGCCGGTTGAGGGT
>JBKOUV010000079.1:0-9921 GCA_046723555.1 Actinomycetota bacterium | reverse complement strand
TCGTCACCGATGAGGACGTCCTCGGAACTCGACCCAACCGCGTTCTCCACCTCGCGCACCACATCGGACCCATCCCCGACGGCACTCTGGTCGGCGAGATCAACCTCGACCTCGGCCGGTGAGGCGGAGAAGTCAGCCGTGTCCACGCCGTCGCCGCCGATCAATCCGTCGTCACCTGACCCTCCGATCAGCACGTCGCTCCCGAGGCCACCGACCACCACGCCGCCGTCGTCGCCGCCCGTCAGGACGTCGTCACCGTCCTCGCCGGCCAGCGAGTCAGCGCTGTGGCCGCCGTCGAGCCGGTCGTTTCCGGGACCGCCGAACAGCTCGTCGGCGGCGGTCGCACCGAGACATCGGCCAGGTGGCTGAACATTGGTCGCCGGACGCCGGCGACCCCGCCGGAGGGAGCACGGCGGGGTCGCGGCGGGTCCGATCGGCGACGCGCTCGGGAGCGGCGGGCGGGTCGGCGGAAGGTCAGGGAATGTGGACGGTCAGCTCGCACTTGTGCTGCGTGTCGATCCCCGCGCCGCCGTCTGCCCGGTCGAACTGGGCGCCGCCATTGAGGGCGTCGTTACCGCGGCCCGCCGTGAGCGTGTCGTTGCCGTTGCCACCCCAGAGCGTGTTCCGGCGGGCGTTGCCGGTGAGTCGGTCGGCGAAGCTCGACCCGAGCAGGTTCTCCAACCTCAGCAGTCGGTCCGAACCTTCGCCCGTTGCGGACCCCGTTCTCAGGTTGGCGGTGACCGCCCTCGTCGCGGCGGCGAAGTTCGCCGTGTCGGCGCCGGAGCCACCGTCCAACGTGTCGTTGCCGGCCAGCCCGGCGAGCCGGTCATCGCCGGCGCCACCCGACAACGTGTTCGGACCGGCGTTGCCCATGAGCGTGTCAGCAAACGGGGAGCCGCGCAGTGTCTCGAACCCGACCAGCAGGTCGACCCCTTCACCGGTCGCGGTCCCCGAGGTCAGGCTCGCCGTCACCGCCTTGGTCGCCGCGGCGAAGTCGGCCGCGTCGACGCCGGTCCCACCGTCCAGCCAGTCGTTGCCGCCCCGGCCCGCCAACACGTCGTTCCCGTTGCCACCCTGGATCGAGTTCCGTCCAGCGTCGCCCGTGAGCGCGTCGGCGAACCGGGATCCGACCAGATCCTCGAAACGCACCAACCGGTCAGCGCCCTCCCCGACCGCCACTCCGCCGAAGAGGCTGGCCGTCACCGGTGCCGGCGCGGCGGCGAAGCTCACCGTGTCGGCTCCCGGCCCTCCGTCCAGAACGTTGGCCGCGGCGTCACCGCTCAGCACATCATCGAACGCCGAGCCGACGACGTTCTCCAACCCTGACAACTGGTCGGCGCCGTCCCCGACCGCAGTGCCACTCCGGAGGCTGACGGTCAGCGGCCCCGGTGAGGCGGCGTAGGTCACCGTGTCGACCCCGGCCCCGCCCGCCAACGCGTCGTCCCCGGCCAATCCCGCGATCACGTCACGGCCGCCGCCACCGTCGATCGCGTTGGCATCGGCGTCACCGGTGAGCCGGTCGTCGAAGCTCGACCCGACCACCGCGTTGACCGACCGCACCACATCGGTGCCTTCTCCGGTGGCGCTGAGAGCAGATAGATCAACGCTCACCGCGGCTGACGACGCGGTGAAGCTCAGCCGGTCGCTCCCGTCTCCGCCGTCGATGACGTCATCACCGGCCCCACCGACCAACTCGTCATCGTCGCCCCCGCCGAACACGGTGTCGTCCCCTACGGACCCGGCGAGCACGTCGTCGCCGGCCAGTCCGGCCACGATGTCGTTACCGCCGGCCCCGTCGAGCATGTTGGCGCCGGCATCACCCGTGAGCACGTCGTCGAAGCTCGATCCGCCGAGATTCTCGACCGCTTCGAGCGCGTCGGAGCCGTCCCCGGTTGCCGTGCCGGCAGCGAGGTCGGCGGTAACGGCTGCTGGCGACGTGGCGAAGCTCGCCGTGTCGACGCCGCCGTCACCGAAGATGCCGTCACCTCCACCGGACCCGGCCAGCACATCGTCGCCGTCGCCGCCGCTCATGAAGTCGTGGCCCTCCCCACCTACCACGAGGTCGTTGCCTTCGTGGGCGAGGAGCAAGTCGGCACCGTCCCCACCGTCGAGGCGGTCGTTCCCCTCCTCCCCGAAGAGGTGATCCACTCCGGCGCCACCGGTGAGCTCGTCGTCACCCGGCGCACCGTTGATGGTGTCGTCTCCCGGCCCGCCATCGATCGTGTTGCCGCCGGCGTCTCCGGCCAGGCCGTCGCCGAAACTCGATCCGACGAGGTTCTCGACGCCGCTCAGCCCGTCGTGACCCTCGCCGCTCGCGAGTTGGGTCACCAGGTCGACGCTGACCCCGGCCGGGGAGGCGGAGAAGTCGGCGGTGTCAGCACCGTCGTCGCCGACGAACTCGTCGTCGCCCGACGCCCCGACCAGCACGTCGTCGCCGGCGCCGCCCGCCAGGCGGTCGTCGTCTGGTGAGCCGTCGAGCCGGTCGTCACCGTCCTGGCCATCGAGGTTGTCGAGACCAACGTCGCCGAACACGCGGTCGTCACCGCCGCCGGCGTGGACCTCGTCGTCACCGGCGCCGCCACAGATCAGATCGTTCCCATCGAGCCCCTCGATCGTGTCGTCACCGTCACCAGCGACGATGACGTCCGCGCCCGCGGTACCGTCGATGACATCGTTGCCGGCCGTTCCCACGATGGTCGCCGTGGCACCAGCGCACAGCGGGGGCGCGCATGATGCGGTCTCGCAATGGGCGACCTTGAGGTCCTTGTTCAGCAGGTCCCGATAGCTGACCACTGGATTGCCGCTTGCGTCCAACGCCAGCGACGTGTTCCAGCCGAGGTTGCCGAAGCGACTGTCCACCGTCACGATGGCATCGCCGTCGGCGCAGTCGGCATCGTCGCAGTGGACAACCTGGAGCTCACCGTTGGAGTTGTCGTGGTAGCTGATCACTGGGTCGCCCGCCGAATCCAACACCAGCGACGAGAACAACCCCACGTTGCCGATGCTGTCCACGGTCACGATGCTCTCGTTCGCGCCCGCACAGTTGGCGTCATCGCAATGGACGACCTTCAGGTCGGCGTTCGAACTGGAGTAGTAGCTGATCACCGGGTTGCCTGCGGCGTCCAAGGCCAGCGAGGTGAACAAGCCAACAGTGCCGTTGCTGTCCACGGTGACGACGCTGTCGCCGCCGGCGAGGCAGTTGGCGTCATCGCAATGGACGACCTTCAGGTCGCCATTCGTCGAGTCGTGGTAGCTGACGACCGGATTGCCCGCGGCGTCGAGCTCCAGTGAGCCGTAGGCGCCGACGAACGGCCCGTTGTCCACGGTGACGATGCTCTCGTTCGTGCCCGCACAGTTGACGTCGTCGCAGTGAACGAGCTTCAGGTCGGCGTTCGACGCGTCGAAGTAGCTGATCACCGGCTTGCCTGCGGCGTCCAGCTCCAGCGACGAGTACTGGCCCACGTTGGTGCTGCCTTCCACGGGCGCGATGCTGTCGCCGTCGCCAGCACACTTCTCGTCGTTGCAGTGGGCCAGCTTCAAGTCGCCATTCGTCGAGTCGTAGTAGCTGATCACCGGGTTGCCCACGGCGTCCAGCGCGAGGGACGAGTGCTGGCCGACGTTGGCCGCGCTGTCGACGGTTTCGATGCTGTCGCCCCCGCCCGCACAGTTGGCGTCGTCGCAGTGGACGAGCTTCAGATCACCTGGGGTGCTGTCGTAGTAGCTGACCACCGGATGGCCGGCCGTGTCGAGCGCCACGGACGTGGCTGAGTCGATGTCGCCGGCGCTGTCCACGATGACGACGCTGTTGGTCGCGTCCACCGGCGGCGACGACCACACGATCGTCGCCCCCAAGCCCGCCAGAACGGCCACGATTGACTTCACGCTGCTTCCCATGGTGCCGACTGTGCGGCGACAGGGCGCGCCGAGACATCAGCCAGCTGGCGGAGTTTCGTCGAACCGGCGTAGTTGGCACGGACGCCGGACGAGGGCGAGGATGAGCCCATGAGTGTCGTCAAGATCAACGCCATCGCCGTGCCCGAAGGCGCCGGGTCCGAGCTGGAGGCTCGGTTCGCGGCCCGGGCGCGCAGCGTCGAGCAGATGCCGGGATTCGAAGAGTTCCAGTTGCTGCGGCCAGTCGAGGGGGAGACGCGGTATTTCGTCTACACCCGCTGGGACAGCGAGGAGTCGTTCCAGGCGTGGGTGCAGAGCCAGGCGTTCCAGCACGGCCACGCCCGCGCCGAGTCGGCCGACGGCAAGCCGGTGGCGACCGGCTCCCAGCTCCTGGCCTTCGAGGTCGTCGAGCTCGTCGCCAAGCAAGAACCGGGCTGACCTGGCCCGTAGACCCACGGTTAGGCTCGGGGGACCGTGGCCCTGATCGTCCAGAAGTACGGCGGCACGTCGGTCGCCGACCCCGATCGGATGCGGGCGGTGGCCGAGAACGTCGCCTTCACCCGGCGCCACGGCGACGACGTCGTGGTCGTCGTGTCGGCCATGGGCAAGGCCACGGACAACCTCATCGCCCTCGCCTCGCAGGTGTCGAACACCCGTCCCGGCCGGGAGATGGACATGCTGCTGACCACCGGCGAGCGGGTCTCGGCGGCCCTGTTGACGATGGCGCTGTCCGACCTCGGGGTCGACGCGGTGAGCTTCACGGGCAGCCAGGTCGGGATCATCACGGACACCACCCACGGCAAGGCGAAGATCGTCGAGGTCAAGGGCGACCGCGTCCGGGAGGCGCTCGCCGCCGGCCGGGTGTGCGTCGTGGCCGGCTTCCAGGGGGTCAGCATCGAGCGGGAGATCACGACGATGGGTCGGGGGGCCTCGGACCTCACCGCCTCGGCACTCGCCAAGGCGCTCAACGCCGCGGCGTGCGAGATCTACACCGACGTGACCGGCGTTTTCTCCGCCGATCCCCGCATCGTCCCCCGCGCCCGGAAGCTCGCCCACGTGAGCTTCGAGGAGATGCTCGAGATGGCGGGGGCCGGGTCGAAGGTGCTCGCTCTGCGCTCGGTCGAGTTCGCCCGCAACCACGGCGTCTCACTGCACGTGCGATCGGCGTTCACGTGGGAGCCGGGCACGTGGGTCACTGACGAAGTCGACGAGTCGAGGAGGGAGCCCTCCGTGGAAGATCCGATCATCTCCGGTGTCGTCACCGACACGAGCGAGTCGAAGGTCACCGTGCTGGGCGTTCCCGACCGCCCGGGGATCTCGGCATCGCTGTTCGAGCCGCTCGCCGACGCCAACGTCAACGTCGACATGATCGTGCAGAACACGTCGACGGAAGGGTCCACCGACATCAGCTTCACGATGCCGTCGGCGGACATGGGCGTCGCCGAGGACATCGTCAAGCGGGTCGCCGGCGAGATCGGCGCGACCGGGGTCACCCACGACGGCGACATCGCCCGGCTGTCACTCGTCGGGGCAGGGATGAAGACCTCGCCGGGCATCGCGGCGAAGATGTTCCGCACGCTCGCCGACGAGAACGTGAACATCGAGATGATCTCGACGTCGACCATCCGGATCTCGGTGGTGATCGCTTCCGCCGACCTCGAGCGGGCGGCCCGCGCTCTGCACACCGCCTTCGGGCTCGATTCGGGCGCCGAGTACTCGGGCCCACTCCCCGAACGCAAGTAGCCGTTCGCGCGGACAGACCCTGGCAATTACCCTCGCCTAACCTGCTGAGCACGTATGGGGTGGGTGTTCGACGAGCCGAGCGTCGTCCTGGTTTGCGTCACGATCGCCGCCCTGCTGCTGATCATCGAAGTCGCCCTGCCGACGCTGGGAGTGGCAGGCACGCTCGCGCTGGCGGCCGGCACCGTCGCCGTCGTGGCGATCGCGCGCGAGGACCTGACGTGGTGGCCGCTGCTCGGAACGGGGTTCGCGATCGGGACGTGGATCGTGATGATCGCCCGGCAGCGTCGATCGACGATCGGCGAAGCGATCGCCCTGATCGCGTTCGCCCTCGGCGGCGCCGGGTTCGCGATCGCCAACGACGACACGATGAGCATGATCGTGACGGCGATCGTGACCCCGATCCTGGCTTACGGCTTCCCCCGCATTCACCAAGCCGCGACCAAGCTCGTCCAGCGTCCGGCCCTCACCGGCATGGAGTCGCTCGTCGGTCGGACCGCTTCGGTCGACCGGTGGGATCGGACGACCGGGGTGGTGATGATCGAGGGATCGCGGTGGAACGCGGCCGCCAACCACGTGCTCAACCTGGCGCCGGGCGACTCGGTCACCGTGGTCGGGTTCCACGGCACGACCGTCGAGATCTGGCCGCCGCCCGGCGCGGGGCCACCGCGCTGACGAAGCCGAGCAACCAGAGCAGGGAGGACCTGACGCCATGAACGCACTGATCGCCGTGATCGCCATCGTCGTGATCCTCGGACTGATCCTGCTCGCCGCCTCGATCAAGATCGTGCAGGAGTACGAGCGAGGGGTGATCTTCCGGCTCGGCCGGTCCCAGGGCGCCAAGGGCCCGGGCGTGTTCTTCATCATCCCGGTGATCGACCGGATGGTCCGGGCCAACCTGCAGATCATCGCCGTGCCCGTGACCTCCCAGGCCGTGATCACCCGGGACAACGTGACCTGCACGGTCGACGCGGTGGCCTACTTCCAGGTCGTCGACGCCGCGGCCTCGGTGATCCAGGTCCGCGACTGGTACGCCGCTTCGCAGCTCGTGGCCCAGACGACGTTGCGGTCGATCGTCGGTCGCCACGAGCTCGACCAGCTGCTTTCCGAGCGCGATCGGATCGACGCCGAGCTCCAGGTCGCCTTGGACGCCCAGACGTCGCCGTGGGGGATCAAGGTGCACCGGGTCGAGATCCGCGACGTCGGGCTGCCCGCTCAGATGCAGCGGGCGATGGCCCGGCAGGCCGAGGCCGAGCGCGAGCGCCGGGCCAAGATCATCGCCGCCGACGGTGAGTTGCAGGCGTCAAAGAACCTGTCCGAGGCCGCGGCCGTGATCGCGGGCACGCCGGGGGCGCTGCAGCTCCGTCAGCTGCAGACGATGGTGGAGATCTCGGCGGAGAACAACTCGACGATCATCTTCCCGATCCCGATCGACCTGTTCGAGGCCCTCGGCCTCGGCCGCACCGGCCGGCCGCCGACGACCGAGACCTGATCTCAGATCGGCCCGGCAGCGAAGCGGCGGGCGGTGTCGAGGGCGGCGAGCTCTGCCTGGTCGTGCTTGAGGCCGCGGCGGTGGGCCCGCGAGCACAGGGCGAGGTGAAGGGTGCGGACGAAGCGCTTGACGTTGGTAGCCGTGGCGTGGATTGTCGGGTCGAAGGCCCCCTCGGTGTGCTCGCCCAGCCATGACCCGAACCCGTCGATCCACTCGACGAGCTCGGCGTCACCGATCGTGTCCCGCCCGAGCACGTCGACGACCACCAGCACCAGGCGGTCCTCCTCGTCGTCCTTGAACACCGGCCCGGGCCGGGTGAGCAGGGTCTGGAGCGCGGCGAGCACGCGCCGATGGTCCTCCCGATCGGTGAGCGGGTTGCGGACGAGGAACTTGAGCAGGTCGGCGGCGTGGGCGGTGGCGTGGATCCACCCCATCTCCGGCACCCACCCTCGCCGATCGGTCTCGTCGAGGAGGTAGCCGATGCCGGCCTCGAACAGCTGGGCCACCTCGGCCGGCACGAGGAACTGGTCTTCGACGTCGCGGTAGGCGATGATGGCGAGAGCGAGCGCCGAGAACGACCGCCGGAGCACCGCATGCTCGTCGTTGACGTCGCGATCGAGGCCGTAGCGCAGGTCGGGCAGCAGCCGCTCGGCGCACTGGCGCAACTGGTCGGGCCCGATGAGCTGGTCGTGCACCACCCACCGGGCGAGCACGCCGTAGCCAACCTCGTCGCGCAGGAACGGATCGGGGGAGCCGAGTAGATCGAGAAGTCCGGGTAGCAGCTCTGCTGCGGTGTGGCCAGGCGGCACCTCGGCGTCGCTGGCCACGATCGATTCCCAGAGTTCCCGGTCCATTGTCAAGCTCATGACGAGAGTCTGGCATCCCCGCGGACGCTCGAATTCCCCCCAGCCAGGTGCTCTGCCAGAATTTTCCGATGCGCCGGCGCTCCCAACTCGATCTCTGGAAGGCCGCCGGCCGCGTCACCGAACGCCAGGCGAGTGCGGACGACGTCGTCCAGGCTCGCGGATGGGTCTTCAACAGCGCGACGGGCGATGCCCTGACGCTGGCCGAGTTCGTCGCCACGGGTGACCACGAGGTGCCGGTCTACCTCGAGCGGTTCGGGCTGCGGACCGATGACGACGCCCGCCGTGGCCTCGTCGAGATCGGGTGCGGCATCGGCCGGATGACCTGCGCCTTCACCCGACGCTTCGGGACGGTGTACGCCTGCGACCTCGACGCCGGGTTCCTCGAGCGGTGCCGGGAGGCGGTGGCTCGCTTCGGGGTCGTGCACCGGCTGCGCACGATCGAGGTGCTCGACGGCCGCTCGCTGACCATCCCCGACAACGCGGTCGACGTCGCGTTCAGCTACCTCACGCTGCAGCACTGCGACCACGACGACGCGCTGGCCCTGGTCGGCGAGGCGTTGCGGGTCGTGCGCCCCGGCGGCAAGATCGCCCTCAACTTCCGGTCGTGGTCGGGCACCGATCCGATCGTGCTCCCGGCGGGGGCGGCGGTGCGCGGGCTCTACCGGGTACCGGGAGTAGGTGGGTGGCTCGCCCGGCGACGGACACCGACCCGACTGGCTTGGCAGGCGAGCCGTCTCGATCCGCATCAGGTGCTCCGCCCGATCGCCGACCGGGTCGGCGACGTCGTGATCTGGCGCAACCCGGCCCGCGCCGTCCCGGTCTGGGGCGTCTCGAACGCCGGTACCGACTACTTCGAGGGCATCAACAGGAACCACTGGTGGCTCGTCGCGACGGTCCGCTGAGCGCGGAACCCGCCGCGCAGCAGGTGCAGAGGAGCCTTAACCTGGCCGCCGTGAACGTCGGTGTCGTCGGTGCAACCGGGCAGGTCGGCGGCGTGATGCGCCGGCTTCTCGCCGAGCGGGCCTTCCCCGTCGGGGAGATCCGCTTCTTCGCCTCCGCCCGCTCGGCCGGGACGACCCTGCCGTGGGGCGACGAGCAGATCACGGTCGAGGACGCCGCCGTCGCCGATCCGTCGGGGCTGGACATCGCCCTGTTCTCGGCGGGGGCGGCCGGATCTCGCCAGCTCGCCCCGAGGTTCGCCGCAGCCGGCGTGACCGTGATCGACAACTCATCGGCCTTCCGCATGGACCCGGATGTGCCGCTGGTCGTCGCCGAGGTCAACCCGCACGCGATCGCCGACGCCCGCAAGGCCATCATCGCCAACCCCAACTGCACGACGATGGCGGCGATGCCGGCGCTCAAGGCGCTGCACGACGAGGCCGGGCTGGTCAGGCTGGTGGCCAGCACCTACCAGGCGGTGTCGGGCGCCGGCGGCGCCGGTGTCGACGAGCTCGACAAGCAGGTGCGCCAGGTGGTCGACCGGGCCGCCGAGCTCACCCACGACGGAGCCGCGGTCCCGTTCCCCGAGCCGGTGAAGTTCGCCCGGCCGATCGCGTTCAACGTGCTCCCGCTGGCCGGGACGATCGTCGACGACGGCTCGTTCGAGACCAACGAAGAGCAGAAGCTGCGCGACGAGAGCCGCAAGATCCTCGAGATCCCCGACCTCCCCGTGTCCGGGACGTGCGTCCGGGTGCCGGTCTTCACCGGCCACTCGCTGTCCCTCAACGCCGAGTTCGCCCGGCCGATCTCCGTAGAGCGGGCCACCGAAGTGCTGGCGGCCGCGCCCGGAGTGGTGCTCGCCGACGTCCCGACCCCGCTCGACGCCGCCGGTCGCGACCCCACCTACGTCGGCCGCATCCGCACCGATCCCGGCGTGCCCGACGGCCGCGGCCTGGCGCTGTTCGTGATCGGCGACAACCTGCGCAAGGGCGC
>JBKOUV010000291.1:0-4110 GCA_046723555.1 Actinomycetota bacterium | reverse complement strand
CGTGGCGCGAGTCTCGCCGTGCCCGTAGGGCTCGATGGCAAGGAGGTTGACCGTCTTGTTCAGCTCCTCATCAACGAACTGCGGCCGATACAACTCGACCGAGGTGCTGAACGAATTCACCATGACCAGCGTGGGCAGATCAGGGTTGTAGGACCGTCCGAACCTGTAACCGATGATTGAGGAACCCAGGTGCGGGACGACGACCGTTTGCGTCTCGTTACCCATACGACCCTCCTGTCGGTGCCACGTCTGATGTGAATCGACCGTACCGCCGGGCCGTCCGGCCGACGACAAAATGCCGTTCGGCGCGGCCTCGCGGGGCGTTCGTGTGTCGTTCGGGCGCGGTGTTCGGTCAGCCGCTTCGAATGACCGCGAGGATCAGGGTGATGATGGTGTCGCATGGACGCTCAATGTCGTCGCCGATGGCGTGCGACGATGGCGTCATCACCCGGGGAGGTGCCGTGCCGATCGATGCGAGGTTCCCCTACGAGAAGCGCCGACACGTTGTCGACGGTGTGTCGCTGGCCTACGTCGATGTTGGCGCTGGCGATCCGATCGTGTTCTTGCACGGCAACCCGACGTCGTCGTATCTGTGGCGCAACATCGTGCCCCATGTCGAGGCGCTGGGCCGCTGCATCCTGCCCGACCTGGTCGGGATGGGTGACTCCGGGAAGCTGCCCGATGCTGACGCCTCCTCCTACACTTTCATCCAGCACCGTCATTACCTCGACGGCCTGCTGGAGGCCGTCGGCGTCGACCATGACGTGACACTGGTGGGGCACGACTGGGGGTCGGCGCTCGGGTTCGACTGGGCCAACCGGCACCGTGAAGCGGTCACCGGCATCGCCTACATGGAGGCGATCGTGCGACCGTTGCGTTGGGACGAATGGCCGGCGCGGGCCCGATCGATCTTCGAGGGCTTCCGCTCGGCGGCCGGCGAGGAGATGGTGCTCGACAAGAACCTGTTCGTCGAGGCCGTGTTGCCGGGCTCGGTGATCCGTCAGCTCACCGACGAGGAGCTGAGCGAGTATCGCCGCCCGTTCGGTGAACCTGGCGAGTCGCGTCGACCGACCCTGACCTGGCCCCGCCAGATCCCTCTCGACGGCGAGCCGGCCGAGGTCGCTGGGATCGTCGCCGCCTACGCCGACTGGCTCGCCACCAGCGACATCCCCAAGCTGCTGATCGTCGCCGACCCCGGTGCGATCCTCACCGGGACCCAGCTCGAGTTCTGCCGGCGCTGGCCCAACCAGCGCGAGGTCACCGTCGCCGGCAACCACTTCCTGCAAGAGGACAGCCCCGACGAGATCGGAACCGCACTCGCCACCTGGATCCACGACCGCGACCAGCCCACCTGAGCCTCCCTCCCCGAACAGCGGAATCCCAGGACGAACGCGTCAGTAACAGTGTCCAAGCACCCACTGGTGCCGTTCTGGCGCGGGTGTCGGCGAGTACCGGCTGTCGTTCGGTGCGGCTCGGCATGACTGTTACGGCGGGCTACACCGCCCGACGGAAATCGGGTGTCGGTTCCCGCCATGAGGCAGTCGGGGGGGACGGTGGGTCGGCGGAGTGAGGCGGGAGTAGCTTTCTCTGGTCTGCTACCGGGAGGTGTCATGAACGCGACCGGCGGTCCGTATCCCGCGACGTTCACCCTCGATGCACCGGAGCGGATTGCCAACTGGCGCCCGCTGGTGCACTGGCTGTTGGCCATCCCGCACCTCGTGATCCTGAACGCACTCGGCACGGTCTCCGAAGTCGTCGCCGTGATTTCCTGGTTCGCGGTGCTTTTCACCGGTCGACTCCCGGCCGGGCTGGCCAGCTTGCAGGCGATGTACTTGCGGTACTTGCTGCGCACCGCGACCTACTTCGGGTTCCTGCGCGAGGAGTACCCGCCATTCAGCTTCGCGACGACATTCGCCGATCCCGGCGACGACCCGCGGGTGGGCGTCGACCTCGTCCCCGAACTCGAGGGCCGCAACCGGTTGACCGTCGGCTTCCGGCTGATCCTGGTCATTCCTCAGCTCATCGTGCTGGCGCTGCTCGCGATCGCACTGTTCGTGGTCGGCGTGATCGCTTTCTTCGCCGTGCTGTTCACCGGGCGTTGGCCCGACGGGCTGCGCGACTTCGCTCTCGGCGTCGGGCGGTGGTGGCTGCGCGTCGAGGCGTACCTGGTGTTGCTCACCGACGAGTATCCGCCGTTCGCGCTGTCTTGAGCTCGGCACGAACCTGTCCACCGTGGGAGCTGGCAACCGGACGCCGCCGGGCCTCACACGGGCCATCCGTCGATGACCGATGCGCCGTATCCGTGCCGTAGCGCGACGCCTCGAATGGGCGTCAGCGCACGGCGACCCCATAGGCGGTGCGAGATATCGCGCGCCGCGCCAGTACGAGGATGCGCCGCGGTGCCGATACGTGCGGGTCGGCTCGGCTCAGGCGGCGGCGTTCACTCTGGGCTGTTGTTCGGTGTACGCCGACAGCGGCACTCTCCGAACGCAACGTCGCTCGACAGGTGCCGGCGATCGGGCGCGCGTTGTCGGACGACGGGCCTGTCGAGTTCCGCTATTGCGAGCGGTGCTCGTTTGTTCAGTGCCCGGGGGTGTAGGAGATCGACACTTCGCCGTCGAGTACGAACGAGCCGAACTCGTCGCTTCCCTCCTGGTGGAACGTGCAATGGTCGAGTCGGCCGTTCCGCGGCGCCGGCTTCGCGAAGTCCTCGACGAACGACTCTGGCTCGCCGTCAATCGGGGTGAACGTCCCCTCGAGGTGGAGCTCGTATGGGATACCCACCTGGTTGCTGCCGACCACGAGCCCAGGAGACGACGGACCATTGCTGAACACGACGACTTGCAGCGTGCCCAGCGTGTCACACGTGATCTCGAGGATCTCCCCCTTCGGGTCGGCGCCCGCGGGCGCGGCTCCGAACACACCGACGATCATGGTCGTGACAGCCGTCGCGACTCCAATGCGTAGTTTCACCGACAGTCCCTCCCTACCGCTGTAGCTATCTGCACGCCGGCGAACCTGGGGCTTGGCTCCGGTCGCCTTGGCGGTCGCAGGGTAGCGCGGTGCCCCAGTGCGATGGAGGAATAAGTCGAGGCCGAACGGCCGCGTCGGCCCAGTCAGCGACACAGGAACGGTGAGCGAAGGGCGATCAATCCGAGTGTCATCACTTCGGTCGGCGAGCGAACAGCGCGAGTAGTCCTCGCCTCGGGCTCGGCTACCGCTCGAAGATCGTGTGCCCGTCAGTGGAGGAAGATCGTTGAGTGGCTGAAATCGATGAGCTTCGCCTCGTCCACCACCGGCCGCCTGCACCCCCCGGGGCTCGCGACCGCGGCGTCAAGCTCGTCGAGAGCCGACGACCGCACACCCCGGGGGACGACGACCGTCGGGATGCGCGCATACTGCCGTGGCCGCACCGACATCTGGCTCATCGACAGAGGCCCGTGGCTCACCAACAAGCTCGGCAGCCAATGCGAGTCTGAAGTGCATCTCCTACAGGGCCCGACGCGGTGCCCGAGATGCTCGACCGCCCACAGGAGAGAGCATTCGACCGCGCCAGCCGAGGTTATTGCGAGCGCAAAGAAATGCCGATATGGGCGGGCTCCGAGAGCGCTGGGTCTGTCGTTCGGGCGCGTCGTTCGGGCGCGCCCGAGAGGATCAACGGTCGAAGCTCACTGCTTCGTGGCTGGCTGCCCCGTAGCGCTGTTGAGCGGCCTCACTGGAGGCTCCGGCCATCGCACCGATCGCCGCCCACGAGTGGCTCGACGGACGGCAGCAAGTCTCGTCGCGAGGCGAGAATGTCGTAGGCGACGCGCTCGGCCGGGCCGGGGTCGTCGAGGACGTCGACGGCTGCGAGGTGTGCGCGGGCGGCTTCGCCGGCCGCTCGTTGCTGACCATGTCGCGCCTTCGTTAGCTGGACGTGGCGAGCGGGCGCGACGGGGCCGGTGCACGACGTGTTCGCTCGATGGCGGCGGCGACGAGGGCGGGCGACGCGGTGCGTAGCGCGGTGGCCAGGCGGGCGCGGGCCAACAGCCAGATCAGCCATTTGCTGGGGTCGTATTGCCACCATCGGGTGCCGTTGCGGTAGTCGTAGGGGAACCGGTGGTGGAAGTT
>JBKOUV010000004.1:0-4095 GCA_046723555.1 Actinomycetota bacterium | reverse complement strand
CCCCGGGCGAGCATCGGCTTGAGGATCGACGCCGCGTCGATCGCCCCTTCGGCCGCGCCCGCGCCGACGAGGGTGTGGATCTCGTCGATGAACAGGAGGATGTCGCCGCGGGACTTGATCTCCTTGAGCACCTTCTTCAGCCGCTCCTCGAAGTCGCCGCGGTAGCGGCTGCCGGCGACGAGGGCGCCGAGGTCGAGGGTGTACAGCTGCTTGTTGCGCAGGGTGTCGGGCACGTCGTTGGCGACGATCATCTGGGCGAGGCCCTCGACGATCGCGGTCTTGCCGACGCCGGGCTCGCCGATGAGGACCGGGTTGTTCTTCGTCCGCCGGGACAGGATCTGCATGACCCGCTCGAGCTCGCGGGTGCGCCCGATCAGCGGATCGAGCTTGCGCTCGCGGGCGAGCTGGGTGTAGTTGCGGCCGAACTGGTCGAGGATCTGGCTGTTGCCCTTGTCGGCCGCCGGGTCGTCCTTGGAGGGGCCGACGCTGGCGCCGGCCGTTGGCGCGCCCTCCGGGCGCCCGCTCGGGCCCTGGTAGCCGGACAGGAGCTGGATCACCTGCTGGCGGACGCGCGAAAGGTCGGCACCCAGCTTGACCAGCACTTGGGCGGCGACGCCTTCGCCCTCCCGGATCAGCCCGAGCAGGATGTGCTCGGTGCCGATGTAGTTGTGGCCGAGCTGGAGCGCCTCCCGCAGGGAGAGCTCGAGGACCTTTTTCGCCCGGGGCGTGAACGGGATGTGCCCCGACGGCGAGGAACCGCCTTGACCGATGATCTCCTCGACCTGGCTGCGCACGGCCTCGAGCGAGATGCCGAGGCTCTCGAGCGCCTTCGCCGCGACGCCCTCGCCCTCGTGGATGAGCCCGAGCAGGATGTGCTCGGTGCCGATGTAGGAGTGGTTGAGCAGGCGCGCCTCTTCTTGGGCGAGGACCACGACCCGCCGGGCCCTGTCGGTGAATCTCTCGAACATGTGCGCCCTTTCCAGAAGTTGGACGACCTGGAAGGCAAGTGTACCGGTGCCCCGAACCTCGCTGCCGTGGATGGTCGGTCGTGCTGGTGATGGTTGGTCACAGCTGGAGATACCGATGGGCTTCGGCTACAGGATGCACCTCCTCGGGAACCCGTAAACACCCGGCGGTGTCGGGAGATCAGCCAGGCTGGCCACATCGAGATGGCATCGCACGCTCCGACCGACGCCTCGCTCGACGAAGCGTCCGACGACGAGTTGGTGCGGCGCGCCCGGGCGGGCGATCGTCCTGCTTACGGAGAGCTGGTTCGGCGGCACCAGGGCGCCGCGCTGCGCCTCGCCGCCGGGGTGTGCGGATCGACCGAGGAGGCAAGGGACATCGTCCAGGATGCGCTGGTGAAGGGGTACCGGTCGCTCGATCGGTACCGCGGCGATGCCCCGGTGCGGTCGTGGCTGCTGCGGATCGTCGCCAACGACGCCAAGAACGCGGTCCGCACCAGGGTCCGCCGGATCGGCCGTGAGGACCGCTACGACACGCTCCACCGGACGTCGGGGGGCGGCGCCGACGTGGTGGGCGACGAGGTGGCCGACCGCGACGAGACGGCGCGGCTGCTCGCCCTCCTCGCCCGCCTGGACCACCGGGACCGGGAGATCCTCGCCTGCCGGTTCGTCGCCGGGCTGTCCGAAGGGGACACCGCGTCGACGCTCGGGATCCCGGTCGGCACGGTGAAGTCCCGCGCGTCCCGGGCGCTCGGTCGGGCGCGTGACCTGCTCGCCGGGGAGGCCGGCGATGAGTGACCTGACGCTGGACGCCCGACTCGTCGCGATGGGCGAGGCGCTCGAGTTCCCCCGGGCCGAGTCGCTGGCCGACGACGTGGTGGCGGCCCTGGCGCAGCCGGCGGCCCCGGTGCACCGCTGGCGGCGTCCGTTGCTCGCCGTCGCCGCCCTCCTGCTGCTCGTGATCGCGGTGACGCTGGCGATCCCGGGCAGCCGGCGGGCGGTCGCCCGCTGGTTCGGCTTCGAGGGCTACCGGATCGAGCGGGTGGTCGACCTCCCCGACGTCGATGCGGGGCCGGCCCCGACCGGGCCACTGGTCACCCACGGTGACCTGACCACCGACGCGTTCTTCAAGCTGACGCAGACCGGCACCGACGTGCGCGACGTGGACGTGAACGGCCACCCCGGGTTCTGGATCTCGGGTGGTCAGCACCTGTTCTTCACCTATGACCGCAACGGCATGCGGCAGGAGCAACGGCTCGCCGGCAACACCCTCGTGTGGCAGCAGGGCGACGAGATCGTGCGCATCGAGGGCGTCGACCTGACGCTCGACGAGGCGCTGCGGATCGCCACGGGCCTCGGCTAGCCGCGCCGGGCTAGCCTCCGATGCGTGTCCGAGGTCTCCGTGCGGTCCCCACTGCTGTCCCTGGAGACGATGGACGCCGATCGCGAGCGCGTCGAGGCGGCCGTCCACGAGGCGGTCCGGAACTCGGATCCGTACCTGACGGAGATCGCGTCCCACCTCGTCGTAGCGGGGGGCAAGCGGCTCCGCCCGGTCGTCACGGTCGCCGCCGCTCAGGTCGGCGGCGCACCGGCGAGCGACGATGTCGTGCGGGGCGGCGCCGCGTGCGAGCTCGTCCACCTCGGCTCGCTGTACCACGACGACGTGATCGACGAGTCGGACACCCGCCGGGGCGTCGAGACGGTGAACGCCAAGTGGGGCAACCTGCAGGCGATCCTCGCCGGCGACTTCCTGCTCTCCCGAGCCTCGGAGATCGCGGCATCCCTCGGCACCGAGGTCGCCGGGCTCCTGGCCCGCACGATCGGCTGGCTGTGCGAAGGCGAGATCGAACAACTCCGCCACACCTATGACATCCGCCGGCCGGAGGACAGCTACCTCGTCTCGATCCGCGGCAAGACGGCCTCCCTGTTCGGCACGGCGGCGCGGGTCGGCGGGATCGTCGCCGGGCTCGACCGGGCCGTGATCGACGCCCTGACCGCATGGGGCACGGCGTACGGCATGGTGTTCCAGATCGTCGACGACATCCTCGACATCACCGACACCACCGAGCAGCTGGGCAAGCCCGTGGGGCACGACCTCGTCGAGGGCGTCTACACGCTGCCGGTGCTGCGCACCCTGGCGCTGGATCCCGCCGTCGGCGACGAGCTCGCCGCGCTGCTCGGCAAGCCGCTCGACGTCGCCGAACGGGACAAGGCGCTCGCCATCGTGCGGGCCAACGAAGGCGTCGAGAGCGCGATCGGCACTGCCCAGCGCTACGTCACCGACGCCGAAGCCGCGTGCGCCGACCTCCCGCCGAGCCTGGCTACCGACGCGCTCCGCGCCGCTCCCGGGTTCCTCCTCGCCAACTTGCAGCTGAACGGGACCCTCTAGCCCTGTTGCGCACGCCCGCTGATCTGGGCGCAATTCTTCTCACCAGCCGATCTGGGCGCAGTTGTTCTCAGGGGTCGAGAAGATCTGCACCCAGAAGCCGGAATGAGAGGCGGATCAGGCGCTCGGGGCGAGGCGGACGAGGGCGGCGGCCGCCCGGTAGGCCGCTTCGGCGGGGCCGACCTCGTCGGGGCGCAGGAGGTTGGCCATGATCCGGAGCACCCACTCCATGAGCGTGCGGCTGTGCATGCCGGCGCGGGTGAGCTCGCGCATCAGCGCCGGCCGCCCGATGACCCGGGCGAACAGCCGGGCGACCTTGAAGTACTGCCCGTACTCGGTGTCGAGCATCTTCGGGTACCGCTGCAGCGGGGTGGCGTCGCCCTCGACGAGGGCCTCGTGGATCACGTCGGCCGCCATGCGCGCCGTCTCGTAGGCGTAGTCGATCCCTTCCCCGTTGAACGGGTTGACGCAGCCGGCGGCGTCGCCGACGACGAGGTACGTCGGCCCTGAACTCGGCCCGACCGATCCGCCCATCGGCACCCGGCCGCTGGTCGGCCGGCACTCCGGATGCGCGGCGTCGATCTCCCAACGTTCGGCGATCTGGTGGGCGTAGGCGTCGAGGAGGTGCGTCGTGTTGACGCTCTTGAAGTCGCGGAACGTCGACAGCAACCCGACGCCGACGTTTACCGTGCCGTCGCCGACCGGGAAGATCCAGCCGTAGCCCGGCATCGGGTTGCCGTTGCG
>JBKOUV010000334.1:0-10157 GCA_046723555.1 Actinomycetota bacterium | reverse complement strand
ACCGCGGCGATCGCGATCACGGCGGCGATGAGCCCGCCGCGCAGCGACGGGCGAGCGGCGAAGAGGAAGCCGACGAACAGGATGAACGCCGCGATCGTGACGAACACGACCGGTCCGCCGGACCTGGACAGGAACAGCATGATGCGGCTGAACGAGTAGATCAGCGTGCCGACGGCGATCGCGCCGAGGATCGGGAACTCGAGCGGATGCGCCATCCGCTGCCGCACCGCCGTGTTGAACTCGACGTCCGCCGACGCCCGCTCGCTCCAGGCCTGGACCATCCACTCGACGGTGGAGGCCAGCATCACGACCAACCCGAAGATGAGGATCACCGGGAAGGTGACGAGGCCGACGACCACAAGTACGGCGCCGGCCGCAGCCGCCAGCGGCCACAGGCTCGATCCGGGTGCGGGGGCCGCGGCCGCCGACTCGGTCGTCGCCGCGGGGTCCATCGCCGAGACGTTGGCGTCCCGGGTGTAGAGGTTGACGCCGGCGATCACCGCGAGCGCCACCGCCGCGCTGGCCAGCCCGATCGTGCCGAGCGAGCCCTCTTGGGTGATCCCGTAGAGGACGGCGGCGACGATGGCGACGACGGTCGCCCCGATCAGCAGCCGCGAACCGGTCAGGATCATCGACGACGACTCATTTCGTCACGTACACGACGAACCAGACCGCGCTGAACGCGGCCGCGAGCACGTACCAGTAGAGGGCGTGGGCCGCCACGATCTCCCGGTCGGTCGTGCGACCGCCGAGGTAGCGGAACGCGGTGACCGCAGTGAAGAACACGCCGACGACGAGCAGCGCCGTCATCGTGCCGGTGATGGCGTAGAACATCCCCGGGTAGCCGCCGTCGGCGATGGGCAGCTCGATCTGGTTCCAGATGTACGCCTGGGCGTTGATCACGGCGAGTGCGATCAGCCCAACCAGGCCGAAGGCGAGGCCGGTGTGGACCCGATCGCCGCGCCGGGCCGCGTAGACCGCCCACTGGGCGAACACGACCACACCGATCATGCCGATCAACATCACGTTCGCCGGCACCTCGGGGATCGTCACATCGTCGGGCACCCAAGTGGCATCCGCCGAATCGAGCGCCCGCTCCCGCTGGACCACCCACACGGCGAGCATCGCACCGATCAGGGCGATCGTGCCGGCGCCGGCGAGCGCCGTCCCGACGAGGACCTGCCGGCGCGGCGGCGGGGCCGGTGCCGGAGGGAGCGCGTAGCTCACCGCGCCACCTCGCGTTCCGAGCCGGCACGCAGGTCGACGAGCGGCTCGGGCGACATCACGGTCGGGACCTCGACGAAGTTGTCGAGCGGCGCCGGCGACGACGTGGCCCACTCGAGGGTCTGGGCCTCCCACGGATCGTCGCCGGCCTCCGGGCCGGACGCGACCGACTTCGCGGCCAGTCCGAGGAAGGCGAGGAGCACGACGCCCATCAGCCCGTGACCGACCGTGACCAGCACATTCCACAGCTCGGCCGGTCCGCTGTAGTCGTACACACCCGACGCCGCGGGCTGGTCGGCAAACCCGGCGAGGTAGTACGGCAGCCCGGCCAGGGCCGCGGCGAGGAAGCCCAGAACGGCCAAGCCGATCGCGGGTTTGTCCGGGATCACCCGGCCGGTCAGCTTGGGCGTCCAGTACACCATCGCTCCGAGCCCGGCGAGTACGGCTCCGTACACCAGGCACACCAGCACGCCCTCCTCGAAGACAGTGCCCTGCAGGCCGAGGTCCGTGATCGGCGTCAGCGCGCCGCCGAGCATCCCGGCGAGCACCATCGCCAGGCCGAGGAACGAGAACACGAACGGCGAGGTGATGCGGGGCAGCATCCTGGCCGCGGAACCCGCGGCCACTGCGTCGGCGCGTGTCCGCACCGCCAGCGCGCCCACTCCCATCACGATCACCACACCCAGCACCGGAAGCAGGGTGAAGAACGCGTACGGAAGGAGATCGGCGAAATTGTCGCTGCCGCTCCCGGTCCAGGGCACGTCATGGATGGCCTGCTGGGAGACCGCCGACAGGGCGGCGACGCCGACGAGCCCGAGGCCGGTGTACACGACGCCGCGCATCGGCATCCGGGTTCTGAACGTGACCGGGATCAACTCGGCGGCGACGCCGGCGGCCGGTACCGCGAACAGGTACGTCGCGGGCTGGGTGAAGGCGAACTCGATCCACGACCCGTCGAACAGCCCCTGGGCATAGCGATGGTCGACGAAGAGGAAGATCAGCACGCCGACCAGCGCCGGCATGACCAGGAGCAGCCCGATCGTGGACACCAGCGCGGACCAGGTGAAGAACGGCACCCGACTCATCCGCATGCCGGGGGCTCGGGCGGTGAGGACGGTGGTGGCAACGGGCACGGCGGCCGCCGAGATGCCGATCGCGGTGAGGGCGAACCCGGCGAAGAACAGGTCGACCATCTCGTCGTTGGTGCCGTCCGGGCCGCCGTTGTTGGCCAGCGCCACGATGACGATGACGATGCCGCCCGCCCAGGCCCAGAATCCCGCCATCGCCAGCCGGGGGAAGGCGAGCGCGCGGGCGCCGACCTGAAGGGGAACGACGGCGATGGCGAACCCGAGGAAGAGGGGCACCAGGGCCCCGTAGATCAGCCCGATGCGGAAGGCGACGAAGAGGTCGGCCAGCGCGTCCGACTCGAAGAGCGTCCCCGTCCCGTCCAGCCGCTCGATGCCGAGCAGGAGGCCGACGGTGACACAGCCCGCCAGGCCGAGCAGTGAGGCGCCGATGAACAGCCGGCCGATCAGCTTGTGATCGCTCGACGTGAACACGTCGGCGACCGACGCCGCCAGGTTCCTCGTCCTGTCGACGCGAGTGTCGTCGACCGCCGCCGTCGAGATCGCGTCAGGGCTCGTGTCGATGGTGCTCATGGATGGTGATCAGGGCCGACGCACGCTGCTCGCGTCGCGCCGGGACATTATCGGCCGCATGCGCCCGAGGCCGAAATGACGCCTCGGACGTCACGCCAGGACGAGCACGTCGATCATCAGGGCGGCGAAGAGCAGGGTCACGTACGTGATGCTGTACGTGAACACCTTCATGCTCATCCGCGGCGTCGGCGTCCGCGCCAGGACGATCGTCGCCCCGAGGAAGCCGAGGCCGAGGAGCACCGCCGCGGCGCTGTAGATCCAGCCGAGGTCGGCCACCGGTACCAGCACCAGCGTGGTCACGACCAGGGCCGCCGTGTAGCCGATCATCTGCCTGGCGGCTTCGGTGGGCGGCGCGACCGCGGGCAGCATCGGAACGTCCGCCGCCCGATAGTCATCGGCGTAACGGATCGCCAGCGCCCAGAAGTGCGGCGGGGTCCACAGGAACATCGCGATGAACAGCACCACCGGGCTCCAGCCCAGCGACCCGGTGAACGCGGCCCAGCCGACCAGGACCGGTGCCGCGCCGGCCGCACCGCCGATCACGATGTTGTGCCGGCTCGTGCGCTTCAGCCAGATCGTGTAGACGAGCACGTAGAACGCGGCGGCGCCGACGGCGAGCCCGGCGGAGAGCAGGTTGGCTCCGACGGCCAGGACGACGAACGCGACGACCTCGAGAACCAGGGCGAAGGCGAGCGCGCTGCGGGGCGCGATGATGCCCGTGACCAGCGGGCGCTGACGGGTGCGGGCCATCAGGGCATCGATGTCGCGGTCGACGTACATGTTGATCGCGTTGGCTCCACCGGCGGACAGGGTCCCGCCAACGAGCGTCACGAGCACCAGTCCGAGCGGAGGCCACCCGCCGGCGGCGAGCACCATGGCCGGAACCGTCGTGACGAGCAGGAGCTCGATGATCCGCGGCTTGGTCAGGGCGATGTAGGCGCCGACGACGCTGGTAGGCGTGCGCCGCGACTCGTGCGATCGGTGCAGCGCGGCAGTCGGCGCCAATCGCGACGGGACGATTGGTCGGGTGCCGACGGCCATAACGAGGCCATGGTACGGCCGCCGCCCGACACCCCGGCAATCACGCGATTGAATGGTTCTGTGCCTGCCCCGGCTGCACCCGACCTCTTGACGGTGGAGGAGCCGACCACCGACGAGACGCCCGTCGACGACCGGCCGTGGGTGGTGATCGTGTGGAACGACCCGATCAATCTGATGAGCTACGTCACCTTCGTGCTGCAGAAGCTGTTCGGGTACAGCCTCGAGAAGGCGACGGCGCTGATGCTCGATGTCCACCACAAGGGCAAGGCGGTCGTCTCGTCGGGCACGCGGGAGCAGTCGGAGCTGCACGTCTTCCGGCTCCACGAGCATGGGCTGTGGGCGACGCTGCAACACGATGAGTGAGCGACGATGAGCAGCACCAGGCCCGTCACTCGGTCGGGCTCGGGGTACGTCCTGCACCTGGGCAAGGACGAGCGGGCGCTGGTGACCCGCCTGCTCGAGGAGCTGCGCTCGCTGCTGACGGAGCCGGCCGAGCCCGAGCTCGTCCGGCGCCTCTACCCGGTCGTGCACCCCGACGATCCCGAGCGCGAGGCGGAGTACCAGCGGCTCATGCGTGACGACCTCGTCGCCAGCCGGCTGGCCGGGATCGACACCGTCACCAAGGTGCTCGGCCGATCCGGCCGCAAGGTCACCCTCGACGAGGCCCAGATGTTCGCGTTCATGCAGGCCGTCAACGGTGTCCGGCTGGTCCTGGGGACCCTCCTCGACATCACCGAGGACGACGAGGACGAGGTGCTCGTCGAGGGGGAGGGCGCCGAGACCGCGCCGGAGTACCACCTGTACGGGTACCTCTCGTGGGTCCTCGACGCGTCCGTGCGGGCGCTCTCGGGGGACGCCTACCTGCCCTGAACGGCCTGTGGAACGACCCCCAGCCGCTGCTAGTGTCTCGTTGCTCTCAACGGATGAGGCTCTTGCCCCCATCGTCTAGTGGCCTAGGACACCACCCTTTCAAGGTGGCGGCACGGGTTCGAATCCCGTTGGGGGTGCGTTGGTTTTCCACGGTCCCGTGGTGAAGTCTGGAGTTCACGCCGGCCTGTCAAGCCGGAGGTCGCGGGTTCAAGTCCCGTCGGGACCGCCACCGTTCGGAAGGTTCGGCCGACCGGCGGCTCAAGCACCACGGTCGAGTAGCTCAGTCGGCAGAGCGTCCGCCTGAAAAGCGGAAGGTCCCCGGATCGACGCCGGGCTCGACCACCACTGGAAGACCAGCTCATCGGCCTTTTTTCGGCTTGCGCGAGGTCCAACCATCACCGTCAACCCTGCGCACCACCGAACACCCCACGCCATAGACCGACGTCCCGTCTCAACCGGGTCGCGCGGCGGGCCGGCGGACGATGCCGCGACCGCGGTCACCGGGGACGGGTGACGATGCGGTCGCGGCCGGGGCCGCCGAAGATTCGATCCTCGCCGCGACCGCCTTGGAGGGTGTCGTTGCCGCGACCGCCGTAGATCCGGTCGTTGCCCGGTCCGCCGTACACCCGGTCGTGGCCGGCCCCGGCGCAGATCACGTCGTTGCCGCCGCGCCCGCGGATGACGTCGTTGCCGCCCCGGGCGACGATCACATCCCGGCCCGGGGTGCCCACGATCACGTCGGCGCCGGAGGTGCCGATGCGGGTTGGGACCTGGCCGTCGCAGCGCAGGGCGCCGACCGACTTGAACGCGGTGGCGGCGATCGGGCCGACGTTGCCGGCCGGGTCGGCGGCCGCCGCGTACACCCTGTGATGCCCGTAGCGAGACACGGTGAAGGTGGTGCAAGGCCGACTCGGCAACTGTCTGAAGCTGGTCGGCGCGGAGACCGGGTCGACCACGCAACGCAGCGTGACGCCGGGCTCGTCGGCCCTCACCGACACCGTCACCGGGTCGACGTACCAGCCCCGGGCCCCGTCGGGCACCGCCGGGTTCAGCCTGATCGACGCCCGCGGCGCGGTCCGGTCAATGCGGAACGCCACCTGCACCAAGTCGGTGTTGCCGGCCGCGTCGACCGATCCGGCGTACACGGTGTGCTCACCGTCGACGGCGACGGTGCCAATCGCACACGGCCCCGCCGGCAGATCGGCGAAGGACACCGGCACCGCCACCGGGTCCAGCTCGCAGCGGGTCTCCACGACCCCCTCGTCATCGGTGGCAGCCGCCGACACCGACACCGGTGACCGATACCACCCATTGGCACCGTCGGGGGTGCCCGGATCGGTGGCGATCGAGGTCACCGGCGGTAGGTCCACACAGGCCGCCCGGTCGCAGTGGGCGACCTTCAGATCACCGTTGTCGGAATCCCAGTAGCTGACCACCGGGTTGCCGGCGGCGTCCAACACCACCGACGTGTACGAGCCGACGTTCCCGGCGCTGTCGACGGTGACGATGCGCTCGTTGCCCCCGGCACAGTTGGCGTCGTCGCAGTGCACCACCTTCAGATCACCGTTGTCGGCGTCGTAGTAGCTGACCACCGGGTTGCCGGCACCGTCCAACACCAGCGACGTGAACCCGCCGACGAATCCGTCGCTGTCGACGGTGACGAGGCTTTCGTTGCCCCCGGCACAGTTGGGGTCGTCGCAGTGCACCACCTTCAGATCACCGTTGGTGAGGTCCCGGTAGCTGACAATGGGGTTGCCGGCGGCGTCCAACACCCGCGACGTGTCCCCGCCGACGTCCCCGGCGCTGTCGACGGTGACGATGCTTTCGTTGCCCCCGGCACAGTTGGGGTCGTCGCAGTGCACCACCTTCAGATCACCGTTGCCGGCGTCGTAGGAGCTGACCACCGGGTTGCCGGCGGCGTCCAACACCACCGACGTGAACCAGCCGACGTCCCCGGCGCTGTCGACGGTGACGTTGCTCTCGCCACCCCCGGCACAGTTGGGGTCGTCGCAGTGCACCACCTTCAGAACATGATTGTCGGCGTCCCAGTAGCTGACCACCGGATTGCCGGCGGCGTCCAACACCACCGACGTGAACCAGCCCACGCTCCTCCCGGCGGTGTCGACGGTGACGATGCTCTCGTTGCCCCCGGCACAGTTGGGGTCGTCGCAGTGCACCACCTTCAGAACATGATTGAAGAGGCTGTCGTCGTAGTAGCTGACCACCGGGTTGCCGGCGGCGTCCAACACCAGCGACGTGTACAAGCCGACGTTCCCGGCGCTGTCGACGGTGACCACGCTGTCGCCGCCCCCGCCACAGTTGGGGTCATCGCAGTGGGCCACCTTCAGATCACCGTTGCCGGCGTCGTAGTAGCTGACCACCGGATTGCCGGCGGCGTCCAACACCACCGACGTGTCCGAGCCGACGTTCTCTGCGCTGTCGACGGTGACGATGCTGTTGGCCGCGTGCACCGGCGGCGCCGGGCTCCAGACCGACAACAGCCCGGCACCGAGCAGCACCGTCCTCAACGCTTTGGATGCATGTCCCACATCGACTCCCTCCACGAGCACCGGCACCAGACGGCCGGTCCGACCATCACCGTCAACCCTGCGCACCGCCGAACATCCCAACGCCATAGACCCAGGTCCCGTCTCAACCACCTCGCGCGTCCGGTCGGCGGACGCCGCCGGAGACGGCCGGCGAGGCCAGTGGACGCAGCGGCCGGCACTCACAGTCGCGAGCGGACGTTTCCGGTCGGTGGGCCCGCCCATCGAGGCGAGCCAACACGCCGGATTCGATCTAAAAGCGGAAGGCGCCCGGATCGACGCCGGGCTCTACCACGACCGCGGCACTAGCAAGTAACGACGAGCGTGTCGTCCCGCGGCGGGCGGGCGGGCAGGTCGCAACCGAACTTGGCGCCGAAGTCCTGCATCAGCGCCCACCCATCGTCGATGTCGCTCTCGCCGGGGTCCAGCCGCAGCTGCCAGTTGCCGGACTCCGTGGACGGCTTGTCGTTGTCGACCGCCACGACGTCCAAGCTCTGGGACATCGCGTTCCACTCGTCGGCGTACGCGCCCGCAGTGACGTCCGCGGACGCCTCCGGGCCGGCGACGCTGTTGGTGGTCTCTCCCCCGTCGTCGTCGTCACCGCAGCCGATCAGGGCCACGATGAGCAACGCCACCAATGTCGAGCGCACCGGGCGACACTAATCCGCGGCCCATCGCCCGGAAGCAGAACTGCAGTGCGGGTACCGTCGCCGTGCCCGTATGTTGCCGGAGTGCCCGACACCTACTTCACCGTCGAGTCGAGTGCGGGCAACGGCGAGTGGTACGTCCCCACCGACTTCGCCCGCGGTCCGTGGGATCCGGACGCGTGCCACGGCGGACCGCCGACGGCTCTGCTGGCGCGGACCCTCGAGCGGGCGCTCCCATCGCTGCGACTGGCCCGACTGACCGTCGAGCTGATCCGCCCGGTGCCGATGGCCGGATTCGCGATCGAGACCGAGGTGGTGAAGACCGGGCGGGCGACCGGTGCGAGCCGGGCCACGATCGTCGACGCCGACGGTGGGGCGCGGGCGCTGGCGACGGGGATGCACGTCGCCAGGAGCCCGGTCGGGCTGTTCCCGGCGACGCTCGACAACAGCGGCGTGTCGACTCCCCGACTTGCCGACGCCGAACCGGGACCGTTCCCGATCGGCCGCCTGCGCCACGACCTCCCCGGGTTCAGCCGATCGCTCGAGATGCGCTACCCCACTGGCGAGGATTCCGGCGTCGGGGCGACGACGGCGTGGATGCGCACGATTCCCGTCTTGCCGGGCGAGGAACCGTCGCCGTTCCAACGGATCTGTCCCCTCGCCGATTGCGGCAACGCGTTCAGCCGCCACGCCGACCCGACGCAGGTGCAGTTCATCAACACCGATCTGACGATCGCCCTGCACCGAGATCCGGTCGGTGAGTGGCTCGGCAGTCGCTCCTCGTCCCACTGGCAGCCGTCCGGAGTCGGGCTCGCCGACGCCCTCCTGTTCGACGACGATGGCGCCGTCGGGCGCGCCCTGCAGACGCTGCTGATCCGTCCCGTGGGCTGACGTGACGACGCCCGGTGCGCTGGCCACGGCGCTCGGCGAGATCGTCGGCGCGCCGCACGTCCTCACCGATCGGGACGTGACCGCGTCGTACACCACCGACTGGACTCGCCGGTTCCAGGGCGAAGCGTTGCTGGTCGTGCGCCCGGCGGACGCCGAGGAGGTCGCCGCGGTGGTCGCCCGCTGTGCCGACGCGGAGGTGCCGATCGTTCCGCAGGGCGGCAACACCGGGCTCGTCGGCGGGAGCGTCCCTCGCGCGACTCCGATGGTCGTCCTGTCGACGCGGCGGATCGACCGGCTCGATCCGGTCGACCAAGCGGCGATGCAGGTGAGTGCCGGCGCGGGCGTCACCGTCGCCCAGTGGCGCCGGCACGCCCGGGAGGCCGGGCTCGACGCGCCGGTCGACTTCGCCAGCCGCGACTCGGCCACCGTCGGTGGGGCCGTGGCGACGAATGCCGGCGGATCACGCGTCGTGCGCTTCGGCACGATGCGGGCCCAGGTCGCCGGCGTCAGCGCGGTCCTCGCCGACGGGAGCGTGATCGGCTCGTTGACCGGATTGCCGAAGGAGACGGCCGGGCTGCACTGGCCGTCCCTGCTGTGCGGGAGCGAAGGCACCCTCGGCGTGATCACGGCGGTCCGGCTGCGCCTCGTACCGTGGTACCGCCACACCGCCACCGCGATGGTCGCCACGCGTGGTCTCGACGAGGCGGTGACCGTCCTGTCCCACCTGCGCACCGACGTGACCCACCTCGACGCGGTCGAGCTGATCCTGCCCGAGGCGATGGGGCTCGTCGCCGATCACCTCGGCGCCAGTCCGCCGTTGGGCCCCGCCGACGAGGTCGGGGCGTATGTCGTCGTCGAGTGCGCCGACCACGCCGATCCCACGGACGAGCTCACGAGCGCCCTCGCCGGCCGGGAAGAGGTGTTGGACGCCGCCGTGACCACCGAAGGTCCGGCGCGCGACCGGCTGGTCGCCTTCCGCGATCGGATCGCCGAGGCGATCGCCGCCAGCGGCGTCCCGCTCAAGCTCGACGTGGCGGTCCCCGTCGGAGCGCTCACCGAGCTGGTGAGGGACGCCCGTCGGGCGATTGATCGGCACGGGGGCCGGCTGATCCCGTTCGGGCATCTTGCCGAGGGCAACGTCCACCTCAACGTGCTCGATCCCGGCGATCCCGAGGCGATCACCGCCGATGTGCTCGAGTCCGCCGCCGGGTTGGGCGGCACGATCTCGGCCGAGCACGGCGTCGGCATCGCCAAGACCCGCTGGCTCCACCTGATCCGCT
>JBKOUV010000296.1:0-7067 GCA_046723555.1 Actinomycetota bacterium | reverse complement strand
CGCGCGTGACTCGGCGATCCCGCGCTCCGCGGTTACTGGAGCCAACGACCGTACCGTCGGCCCGACAGCGTGAGCCAGTTGTCCTCGGCTCAGCAACCGGCAGCGTCGAGCATGGCGAGGAACGGTCCAGAACCGACGACGTTGGCGCCGGCAGCCTCGACGTGACAGCGACAGCGACAGGAAGCGTGAGCACGAGGGGACGCGAGCCGGGCCTTTGGGCGGTCTCCGACCGGGGCGCACGCCGAGGGGCCGAGGTGACCAGCCGGTCGCGGCTGCTCTCAGAGCAGCCGCCCCCTCAATGTGCCGTGTCCACGTCATGATTCTCATGCTGAACGACCGTCACTGCCGCAACCCGCCCCGAACGAGCATTTCCTTGCACGCGCAATGTTGTGAGCATGGGTCTGCTGTTGGCGTGGTGCTCGCCGATGCCGTCACTGTGGGCCTCGGCGTGGTTCGGCGGGGGTTCGACTCGGCGGCGTCACCCGATCCCCGACAACCCCGCGTCACAGTGGCGCCGACCGCCGGTGGGGGCGTCTGAGCTCGACCGGGGTGGCGCCTGATGTGGTGGCGCGGTAGCTCCAGTCGGGCTGCTTGCGGCGGTGGTGCTCGTCGAGGGTCGCCTTCTGTTGGTGGATGTCGATCAGCTCGGCGATGAGCACCGGTTCGGCCGGCGGGGCATGGCCGGTGAGGTGTGCGTCGAACTCGTCACGGAACTGGTTGAAGACGCTGGTGAGCACCGTTTCTTGCTGGGTGGCGAGGTAGCAGCGGGCGCCGTAGCCGACGGTGCCGATGCGCCGCTCGATCGTGGCGAGGTCGGCGGCGGTGGCGTTCGATCGGGCGAGGCGGTCGAGGAGGGTGGCCAGGTCGGTGCCGTCGGTCTTGCACGGTGTGCATTGCCCGCACGACTCGACTGACAGGAAGCGGGCGACGCCGGCGGCGACGGCGACCATGTCGGTGGGATGGGCGAACACGATGAACCCGGCCGAACCGAGGCCGGCGCCGACGTTGCGCATGCCTTCGTGGCTGACGGAGACGTCGAGTTTGTCACCGCGGATGATGGGGTTGGCGACGCCGCTGAGTACCGCTTTGACCGGCGCGACGGGGCCGCCGCCGATGGTTTCGAGGACGTGCCACAGCGGGGTGCCCATCGGGACTTCGCCGACACCGTGGCGGTTGACGTCGCCGGTCACGGTGCACACGACGGTGCCGGGCGACTCGGGGGTGCCGATCGAACGGAACCAGCGGGCGCCGTGGGCGACGATGCCGGGCACGTTGGCGATGGTCTCGAGGTTGTTGACCAATGCCGGGCCGACGCCGATCCGTCGGTGGGGGTCGTCGCCGACGAGGCCGACGCGGTAGGGCGGCACGACTCGGGGGAACGGACCGCGACCGTCGATGGTCTCGAGGAGGGCGCTCTCTTCCCCGTAGAGGTACTCGTCGGGTCCTTCGAACACCGAGCAGCCGATCGAGGTCGGCAGCACGTGGGCGGCGCGCATCTCGGCGAGCGCGGCCCGTGTCCGTTGGACCTCGGTGGTGAAGGAGTGTTTGAGGGCGATGATGACGCGGTCGGCGTGGACGGCACGGGCGGCGATGACTGCTCCTTCGATCACCTGGTAGGGGTTGTGGCGGAGGATGCCGCGGTCTTTGAACGTGCCGGGTTCGCCTTCGGCGCCGTTGACGACGACAGTGGCCGGCGCTCCGCCGAGGGCGTTGTGGGCGACGGTCCGCCATTTGCGGCCGGTGGGGAACCCGGCGCCGCCACGGCCGCGTAGCCCCGCGTCGGTGACGGTGGTGACGATCTCATCGGGGCTCATCGTCATCGCGACTCTCAGTCCGTGGAGGCCGCCGACGGCCCGGTACTGGTCGAGCGACGTCACCGGGTCGGGGTGCAGCACGCGAAACGGTCGGTGTCGGGCCGCTCGGTCTGACGTCGCTGGTTGGGCGACGATCGGGTCGATCAGGGGCGCGGCTGGTGAGCGGTTGGTGGTCATGGGGGGTCTCCGAGGGGGCGGGGCTCGGCTGGGCCGCCGGGGTACGACCCAGCCGGCGGCGGTCAGTTGACGGCGGCTCGTTTGAACACGCGGATGGAGGTGATCGTGAGGGCGGCGGCGAAGAGGCCGACGACGGTGAGGCTGAGGGCGGCCATCGCCGTGGTGTTGCTCATCCCCCAGATGTCGTGGAGGCCTTGGCCGCTGCGGTCGACGAGCCCGTAGCGCATGAGGGCGAGCACGTGGGTGATGGGGAGCGCCTTGGCGATCACGGTGAGACCGGCGGGCAGGGCGCTGATCGGAAACAGGCCGCCGGCGAAGAAGTAGGGGATGATCGCCACCGGTGGGAGGGCGCCGATGTATTCCTCTTGGGTGGGGAGCCGGTTGGCGAGGATCTCGGCGACGCCGTACATAGCGACGGCGAAGCACAGTGTGGCGGCGACGAACCAGCCGACACCGGTGGCGGTGACGTCGTAATCGGCGCCGCGCACGGCGGAGGCGCCCACGACGACCAGGACCTGGAGCAGGCTGAGGGCGACGGCGACGGCGAGGTTGCCAGCGACGATCAGCGGCCGGGCGATCGGGGCGGCGAGCAGGTCGCGTCGGGCGCCGCCGAGGCGGTCGACGACGACGCCGAGGCCGGATTGGATGCAGCTCAACGGGACGAGCAGCCCGAGGGTCGAGACGGCGACGAAGGTCATGTAGTCGATGCCGCCCGGTGCGGCGTCGAAGGTGTCGGCGAGTGCCGGGGCGATCACGACGGCGAACAGCAGCGGGGCGAGCACCGGGATCAGCAGTTCTCGCGGGGTGCGGGCAGCGAGCGCCAGCCGCCGGCGGGCGAGGGTGGCCACCGCGGTCAGGCCGCCAACGCGGCGCGAACCGGCGGTGACGTCGACAGGCACGGGGGCATCGATGGTGGTCGAGATGAAGCTCATCGGGGGGGTGTCCTTTGGAGTGGTTGTTGTCGGTCAGGCGGCGAGGGACTCGCCGGTGAGCTGGAGGTACACGTCGTCGAGGGTTGGCGCCCGGGCGGTGATCGCGCTGGCGGCCACGCCGAGGTCGGTCACGGCGGCGATGGCGTCACGGCCGTTGCGGTCGTGCAGCGGGATGCGGACGGTGGCGCCGACGACGAACGTGTCCTCGGTGGCAATACCCCTGCGGCGCAGCGAGGTCACGGCGGCGGTGACGTCGCCGTCGATGCGCAGCTCGACGACTTCGCGGCCCAAACCGGCCAGCAGGGTCGCCGGGCTGTCGAGGGCGACGATGCGGCCCTCGTGCATGACGGCGATGCGGTCGCAGAGCTGTTCGGCCTCGTCGAGGTAGTGGGTGGTGAGCAGGATCGTCATCCCCTGCCGGGTCCGCAGGCCGGCGATGTAGTCGAGGAGCTCGAAACGGATGCGTGGGTCGAGGCCGACGGTTGGTTCGTCGAGAAACAGCACCTGCGGGTCTGACACGAGCGCCCTGGCGATCTCCAGTCGGCGGCGTTGCCCACCGCTGTAGGTGTCCACCGGCCGCTCGATGAGCTCGCCCAACCCGAAGGCGTCGACGACGTCGCGAATGCGGCGGGTGGCGGCGGCGAGGTCGAGCCCCCACAGCCGGGCGTGCACGGCGAGGTTGCGGCGACCGGTGAGGGCCCGGTCGACCACCGGTTCCTGGAACACGACCGCGCTCGCACGGCGGGCGGCGATCGGCTCGGTGGCGACGTCGAAGCCGGCCAGGCGAGCCTGCCCGGCGGTAGGGGCGATGGTGGTGGTGAGCATGCCGACGGTCGTCGACTTGCCGGCCCCGTTCGGTCCGAGCAGGCCGAACACCTCGCCGGCGGCGACGTCGAAATCGACGCCCTTCACCGCCTCGACCCCACCGGAATAGGTCTTGGTGAGCTGGCGGACCTCGATCGCTGATGTGGCTGTGGTGGAATGCACGGCCGAAAGGACGCCCGGCGGCGGACCGGTGTGACGTCGCCGAAGTCACACCCCCGCCGCGTCACACCGCGCTGACCTGCGGCGTCCTGTACAGACCGGCCGCCCTTGCGGCATCGTGACCCGAGGAGCACAACCAATGGACCGCCACCAGCCCGCCGCTGATTCCCGCCCCACCGACGCCGAGCTCGGTCGGGCCTGGCGGGACCATCGGCGTCACCTGCTCGACATCGGCTTCCGGATGCTCGGCAACCTGAGCGAAGCCGAAGACGCCGTACAAGACGCTTTCACCCGCCTGATCCGAGCCGACCTCGACGAGATCGACGACATCGGCGGCTGGCTCGTCGTCGTGGTCAGCCGGATCTGCCTCGACCGGCTGCGCTCCCGGCGCCGGCACCCAACCTCACCCGAGCCGTCGCTCGGCGACCGGCCCGCAGACCCCCGCCTCGACCCCGCCGACCGCATCACCCTCGACGACAACGTCCGCATCGCCCTCCAGCTCGTCCTGCAACGACTCACGCCGGCCGAGCGCACCGCCTTCGTCCTCCACGACGTCTTCCAGTACCCCTTCGAGGCGATCGGCGAGATCGTCGGGCGCACCCCCGCCGCCTGCCGCCAACTCGCCGCCAGGGCCCGGCGCACCATTGCTGCCGACGCCGGCCCCACCCGGTTCCGCGTCGAGCCAACCGAGCAACGACGAATCACCGAGCAGTTCATCGCCGCCTGCACCACCGGCGACCTCGACGGCCTCCTGGCGATCCTCGACCCCGACGTCGCCGGAGACGCCGACGTCGGCGGACGCGTCGGCACCGTCACCGTCACCGGCCCCGCGGACGTCGCCAAGATGGCAATGCGGTTCCTCGGGCCAAACTCCGCCACCACCCTGCTCTCGCTTCCCGGCGGAGAAGAGGCCGGCATCGTCGCCACCCGCGACAGTCAGATCGTGGCGATGCTCGCCCTCACCGTACGCGACGGGCGCGTCGAGCACATCGACGGGCTCGTCGACCCGGTCAAACTCGCCCCCATCGCCACCGCACTCGGCAGCCGCCAACCGCAACGCTGAGCTCGATCACGGTCCAGTATTGCCGTCGCGCTCACCCCCCAGGAGTCGCCGAGCGGCCCTGATCTAAGCCGTCCCGGACACGCCCGAACGCTGCCACCGAACGTTTAGCCGGGGGCGACCTCTACGCGCACCGAACGGTGCCTCGGCTTTGGCTGGCGTGTCGGTCGCGCGCGAGTGCCTGGCTTACCTGAGCTCGCCGTCTGCCGGAGCGGCGGCGAGCACACTGCGGAGCGTCTGTGCGGCTCCGAGCAGACCGGCCGACTCGAACGGGACGACGATCTTCGCGTTGTCGCTGTCGGCGAACTTGGCCAGGGCGTCGAGTTGAAGGATCGCGACCAAGATCGGGTCGGGATCGCCCTTCTTGATCGCCGCGTACACCGTCTCGATCGCCTGAGCGCGGCCCTCGGACTCGAGGATCGCCGCCTGCCGGCTGCCCTCGGCCCGCAGGATCGCCGCCTGCCGTTCGCCTTCTGCCTGGCGCACCGCAGCCTGCGCGGCACCCTCGGCCACGTTAATCGCCGACCGCTGGTGGCCTTCGGACTGCAGAATAGTTGCCCGTTTCTCCTGGTCCGCCTGCTTCTGCAGGGCCAGCGCCTCGAGGATCTTCGGCGGCGGGGCGATCTCGATGATCTCGATGCGATTGATCCGGATGCCCCACTTGTCGGTGACGGCCTCCATCTGCTGTTGGACGTCGGTGTTGATGTTCTCGCGCTCGGAGAGGGCCTGGTCGAGGGTCATCGTGCCGATCACCGACCGCAGCGCGGTCCGTGCCAGCGCGTCGATGCCGATGTCGAAGTTGGCGATGCTGAACAACGCCTGCTCGGCGACGACCACCTGGGTGAAGATCGTGGCGTTGACCGTGACCACCACGTTGTCCTTGGTGATCACATCCTGCCGATCGCCTGGCCGCGGGATCTCGCGCATATCGACGCGCTGGAGCGAGTCGACGAACGGCTTGATGATCACCAGCCCCGGCTCGTGCGTCTTGCGATACTCGCCGAGATGCTTCACCACCCCGACCTCGCCCTGTTGGACGATGTTGACCATCTGGCGTAACGCCAGGACGAGCACCACCATCACCAGGGCGGCGAGGGCGAGGCCGATCACCCCGCCCATGCTGATGCCAACGATCACGGCTGCTCCTCGTTTGGTTCGTCGACGGGCGGGCCCTGTTCCGGGCCCGCGAGATCCGCGAAGGGCAAGTGCTCGTCGAACGGCCAGACGGTCTCGACCGGCCAGACGACGAGGGTCGTGCCCTCCACACCCATGATCAGCACCCGCGTTCCCGCGGGGAGCGGTACCTCGGCGCCGCTCACCGCACGCCAGCGCTCCCCGGCGAGATTGACGTGCCCGACCGCGTCGAGGCCGCCGACCAGATCGAGCGTGATCACCTCTTGGCCGACGAGCCCGCCGTGCACGCCGCGAGTGCGATGCCCTCCGTGGCGGGCCACCAGCGCGGCGCTCACCCGGGGCCGCACGAGAACGATGCCCGCCGCAGCCACCAGCACCGCGACAATCACCTGTACGGCGACGGCATCGGGGGCCACAACCGCCACAACCGCGCCGGCGAAGCAGCCAACAGCCGCGAACAAGGCGTAGAACGCAAAGTGGTGGAGCTCGACGGCGAGTAGCACGACGCCTGCAGCGATCCATGCAATGGCCAAGCGGCACCTTCTTCCTGACTCCGAATTGTACGACCCGAGACGATCAATCGGTTCTCGGGACAGGGCGAAACCAGGGAGCTCCGACGTCGTTCCCAGCCGATTCCCACCCACCCCACAACGCAGGTCATGCGACCCGAGACCTCGAGTCGCATGGCTCGCTCCCTCGCTCACGTCACCGCCGCCGCGGCAAGTCAGTGTCGATCGGCGAAAGTGTCGGATGATCGGCCGCGCGGCGAGAGACGCGGGCGGCGCCGAGGGTCGGACTTCTTGCTGCTCATGGTTGCCCGCCATCGCGGCTCGGCGATGCCGCATCTCGAGCGGAACTCGGGATCCGCCGCTCCTGCCAGACCAGGGCGCGTCACTGGACCGGGGGCCGCAGAATGCCCTCGCCGTATACGGCGGCAGCGTTCAACACACCTTTGGTGTTCGAGGA
>JBKOUV010000134.1:0-8627 GCA_046723555.1 Actinomycetota bacterium | reverse complement strand
GGGAAGGGCCCGGGAGCGTCGGGCACCGTATCGCTCCGCGGGACCACGAGCGGTACGGCCGGGGCCGCATCGCGATAGAAGCCGCTCTCCGCCCGGCCGAGCCCGATGAGGGAGACGACGCCGCGGGCGACCAGCGACCGTGGCGCGGTCTTCACGAACAGCACGCGCTGTCCACCGTCAGCTAGGCGCACCTTGACGCGCGTCCGGCTGGTCGTGCCCGCCGACTGATCGAGCACGACACAGTCCACGACCTGGAAGCCGGTAGCGGCGTAGACCGTGTGCTGATCCACCGCTCGAACGGTACGAGCAACAATCCATCAAACCGGTTTGATTAGATCTGGTGGTATCGGGGTACGGTCACGGGTACACGCAACCATCAACCGAGGAGGTCGAACCGTGCCGAACGACGAGATCGTCAACGTGCGTTACATGGTCGATGACGTGGACGAGTCGATCAACTTCTACACAAAGGTGCTCGGCTTCGAGGTCCTGAACAGCGCCGCGCCCGCGTTCGCCGACGTCAAGCGCGGCAACCTCCGGGTGTTGCTCTCCGGACCGACGAGCTCGGCGGGCCGTCCGATGCCGGACGGGGAGAAGCCGGGGCCCGGCGGCTGGAACCGCATCCACTTCATCGTCGACGACATCGAGGACGAGGTCGGTCGCCTGCGCGAGGCCGGGGCGACATTCCGCAACGACATCATCAGCGGCCCCGGCGGCAAGCAGATCCTGCTCCAAGACCCGTCGGGCAACGTCCTCGAGTTGTTCCAGCCCGCGCAGAGCTGAGCACGACGCGGCGGCCGCCGCTGGACACGACCGAACGATGCGAACGCGCCGGCGGTCGAGGTGGCAGGCTCGGGCGTCGTGAAGGGCCTGTACATCGTCGCCGGCGTGACGATGGCCGGCGTCAGCGCGGTCTTCGTGCTGCTCGCCGAGCTCCAGGACCGCTATGGGTTGCCCACGGGCGGCCTCGGTCTCATCGCCGGCTCGGCGTTCGCCGCCGCGCTCGTCACCCAGCTCGGGCTCTCCCGGTACTCCGATCGTGGATACGGGCTCTTGCTGCTGCGCCTCGGGGTGTTCATGGCGGCGTCCGGGCTGCTGTGGTTCGCCGTGGCCACCGAGCTGTGGCAGTTCGTGGCCGCCCGCGCCGTGCTGGGGGCGAGCGTCGGGCTGATCGTGCCGGCGGCGCGGCGGGCGATCGTGCTGGCTTCGCAAGGAGACCTCGGTGAACGTCTCGGGATCTTCTACGCGTCCTATCTCGCCGGCTTCGTCTTCGGCCCGCCGATCGCCGGCGTGCTCACGCTGATCGCCGACGTGCGGCTGCCGTTCTTCGTGCTCGGCGTCCTCGTCGCCGTCAGCAGCCTGGCGTTGCGGGGGGTCGTTGTCGATGCGCCCGGCAGCCGCGGCGCGCCGGTGTCGCATGCCGAGCGGCGAGTCCTGCGCCGGCTGCTGACCAGCCGGCAGTTGATCGCGGCGCTGCTCGTGGTGGTGTCGTTCCGCTACTCCATCGGGGTCTTCGAGCCGCTGTGGGCCACCTACCTCGACGACCTCGGCGCCAGCACGATGGTCGTGACGATCTCGCTCACGGTCTTCGCCCTGCCGATGCTCCTCATCGCCCGCCGGGCCGGGCGGCTGTCGGACACCTATGGTCCACGCGTCACGTCGGTTCTGTCGGCCGCAGCGACCGTTCCGCTGATGGCCTCGTACGGGTACGTGGGGTCGCTGCCCTTCGTGATGGTCATGGCCATCCCCCACGGCATCGGCGAAGCGATCCAGTCCCCGGGTGCTCAGGCTGCGGTGGCCGACGCCGCGTCACAGCGCGATGCCGCGTCCGCACAAGGGGTCGCCGAGGCGGCGGGTTCGGCCGCCGCGGCGATCGGTGCGTTCACCGCGGCGCCCCTGTTCGAAGTGCTGGGCGCCGGGCCGGCGTGGCTGATCGCGGGGATCACGATGGCCATCCTGCTCACGACGAGCACCCTCCTCGACCGTCCGCGGCGGCGGTCCGTCGCCGTCCGGATCGAAGTGGTCGAGCCGGCGGCGACGTTGCCCTGACCACTGGCCCGCCGTCGTACCATCGGCCGATCAGCTGGGACGAGAGCTTTGCGCGTCGCTACGACGAGTGGGCCGCCCACATGACCGACGACGTCTCGTTCTACGTCGGGCTCGCCGGTGAGGCCGACGGACCGCTGGTCGAGCTGGCCGTCGGGAGCGGCCGAGTGGCGATCCCGGTGGCCCGGGCGACCGGCCGGCGCGTGATCGGGATCGATTCCTCGCCGGCGATGCTCGAGGAGGCACGCATCCGCGCCGCCGAGGCGGGGGTGGAGCTCGACCTGCGCCCGGGGGACATGCGCGACCTGACCCTGGAGGAGCCGGCGGCCTTCATCTACTGCCCGTTCCGGGCGCTGCTGCACCTGCGGACGTGGGCCGACCGGCGTCGCACGTTCGAACGGGTCGCCGCGTCGCTCCGGCCGAGTGGACGGTTCGCGTGGAACGCCTTCGCGTTCGATCACCACGTTGCCGCCAGCTTCGATGGGCAGCACCAGGACGAACCGACCCCGCACATCGTTCGCTACTCGGTCGGCGACAACCGCATCGACATCACGCTCGACGATGGCGGCACCAGCTCGCTGTGGTGGGCGACGAAGAACGAGTGGCTCGGGCTCCTCGACGTTGCCGGCCTCGAACTGGAGGGCCTGTTCGGCGGCTTCGACCACGAGCCGCTGACCGACGACAGCCGCGAGTACGTGTTCGTCGCCCGCCGCTGACCGGTCCTACGCCTCCTCGAACAAAGCCTCGCCTCGGCCCAGCCGGGTGGCGATGCGGACCACCTGGGACAACTCCCGTCGGGTCGGCGTGTGGGCGGCGAGAAACCTCGCCGTGCCGGCGAGGATGAGGGCGCCCTCCTCGGAGCCGGCGGGCCAGGCGTGGAACTGCCGGATGGCGGCCTCGTAGGTCTGGAACCAGTGGAACTCGGCGTCTTCGGTGAGCAGGGCGTGGCCCAGGGCGGCGATCGCCTCGCCCGGATCGCCCCCCGCCGCCAGATGTCGGTACACGATCGCGCCGGCCTCGTCGACGAGCCCTTCCCGGTCCCAGCAATCCTGCAGGTCGGCGAGGTCGGCGGCACCGCCGGGCGAGGAGCCGGGGAGCCGGGCGGCCGGCACGTTCAGGAAGCGGTCGAGGTAGACGCGCAGCGCTCCCTGGTACACCCCGCGCATCAACTCCGGGGTCGGGGCGCGCCGGACCGCCCGGTGCAGGGCGTTGGCCGCCGTGAACGCGTGGTGGACCTGGTCCCAGTCGCCGTGATCGTTCTGGGTGTGGAAGCGGGTGATGCGCAGGGCGGCGGCGTAGGCGACGGCGCGAGCGCACTCTTCCGGGGTGGCGCCGTCGTCGATGGCGCCATCGATGGCCGACACGACTTCGCGCGGATCGTCGGAGAGGATCGTCCACGCCAGTTTGGACACTCCGGCTTGGTGGTCGAAGCCGTCGTGGGCCGCGGCGAGTCGTTCCGGGAGCGCCGAGGTCGCCGTCCTGATCATGCCGGCGAGGTCATCGGGGAACCGCCACGAGCCCCGTTCCTCGCTGCGGGTCGCCGCCGCGGTCTGCGCCACGAGCGTCGGCAGCGTCTCCGCGGCCTTGTCCCAACCGAGGTGGTCGAGCACTTCGAAGGCCTTGTTGGTGAAGTCGATCGTGTGGCCCTCGTCGATGAAGACATGGTCGGTGACCGCGGCGAACATGATCTCGGCGACGGCCTTGGCATCCAGGCGGGAGACGGCCGACGCGAGCGTGCGCTCGGCGGCATCGGCGGAACGGGTCTCGATGAACCGGCGGTACCACTGGCCGAGGCGGTCCGCGGGGAGCGCGCCGTCGAGCGGGAGCAAGGGGAAGCGGGGTGGGCGCCCGCGGGTGTCGCGCGAGACGAAGTCGAGGCCGTGCACGAGCGCCAGACCGTGGTCGGCCGCCGCGAGATGGGGGAGCAGGTTCGCCATCGCCGTCAGCACGGTGAGCCCGGCGCCCCATCCGGCCTGCCGGTAGCGGGTGCCGAAGTCCACGCCCGTCCGCACGATGTCGCTCGCCGGCACGTCGTTCTCGAGCAGGCGGAGGACCGCTTTGGCGATGACGAGCGTGATGCCCTGCTCCAGGCCCTCTTCCAGGCGGTGGAACAGGTGGGCGGTGCGATCGGGCTCAGCCTCGACGACGACCGTGACGTCACCGCCGGAGATCTCGACCGGGTAGGCCCGGACGTCGTCCGCCCAGGGATCGAGCGTCCCCCCCGAGCTCACGTCGAAGCGGGCATGGTGCCAGTGACAGGTCAGCAGCCCGCTCTCGACCGTTCCGCGATGCAGGGGGAAGCCCATGTGCGGGCATCGATCGTCGAGCGCGAACGGCGCCCCCTCGCACCAGAAGACGCAGATCGGTTGGGTCCCGGCCTTGCCCCTGAGGCAGCCCGCGTTGCGCAGCTCTTCCAGCGTTCCGATCGTGACCCGATCAGCCATCCGTGCCTCCCGACACTCGTCCCTCGCCCCTCGGCGACACGCTACCGAGCACTCTCCCGCCCGGACCGTCCGTCGGTTTGTGTCACCGACGCTGCCGGTTGCCGGCGAAAGCGGTGACACAAACGCAGCGGGCTGCCGGTCAGTGGACGTGGGCGTGGCTGGCCTCGAGCGACTCGCCGCCCAAGCGGGCGTCGATGATCGCCCAGAAGCGGGGGCAGCGTGACGGATCCTCGGCCGGACAATTGCGCGCATGCTCGAGCGCGGTGCGGGCAACGACGAGGCGATGCTCCTGTTCGGCCAGGGCGTCGAGCTTGCGGTCGATGAGCTCCGCCCAGGAGCCCGTCCGCGGCCGAACTGCCATCAGCGCGCCGATCTCACCCAGCGAGAAGCCGACGTCGCGCAGGAACAGCACGATCCCGACGGCGCGCGCCGCTGACTCGGCGTAGCGGCGCTGCCCACTTGCCCGTTGTTGCGGGCGGACGAGCCCGAGCTCGTCGTAGTAGCGCAGGGCGGTGACCGCGACACCGGTGCGCGCGGCCAGCTCACCGATCGACAGCAACGCCTCAGACACTTGACCTCGAGCGTACTGGAGGGTGTGCACTCGACGGATGAACGTGAAGCAGCGACTCCAACGCACCGCGATCGCCCGGTTCCAGAACCCGACCGGGCTCGGCGGGCACCTGGCCGGCTGGATCATGAGCCACCGCCACTCCAACGTGGCCAGGAATCGGTGGGCCGTCGGGCTGCTCGAACTCGCGCCCGACGACCGGGTGCTCGAGCTCGGCTGCGGTCCCGGCATCGCGCTCGCCGCGATCGCTGACCGTGTCGTTCGGGGTGTCGCCGTCGGTGTCGACCAGTCGCCCGTGATGATCCGCCAGGCCCGCCGGCGCAACGCCGCCGGCGTGACGGCCGGCCGGGTCGAGCTGGTCTGTGTCACTGTCGAGGAGCTGCTTCCGGTCGACGGTGCGCACCCGCCGACGGCGGTTGACCGTGGCCCACTCGCCAAGCCGTTCGACGCCGCCCTGGCCGTCAACAACGTCGGGTTCTGGGATCAGCCCGACCGGCGCCTCGCCGCGCTGCGCGAGCTGATGCGCCCTGGCGGCCGGGTCGCCCTGGTCAGCCAGCCGCGCTGCCCGGGCGCGACCGCGGCGACCACCCGGTCCGCGGGCGCCGAGCTCGCCGGCCTGCTCGACACGGCGGGATACACCGAGATCACGTCGGCCACGCTCGACCTCGACCCGCCTGCGGTGTGCGTCCGGGCGTCCGTTCCCGGCTCATGACGGTGAACGCCGGACACCCTTAGGGGTGAATGGTCGGCCGCGCCTGCTGTGACGGTCGTCGCACCGCTATCGTCCCCCGCCGGCAACGACGCCTGTGACAAGGGGGTTCCTGTTTTGAAACGTTCGTTCGTAGCGCTGCTCGCCGCCGCGGGCGTGGCGACGGCCGTGGCCGTGCCCGCGTCGGCGGGCACCATCTCGGCCAGCCCACGTCCGGCGGCGCCCCGGCCCGCGGCCCCGACCTCGGTGGATCGCACCTCGGCCATCGTTCAGCTGGCCGGACAGCCGCTGTCGGTCGCGCCCAGTACCAAGCCGGCCCGCGGCGCCCGCATCAACTTCGCCAGCACGGCGGTGAAGAACCAGCGGGCCCAGCTCGCCACGATCCGCGCCGACTTCCGGGCCTGGCTGCGCGTGCACGCGCCGAACGCCAAGATCACCGACGCGACCGACATCGCCCTGCACTCGGTGTCGGTCGAGCTCAACGGCACGTCGTTGGCAACCCTGCGCTCGGCTCCGATGGTGCGGAACGCTGCGCTGCAGAGTGTGTACACCACCGAGGCGCACGAGGATCCTGATCTGTCCCTCGTCCACGCCAACGAGGCCTGGACCGCGGTCGGTGGGGCCGCGAACGCCGGTGCCGGGGTGAAGGTCGCGGTGATCGACAGCGGCATCGACGTCACCCATCCGTGCTTCGCCGACGCCGGCTACGTGGCGCGACCTCAGATCGGCGACCCCGACCTGACGAACAACAAGGTCATCGTCGCCCGCGTCTACGGCAACAAGGTCGACAAGCAGGACTTCGACGCCAGCGCCGTCGAGTCTCACGGCACCCACGTGGCGGGGACGATCGCGTGCAACGCCCACACACCGGCGGTCATCGACGGCGTCGAGATCCCGTACGACCCGTCGGGTGTGGCGCCGCGGGCGATCCTCGGGAACTACAACGTCTTCCCGGGCGACACCGGGTCGGCCCGCTCCGAGGACATCCTCGAAGCCCTCGAGGACGCCTACACCGACGGCTTTCAGATCGCCAACATGAGCCTCGGCGGAGCGCGCAACGACGGTGGCGGCGCATTCCTGCTCGACAACGCCATCGACAACCTCGATCGAGCGAACATGGTGGTCGCCGTGGCGGCCGGCAACGAAGGACCGGGATACTTCACCGTCCACTACCCCGGGGCGGCCCCCCGGGCCCTCACCGCCGGCGCCAGCACGGTGGGTCACAGCATCATCAACCTCGTCACCGTCGCCGGCACGGACTACGAGGCCGTGGTCGGTGACTTCGGCGAGCTGACCGAAGACGTGGCGGCCCCGCTGGCCGTTGTCGCCGACCCCAACAGCGGCTTCCCGCACAACCTCAACCTGGCCTGCGACGACTCGCCCGCGCTCCCCGACCTGACCGGCACGATCGCCCTGCTCGGCCGTGGCGCGTGCGACTTCACCGTGAAGATGCGCAACGCCCAGAACGCCGGCGCCGTCGGCGTGATCATGGTGAACCGGGAGCCGGGGGCACCGTTCGTGATGTCGCACAACGGTCTCGAGGACCGGCCGACGATCCCGGGTGTGATGATCAGCCTGGAGGACGGCGCGATCGTCGACGACCACGACGGCGAGCAGGCCATCCTGCGGGCGCTCGGCCAGTACGTGACTTCCCCCGAGGACAGCAACCGGATGGCCGGATTCAGCAGTCAGGGTCCGACGCACGGCGACCTGTTGATCAAGCCGGACGTCGTGGCGCCCGGTGCCGACGTGGTCAGCTCGTTCCCGTCCCACACGTGCGCCACGCCGCCGTGCTGGAGCTTCCTCGGCGGGACGTCGATGGCCACGCCTCACCTCTCCGGTGCGGCGGCGGTCGTCCGCGGCGCCCATCCCTCGTGGAGCGCCGCCCAAGTCCGGTCGGCGGTGGTCAACACCGCGCAGCAGGGAGTTCTGCGCCACCCGGAAACGGGTGAGCTCACCAACGACGCCCAGATCGTCGGCGCCGGGCTCCTCGACGTGAACGCGGCCGTTCACGCCGTCGCCGGACTCGACCCGGTGAGCAAGTCGTTCGGTGCCCTCAGCAGCGGATCGGGTGGCAAGCGGTCCGGCTCGATCGTCGTCACCAACCTCGGCTCCACCTCGCGGACCTACTCGGTCGCCGTGGCCGACAGCGCCAACGACGGCGTGACGTTCGCGACGTCCGCGACGTCGTTCACGCTTGCTTCCGGTGCGTCGCAGACGGTCGCGCTCTCCGCCACCGGGACGAAGCAGGCAGCCGACGGCCACAAGCAGGCCGTCCTGCGCGTGAGCAGCGGTGGGTCCGAGGTGGCCCACGCGATGCTCTACGCGCTCGTCGGAGAAGGGGAGGCCGCCCCCGGCCAGCACATGCTCCCGCCACCCAAGGCCTGAGCCGCAAACTCATCGACCGGTCGGGCTGACCACAGAGCGTGGTCGGCCCGACCGGACACGGCTACTGTGAGGCCAACCCGGCCGATGAGGGAGCGTGCATGGTTGTGGTTGGCCAGCAGTTGTCGCAGCGCTTGCCGCGCGAGCCGTGAGCTCGCCGGGCGACGAGCTGATCGGCCAGGTGCGGGCAGCGGCGGTGGAGCTGCTGGCTGCCCTCGCCCATCCCGCCGTCGACCAGCTCCTCGCCGGGCTGATTGTGAACGCCGGCCTTCAGGCCGTGCGCTGATCGGGCGTCGGCCCCCACAGGACTGGCGAGGTCGTCCGGGCATCCTCCATCCGTGAGGGGTCGGCGGGAGCAGCAGGCGGGCGCACAGCCACCAATCCGGCGAGAAATACCTGAAGAACCACTTGTTTGGGGAACATATGTTTGATAGGCTGGTTGTATGTCCAGTCCGGTTGAGCAGCTCGACGAGGC
>JBKOUV010000347.1:0-9734 GCA_046723555.1 Actinomycetota bacterium | reverse complement strand
TCGTCCGGGACGCCGAGGGGCAGCCCGTGCAGGGGATCCATCCGCGCCGCACGGCGGTGCCGGTCGCGGACGAGCCCGGCCCGGTCACCGTGGTCGTCGAGGCGGCGTCGAACCCGACGTTCCCCCAGTTCCGTCCGTCGACGATGGGCTCGCCCGAGACCGCCGGTGACCGACTGCTCTACCGCTTGGACCGGGCCGAGCTCGTGTTGGTCGACCCCGAGGCCGAGGCGCTGCTGCTCGACCTCGAGGTCCTCGACGGGTTGATGCGGGCGCTCGCGCTCACCGACCCCCGGAGGGCCCGCCTGCTGCGGACGATCGAGCGGGCGCTCGACACCGTCGCCTCGTCCGCCGGCGCCGCCGCCGCCCGGAGCGTGCTCCGCCCGGCGCTGGCCACGACTGCGGCGCCCGGCACCCACCGCGTCGTCGCCACCGGCCACGCCCACATCGACACCGCCTGGCTCTGGCCGATGCGGGAGACCGTGCGCAAGGTCGTCCGCACGTTCGCCTCGGCGGCGGCGCTGATGGACGTGGACCCCGACTACCGCTTCTCCGCCTCCTCGGCGCAGCACTACGCGTGGGTCGAGGAGCACGAGCCGAAGCTGTTCGCCCGCATCGCCGAGAAGGTCGCCGCCGGCCACTGGGTGCCGGTCGGCGGGATGTGGGTGGAGGCGGACGCGAACCTGCCCGCCGGCGAGAGCCTCGTGCGTCAGTTCGTCCACGGGCAGCGCTGGTTCGAGGAGCGCTTCGGCGTGCGGTGCACGGAGGTGTGGATCCCCGACGTCTTCGGTTATCCGGGCGGGCTCCCGCAGCTGTTCGCCGCCGCCGGGATCCGCCGCTTCGTGACCCAGAAGCTCTCGTGGAACCGCACCAACCGCTTCCCGCACCACACGTTCTGGTGGGAAGGGATCGACGGGTCGCGGGTGCTCACCCACTTCCCACCGGTCGACACGTACAACGCCGAGATGACCCCGGGCGAGCTTGTCGCGGCCACGGCCAACTTCCGCGACCACGGCTGGAGCGGGTGGTCGCTGCTGCCCTACGGGTACGGCGACGGCGGTGGTGGCCCGACGAGGGAGATGCTCGGCCTGGCCCGGCGGATGGCCGACCTCGACGGGCTGCCGCGGGTCGAGCTGGGCACGGCAGCCCAGTTCTTCGCCGAGGTCGAGGCCGAAGCGGCGCGCGGCGCCCCGGTCCCGACGTGGCGCGGCGAGCTGTACCTCGAGACCCATCGCGGCACGCTCACCAGTCAGCTGCGCACCAAGCTCGGCAACCGCCGCTGCGAGCGGCTGCTGCGCGAGGCCGAGCTGTGGATGAGCTACGCCGGCGACGCCGACCCGCACGAGCTCGACGCGCTGTGGCGGGAGGTCCTCACCAACCAGTTCCACGACGTCCTCCCCGGGTCGTCGATCGCCTGGGTCCACGCCGACGCCGAGGCGGCGTTCGGGCGCATCGGCGACGACCTCGAATGGCGGATCCTCACCCGCCTCCGTGACCTGGCACCGGCGGGGCCGGTGCTGGCCAGCGTGTCGACGCACGCGCGGGAGGAGGTCGTCGTCGCCGCCGTCGATCCGGTCGGCGACGGTCCGGTGCAGACCCTGCTGGACGGCCGCCGGGCATTCCGCGCCCGGGTCCCGGGGCTCGGGATCGCGCCGGCCGCGGCCCTGCCGACCGACGAGCGGGTGGTGGTCACCGACCGCTCGATGGCCAACGGCCGGCTCGCCGTGAGCTGGGATCTCGACGGGCGCCTGCACTCGATCATCGACGTCGCCCGGGCCCGGGAGCTGCTCCCACCCGGGAGGGCCGGGGCGACGCTCGAGCTGGCCGTCGACCGACCGGTCCAGTACGACGCGTGGGACCTCGAGCCGTGGGTCCGGGACCACGCCGTCGCGATCACCGAGGCCACGTCCGTTGACGTCGCGGCCGCCGGCCCGCTCGTGGGGATGGTGCGGGTCGAGCGGCGCTTCGGGCCGTCGTCGGCCGTGCTCACCTACACGCTGCGGGCGGGGTCGCCGCGCCTCGACGTCCACGTCGAGCTCGACTGGCACCACGACGAACACCTGCTGTCGCTCGCCTTCCCGCTCGACGTCGTCGCCGAGACCGCGACGTGCGGCGTGCAGTTCGGTGCCGTGCGGCGCCCGACCCACCGGTCGACGTCGTGGGACGCCGCCAAGTTCGAGGTGTGCGCCCATCGCTACGTCGACGTCGCCGAGCCCAGCTTCGGCGTCGCCGTGCTCAACGACGGGCGCTACGGGCACTGCCTGTTCGAAGGCGTCGTGCGGGTGAGCCTGGCCCGGGCGGCGAAGTACCCCGACCCTGGTGCGGACCGCGGCCACCACGAGGTGACGGTGAGCCTGTTCCCCCATGGACCGGGGTTGGCGGACGTCGTCGCCGAGGCCGAGGCGCTCAACCTTCCGCCGCGGGTGTTCGAGGGCGGGCAGGCGGCGCACTTCGCGACCCCGCCGGTCCACCTCACCGGCTCCGGCGTGGAGGTCGACGCGGTCAAGCCGGCGGACGATGGCTCCGGCGACCTGATCATGCGGTTCCACGAGGCGTGCGGCGACCGCACCCCGGTGAGCGTGCGCGCCGACCGGCGGATCACCGCGGCGTCCCGGTGCAACCTGCTCGAGGAGCCCGGCGACGGGTTCGAGGTCAGCGACGGCATCGTCGCCCTCACCCTGCGTCCGTTCGAGCTGGTGACCCTGCGGCTGAGCCGGCTTCGCCCCTGAACGGGATGCTCGGGTGGGTCAGGTGGCGGCGAGGTGGTGGAGGGCGACGGCCGCGTAGGTGGCGATGCCGTTCACCATCGCCGCTTCGTCGAACACCACCCGGTTCGAGTGGTTCGGCGGGGCTTTGGATGCGTCGCGGTCGGGATGCGTGCCGCCGAGGAACACCATCGCCCCGGGCACCCGTTGGAGCACGTAGCTCCAGTCTTCCGCGCCCATGATCGGATGGGGTTGGCGGATGACCCGGTCGGCGCCGACGACCTGCTCGGCGATGCCGAGGGACGTCTCGGCGAACCCGGCGTCGTTGACGGTGACCGGATAGCCGGGCTCGATCTGGAAGTCGACTGCGCAACCGTGGGCGGCGGCCACGCCATCGACGACGCGGCGGATCCCGTCGTGCACCAGGCTGCGCGTCGACTCGCTGACCGCCCGGATCGTCCCTTCGATCTCGGCGGTCTCCGGGATCACGTTGTTCGTCGTGCCGGCGGTGATCCGCCCCACGGTGACCACCGACGGGTCGAAGACGTCGATGCTCCGCGTGACCATCGTCTGCAGCGCCTGCACGATCTCACACGCCACGGGGATCGGGTCGAGGGCGCGGTACGGCTCGCTGGCGTGGCCGCCCTTGCCGGTGACGGTGACGAGGAGCTTGTCGGCGGAGGCGAGCAGCGGGCCGCCCCGGCTGCCCATCCACCCCGACGGCAGGGTCGACGTGATGTGGATGGCGAACGCGCCGGTGACCGGGGACGGCGTGCCGTCGGCCAGCGGTGGCACGTCGAGGAGACCCTCGTCGAGCATGAAGCGGGCCCCGTGGTGACCCTCCTCGCCGGGCTGGAACATGAACAGCACCCGGCCGCTCAACTCGTCGCGGCGCTCGGCGAGTAGCCGCGCCGCGCCGACCAGCATCGCCGTGTGGGTGTCGTGGCCGCACGCGTGCATCGCCCCGTCGACCTTGGAGGAGAAGTCGAGCCCGGTGGCCTCCGGCATCGGGAGCGCGTCCATGTCGCCGCGCAACAGGATCGTCGGACCCGGCCGGGCGCCGGTGAGCAGGGCGGCGATGCCGCTGGTCGTCTCGTGGGTGGTGATGTCGAGGGGAAGCCCCTCCAGCGCGCCCAGCACCTGCTCCCGCGTGACCGGCAACTCGTTGCCCACTTCCGGCCAGCGGTGCAGGGTGCGGCGCAGCTCCACCGCCGGCGCCTGCTGCTCCTTGGCCTGGTCGCGCAGGGTTCCTGTGTCGAGCGTGGTGTCGGTCGTCATCGAGGTCATCGTAGGCCCGGCCTGGAGACTGGTCTCCTACGCTCGGGAACCATGGTCGGTGCCGGTGCGATCCGCTTCGGGCTGCGGATCCCGCCGTGCGCCCCGGCGGCGGACGTGGCCTCGACCGTCGCGGCGACCGAGCGGGCGGGCTTCGACGTCGCCTGGCTGCCGGACTCCCAGTTCCTCTGGCGCGACGTGTGGACGTGCCTCGGGCTGGCCGCCACCCAGACGTCGACGATCACGCTCGGCACCTGCGTGACGAACTTCGAGACCCGCCACGTCTCGGTCACCGCGGCAGCCGCGGCCACGCTGGGGGAGCTGGCGCCGGGACGGGCGATCGTCGGCGTCGGTTCGGGCGACAGCGCGATCAAGACGCTCGGGCTGCGGCCCACACGGGTCGCAGTGATGGAGCGCCGGCTCGCCGAGCTGCGCCGACTGCTGGACGGTGACGAGCTCGACTTCGACGGCCGGACCATGCGCCTGCACGCCACGCCACCCGAACCGGTGCCGATCTATCTCGCCGCCAACGGACCGCGGATGCTCGAGTTGGCCGCGCGCACGTGCGACGGGGTGCTGATGCTGACCGGGTTCCAGCCGGAGCTGATCGCGGCGAGCCGGGCGACGATCGACCGTGGCCGCGCCGGCCGCGACGTGGACGTCTGTGTCGGCACCATCTGCCACGTGACGGACGATCGCCACGAGGCGGTCCACGTCGTCAAGCCGTACGTCGTCGCCACGCACCAGACGGGCGGGCGCGAGACGCTGCGGGCCATCGGCATCGACATCGACCCACCGGCGGTGGTCGGTGGGATCTATCCCGACATGTCCCACGCCGAGGACTGGGACGAGGCGGCCGACGCCGCCGCCGAGTGGGTCACCGACGAGATGGCGACGCGCTACGCCGACGCGTACTGCGTGGTCGGGCCGGCCGAGGAGGTGACGGTGCGGTTCCGCCGCGCGATCGCCGCCGGGGCGACGAGCTTCTACGTCCGCCACCCGGGCTCGTACACCCTCCCGGACTCGCTGCTGGCGACGTTCGGCGCCACCGTGATCCCGGCGCTGCGGGGCGGATGAGTCAGGACACCGACCCGCTGGCGGAGCTGTGGGACGTGTTCGAGCGCGCCGTCTCGTGCGACACGGCTGTGCGGGCCGGGGAACATCGCGTGCCCGCGGACGATCCTCGGCTCGCCACCTTCGCCGAGACGGTCGCCCGCCCGATGTTGGAGGTGATCGGGGCGACGACCCGGACCGACTCGGCAGGGAACCTCGTCGCGACCTTCGGCCCGATCAGCGGGAGCGAGACCCTGTTCGTCGCCTACCCGGCGACCCACCACGGCAACGACACCGACGAGCCACGGCGCGCCCGACGACAAGACCACGGTGGCGTCACCGAGTGGGTCGGCCAAGGGGCGAACGAGGGCAAGGCCCCGTTCGCCGCGCTGATCGCGGCGCTGCACCGGTCGGCGCGGGATGGGGTCCCACTCGCCGGTCGGGTCATCGTCGCCGTGAGCACCGAGGGCTCGTCCACCAACGAGTCGTCGACGGTGATGTTCGACGAGCTCGAACGCCTGCCGGCGGCCGCGGTGCTCCTCGTCGGCACGGAGAACCGGCTCGCCCTCGGTCACCGTGGGCGGGCCGATCTGCGCGTGACGACGCGCGGTCAGCCGATGCACTCCAGCGCAGCCGCCGGACGGGCGAACCCGATCTCGGCGATCTGCGCCGCCGAACGGGCCGTCCACGACGTGGCGGCGAGCTGGTCGGCGCAGCGCGAGGGCCGGAGCATCACCCCGTATCGCTTGACGTGCGGGCCGATCGCGCCGCACACCATGCCGGCCGTCTGCGAGCTCGTGCTCGACTGCCGGTTCCTCACCGGCGACGACGTCGAAGAGGTCTGTGATCGGCTCGTCACGGCCATCGCCGATCCCGCCGTCTCCGTCGACGTCGGCCCGGTGATGCTGCCCGCCGCGGTCGAGCCGGACAGCCCCCTCGTCGCCCGGTTCCGGGCTGCCGCGGCGCGGGTGGGCATGGGGTTGGAGACGTTCACACCGACGTGGACGTTCGATGCCGGGGCGGCCCATCGGCGCGGCGTACCCGCGGTGCTGTTCGGGCCGTCCACAGAGCGGCTCGCCACAATCACCAGTACCGATGCCGTCGCCGTCGACACGCTCAGCCGAGCCACCGACATCCTCACCGCGCTGATCGCGCTGTCGTAGCAATTTCCCTTTCCCGATCGTGGCGACCCCCAGGGTGGGCAGCCGGCCCGCGCGCCGGGAACCGCAAGGGAGCAGACGATGAGGATGGGTGCCGACACCGAGCAGTTGCACAGCCTCGGGGCCAAGTTGAAGTCGCAGATGGAGGTCATCGACACGCTGACGAGCACGGTCACCGGGGCGCTCGGGAGCACGACGTGGGAGGGCCCGGCCCGGCAGCGGTTCGAGCACGACTGGCACAGCTCGTTCGCTCAGGCGCTGAGCAACCTCAAGGAGGCGTTCCAAGCCGCCGGGACCGAGTGCCAGAGCCGGGCGGCCGCGCTGGCCCAAGCGATGGGCGTGTCCTGAATCACCTTCCCTTACGATCGCCGTCCGTGGTGCAGCACGTGGTCGAGTTCATCGTCGAGCCGTTCGTCGACGGCCACCCGGGCCCCCACGTCCTGGCGGCGGTGGACGCGGCAAAGGAGGCGGGCGCAGAAGTCGAGTTCGGCCCGTTCGGCACCACCGGGCGGGTCGACGCCGAGTCGATGCCCGAGGTCGTGGCGGCGATCACCCGTGCCGCGTTCGCCAACGGGGCGACCCACCTGACGCTGAACGTCAGCAGCGGGGCGGGTGCGGAGTGAACGAGCATCCGCTGGTCCGGGCCGTGCAGCCGGTGGTCGACGCGGTCGGCGCCACCCTCGTCGCCGCTGACGAGCAGGAGGCCAGCGACGTCCCGCTGGTCTGGGACGGCGAGGTGGTCGCCGCCGTCCGGCTGCCGCCGCTGCACGGAGCACTCGACCGGCTCATCGATGCCGTCGAGGCCGACCTCGGCGGCCGGCTGCGGTCCCTCAGCCGGGAGGACAAGCAGCGGGCGGTGCGGCTGCTCGACCAGCGCGGCGCGTTCATCCTGCGGCGAGCAGTCGAGGACGTCGCCGACGCCCTCGGCGTCAGCCGGATCACCGTCTACAACTACCTGAACGCGATCCACCGCTGAGGCGGGCGTCGATCGCGCTGCCAGACTGCGGCGCATGCCCCGGTTCGACGTGATCGGATTCGACGCCGACGACACCCTCTGGCACAGCGAGGACTCCTTCCACGCCGTCGAGGCCCGGTTCATCGAGCTCGTGCAGCCGTACGTCGACGCGGGGATCGACGTCGCCGCCGCGCTGCGTGCCACCGAGCTCGCCCACATCCCGACCGCCGGCTACGGCGTCAAGGCGTTCACCCTGTCGATGGTGCAGGCGGCGGTCACGATGTCGGACGGCCGGGTGCCGGCGGCGGTCATCGGCGAGGTGGTCGAGGCCGGCATGGACATGCTGACCGAACCGGTGCGGCTCCTCCCGGACGTGCCCGAGGTCCTCGCCGATGTGGGCCGTGACCACCGGCTGGTACTGATCACCAAGGGCGACCTTGTCCACCAGACCCGCAAGATCACGACCTCCGGCCTCGCCCACCACTTCGAGCTCGTCGAGGTGGTGCTGGAGAAGGACGCCGACACCTACGCCCGCATCCTGGCCCGGCTGGACGTCGCGCCGCCGCGGTTCTGCATGGTCGGCAACTCCGTGCGCAGCGACATCCTGCCGGTGCTCTCCCTCGGCGGACACGCCGTGCACATCCCGTATCCGCTGCTGTGGGAGCACGAGCACGTCGACCACGACGAGGACGTCGACGAGCTGGCGTCGATCAAGGCCCTTCCCGCCCGCCTGCGGTGAATGGAACACTCGCGTGATGGACGCGTTCGAGCACCTCGAAGCCCTGCGCCGCGACTCGGCGGCCCTGCTCGCGGCGGCCCGTGCCGCCGACCCCGCGGCGACGATCGCGGGTTGTCCGGACTGGACGCCCGTGGACCTGGTCTGGCACATCGGGGAGGTCCACTGGTTCTGGTCGAGCATCGTGGCCGATCGCCTCGCCGGGCCCGACGTCTACGTCGAGCCGGAGCGTCCGGATTCCGACGACGGCGTGTTCGCCTTCGCCGAGCGGTCGGCCATCCGGCTCGACGACATCCTGTCGAGGACCGATCCGTCGACGGAGGTGTGGACGTGGTCGGAGCCGCACAACGCCGGCTTCGTGATCCGGCGGATGGCCCACGAGACGGCGGTGCACCGGGTCGACGCCGAGCGGGCGGCCGGCCGCGACCATCGCATCGACCCGGAGCTCGCCGGTGACGGTGTCGACGAGTTCCTGACCCACTTCCTGCGCTGGACGGCGAAGGACGCCGAGCCCATCGGCGCGAGCGTCCACCTGCACTGCGGGGACACCGCCGGCGAGTGGACGGTGACGATGGACGACGACGGCACCTGGAACGTGGCGCGGGAGCACAGCAAGGGCGACGCGGCGTTGCGGGGCGACGCCCACGACCTGTTGATGGTGCTGTGGCGGCGGGCGCCGCTCGACGCGGTGCAGGTCTTCGGTGACCGCGACGTCGCCGAGCGATTCGTCGCCCACACCAACCTGTCGGGCTAGAGCTTGTGGAGGCGGACCTCGGAGACGCGGTGGTCGGCTTCCTTGCGCAGGATGAGTGAGGCCCGCTCCCGCGTCGGCTCGATGTTCTCGATGAGGTTGCGGCCGTTGATCTCGTCCCAGATCGAGGTGGCCACGTCAACGGCCTCGTCCTCGGAGAGGTCGGCGAAGTGCCGGAAGTAGCTCTGCGGATCCTGGAACACGGTCTTGCGGAGGGTTAGGAAGCGCTCGACGTACCACGACTTGATGTCGGCCTCCTCGGCGTCGAGGTAGATCGAGAAGTCGAAATAGTCGCTGACGAACTCGCTGGCCGAGCCGCCAGCGGGGTTCCCGACCTGGAGCACGTTGAGGCCCTCGAGGATCACGATGTCGGGGCGGCGCACGACGATCTCGGCGCCCGGGACGATGTCATAGACGACGTGGCTGTACACCGGCGCGCGGACGACGGCGTTGCCACTCTTCACCTCGCGTAGGAAGGCGAGCAGCGTCCGGGTGTCGTAGCTCTCGGGGAACCCCTTGCGCTGCAGCAGTCCCCGTTCGATGAGGACCTTGTTCGGGTGGAGGAAGCCGTCGGTGGTGACCAGGTCGACGCGGGGATGGTCCGGCCAGCGAGCGAGCAGGGCCTGGAGGATGCGGGCGAACGTGCTCTTGCCGACGGCCACGCTGCCGGCGACCCCGATGACGTACGGGACCCGCGGGGCGATCGTCCCGAGGAACGTCGAGGACACCCGGGCCAGGTCCTGCGACGCGCTGACGTAGAGGTTGAGCAGCCGGGAGAGCGGCAGGTAGATCGCCGTGACCTCGTCGAGGTCGATGCGCTCGTTGATGCCGCGGAGCTTCTCCAGGTCGTCCTCGCGCAGGGTCATCGGCGTGGCGGCGCGGAGTTCGGCCCAGTCGTCGCGCCCGATCGTGACGAACCGCGAAGCCGCCTCGTGCATCGAGGCGGACCCTACGCTGCGCTTGTGGCCGCGCTGCAACCAGCCGCCGAGGCGGCGCGGAAGCGGCGGGGCGACTTCCCGACCCCGCCCGACCTCGTCCACCTGGTGGTCGCCAACACCCTGCCCGCGGTGCGCCACGGCCAGCGGGTCACCGTGCTCGACCC
>JBKOUV010000301.1:0-11078 GCA_046723555.1 Actinomycetota bacterium | reverse complement strand
GCAGTTCACGACGACTAATGGTCACGAGTCCTCCCCGATTTCGGTCGGTCGATGCTCCACCCGCGGATCGACCGTAGGCGCCGCTTGATGACCGCCCGCTGTCGTCGATGCGAACGAGAATCGAACAGCACACAAACTCTCGTTGACGGGCGTCCACCGGCGGTCGCTGCAATTTCGGGGGTTCACGGGGGCGGAGCCCCCGTGGGATGCGACAATCGCCCGGTGCAGCCGTCCATCCCGACGAGCGCGCGGCCGCGCTGGCGGCGGCGGTTGATCAAGGGGTTCGTCGTCGGGGTGCTCGCCCTGCAGGTCGCGCTGGCGATCAACGGCTACCGCGATCCCCACAAGTTCTTCGCCTTCCAGCCGTTCAACGAGTCGAGCACGTGGAGCGCCGACGTCGTGCGGGTCACGTGGGACGGCCAGCGGCTGCCGGTCGAGCAGGGTTGGGACGGCTATCAGTGGAACACCCTCGTGGCGATGCCCGCGATCGAGGGCTTCACCAGGACCCGGCACGCGTCCTACGGCGTCGACGCCACGCTGGCGTTCCTCGACGACGCCCTCGACTGGGTCGCCACTCACACGCCCGCCGACCACGAGACCCGGTACCTCGAGGCCACGGTCACGTATCACCGCAACACCCGCGGCCCGTCGGTGACGGTCCTCCGCAGCGTGGAGCGCGAGCGCCCGTGATCACCGGCGAGGCCATCGACGCGGAGCGAACGGACGCCGCGGCCGAGTCGCCGCCGCGCGTCATGTCCCGTATCGACCGCGCCCTCGAGCAACACGGCAGCGTGCGCGCCGTCGCCGTGCTGCGGATCGTCATCGGCCCGATCACGCTCATCCACCTCCGCCCGTTCCTGCGCCAGGCGCTCGACGGCCAGTCCTACACCGACCACTTCTGGGTGCCGTTCGTCCGCTGGTGGCCGGAACTCCCAGACGGGGTGTGGTTCGCGATGCTGTGGGTCGGCGCCGCGGCCGCGGTGCTGATGACCGTCGGTCTGGGCACCCGGGTGGCATCGGCGACGGCGTTCGCGGTCGTCGCGGTCAACCTGCTCGTAACCCAGACGCACTTCCACCACAACACCGTCTTTCTCGCCATCGTGCTGTTCGGCGTGGCCCTGCTCCCCGCCGGCCGAGTGCTGTCGCTCGACGCGTGGATCCGGCGCCGGCGCGGCCGACCGGTGCTCCCCGACGTCGTCCCGCTGTGGGCGCTGTGGCTGTTGCGCGGTCAGATCAGCCTTGTTTACCTCGCCTCGGGCACGAGCAAGCTCTTCGACCCGGACTGGGTCGGCGGCCTCGTGCCGTGGGACCGCGTGGTGCGCAACCAGCACGTCCTCGATCCGACCCCGCTGCCGGCCTGGAGCATCGACATCCTGACCTCGCGCTGGCTCTTCTTCATCCTCGGCCCCGTGATCGTGGGCACCGAGCTGTTCATCGGGCTCGGCCTCTGGTTCGCCCGGACCAGGCTCGCCGCGATCTGGATGGCCATCCTGTTCCACGTCGCCATCGAGATCAGCGCCCACGTCCAGGTGTTCAGCTACGCCGCGATCGCCGCCCTGGTCATCTGGGTCACCCCGGTGACTCGTGACCGCACGATCCTGCTCGGCGGGGATCCGAGCTCGGTCCGGGCAATCGGCACGCTCGTGCGGGCGGGCGACTGGCTCGCTCGCTTCCGGGTCGAGCCCGCCGGCGCCGGAACGCCGCCACTCACGGTCATCGACCGCGACGGGACCGCGCGCCGCGGCTGGACCGGAACCGGCCTCCTGCTCAGCCGTCTCCCCGTGACCTTCCCGTTCGTCGCGCCGTTGCTGATCCCGGCCGGGCTGCGCCGGCTGCGCCACGCCAACGCCGCGACGTGAAGGCCGGGTCGCGGGTGCTGGGGGCGGTCGCCGTGTGGGCCGGCGCCTTCGCTGCGCTGCGGGTCAGCTTCCTCGCCCCCGAGTCCTGCCCGTCGCCGGGTCCGGCGGCGTTGGAGGCGGCCGCGGTCGCGGCGGGTCGATGGCTCGCTGACGGCGAGCACGACGGCATCTTCGTGTACGAGTACGACCGCCGCGACAACTCCGCGAGCGCGGCCTACAACATCGTGCGCCACGCCGGCGTCACGATGTCGCTCTACCAGCTCGCCCGGGAGGGCCACGACGAGTTCATGGCCGCGGCCGACGCGGGACTGGCGGAGATGCTCGACCACGTCGTCCCCGCCGGTCAAGGTCTCGCGTACGTCGACCAGGGTGCGACCGCGGCGCGGCTCGGCGCCAGTGCTCTGATGGCGGGGACCCTCGCCCAGCGCCGCGAGGCGACCGGAGACGGGCGGTACGACGAGGAGATGAAAGCGCTCGGACGGTTCATGGTCGGACAGATGACGACGGGGGGACAGATGCTGCAGACCTTCGACCTGGCGACCGGGATGCCGGTCCCCGGCGAGACGTCGAGGTATTCGACCGGCGAGGCGGCCTGGGCGTTCGCCCTCCTCCACAATCTCTTCCCCACTGAAGGCTGGGACGTGCCGGCGCGCGAAGTCCTCGATTACCTCGCCACCCGGCGCGACCAGATCGAGGACCTTCCCTACCGGCCGTGGGCCGACCAGTGGGCCGCCTACACGCTGGCCGAGCTGGCTCCCAGCGGCCTCGACGAGCAGCACATCACTTACGCCCGGGCGCTCGCCGAGCGGTTCGGGATGCTGGTCCGCACCGAGTCGCAGAAGGGGAGCTGGCCGGTCGCCTTCGTCGACCCTCGGGCGCGCGGCGGGGGCGTCGGCGTGTGGGTGGAGGGACTGGGCTCCCTCTCCCGGGTCGCCGCGGAAGAACCACAGCTGGAGGACCTGCGCGAGCCCCTCGCCGACCGGCTGGCCTGCGGGGGCGGGATCCTCGAGGAGCGCCAGGAGGACGCGTCCGACGCCGCCGACTGGCCGGCGCCCGAACGCGTCGAGGGGGCGTGGTTCCGCGACGACGTCACCCGCATGGACGACCAGCAGCATGCGCTCTCGGGGCTGCTCGCCGCCGCCGGGCTGCTCGGACCGGTGGGCCAGTAGGCCGTGCGGTCGATCCTGGCGATGTTCGCCGCGGTGAACCCGACCGCGGTCGCACTGCTGTTGTGGCCGCGGGAGCGGGCATCCGTGGCCGCGGTCGCGGTCGGGCTCACGTGGGGCCTCGTGCTCGCCGGCGCGGCGGCGAGCGAGTTCCTGCTCGACCTGCTCGACGTCAGCGCAGCCACGTTCCGGATCGCCGCGGGAGTGGTCCTCGGACTCGCCGGCGCGCGCTGGCTCGTCGTCGGGGTGTCACCGACCGACGTCGACACGCCCGCCGGCACCTGGCGCCGGCTGGGCGTGCCGCTGCTGATCCCGGTGCTCATCACGCCGCAGCTGGCGATGGTCACCATCGCAACCGGGGCGGACGACGGCGTGCTCGTCGCCGCCGGAACATCGGCGCTGGCGCTGGTCCTGGCCTGGCTGGCGATGGCCCTTCGCAAACGACGCCGGTGGGCGTGGGCGGTGGGTACCCGATTCGTCGGGGCACTGGGCATCGCGGTCGCCTTCTCGTTGGTGGTCGACGGCGTCAAGTCGGTGTGAGCTGAAGCCCGGTCCGGCGACCTCCCGCCGGTAGCCTCGACTCGTGGGAAAGGGGGCCGCGACACCCGACGACGTGGTCGCCCGGATGGGCCGGGCATGGAGGGACTTGCGCCGTGGCGCGACGACCGCCGTCCTCCGCGACCGTGTGTTCGGTGTCGGGCCCGGCGCCGTCGAACCCGGTCACATGGACGTGCTCGACCTGCTCGTGCAGCGCGGCCGCTGCCGGATGAGTGAGCTTGCCACGGCGCTGCGCGTCGATCCGTCGACCGTCACCCGCACGCTCCAACGAATGGAAGCGGCCGGGCTGGCGCGGCGGCTTCCGTCCACCAGCGGGGATCGCCGCGCCGTGATCGTGACGCCCACGGCGACCGGTCGGGAGCGGCACGCCGCGGTCGCCGACCGGCGGGCGACGATGCTCGCCGAGATCATGGCGCGGTTCAGCGACAGCGAACGGACGCGGCTCGTCGATCTGCTCGAACGATTCATCGAGTCGGCCGACAAGTACGTCGCCGAGAGCTCCCGGCTCGAGCCCTAGGGGGCTCCGGACAGGAGGTCAAGCCTCGATAGGGTCGCACGTCGTGGCCGACCGCGCGACCTTCGCCGACGAGGCGATGCAGTACGCCCCCCAGCTCTACTCGGCGGCCCTGCGGATGACCCGCAACCAGGCCGACGCCGAGGACCTGCTGCAGGAGACGTACCTCCGGGCGTACCGCGGCTACGGAGGGTTCACCGAGGGCACCAACCTCCGGGCCTGGCTGTTCCGCATCCTCACCAACACGTACATCAACATCTACCGGGCCCGGCAACGCCGGCCGGCGGAGGCCGACCTCGCCGACGTCGAGGACCTCTACCTGTACCGCCGTCTCGGCTCGCTCGACGCCGTCCTCGCCAACCGCTCGGCCGAGGACCAGCTCGTCGACCTCTTCACCGATGACGAGGTGAAACGGGCGCTCGAGGACCTTCCCGAGAACTTCCGGCTGCCGGTGCTGCTGGCGGACGTCGAGGGGTTCTCGTACAAGGAGATCGCCGACATATTGGACATTCCGATCGGTACCGTGATGTCGCGGCTACATCGTGGAAGAAAGGCGATGCAGAAGGCGTTGTTCGATTTCGCGACCGCCCGGGGTCTGGCCGGGACCAGGACCGGGACGGAGCGGGAGAACCCAGATGACGGCTGATTGCAACGAGACTTTGCGAGAGATGGAGGCGTTCCTCGACGGTGAGTTGACCGACGACGCCGTGGCCACGCTGCGCGGCCACCTCGACGGCTGCCCGGATTGCCTTCAGGCGTTCGACTTCCAGGCCGAGTTGAAGGCCGTGATCGCCGAGAAGTGCCGCCGCGATCGGATGCCGCCCGAGCTGCTCGCCCGCATCGAGCAGTGCCTCCAGGCCGATCTCGACGGCGACGGCCAGATCGGCTGAGGCTGACGATCCCGTTCCTGCATCCAGGTGGCGCGCCAGGACGCGCAACGTAGATGCGAGTTCGTCGGGAGAGGCGCCGCCAGTACGCTGACCCCCATGCTCGCGGCCAACATCTGGCACTGGTGGATCGGGGTCGTCCTCACCGTGGTCGGCGTGCTCACCGTCCTGATGCTGGTCGTCGGGTATCTCAAAGGCGTCACCGCCCAGCGCTATCCCAATCGCCGCCAACGCGAGGAATGATGATGTCCGGGCGTCGCGACGGCGCTCGGGACCTGCTCCGCCTGCTCGCTCGGTGCTCCTTTCCGGCCCCAGGAACGAAGGTCGACTGCGCGTTCTCCGGCGGCGCCGACTCGACCGCCCTGCTCGTGCTGGCCACCGCCGCCGGATGCGAGGTCACGGCGTTCCACGTCGACCACGGTCTCCGTCCCGAGTCGGCGGCCGAAGCCGACCAGGCGCAAGCGCTGGCGACCGCGCTCGGCGTCGAGTTCCGGCTGCTGTCGGTCGAGGTCGCAGCGGGCCCGAACCTCGAGGCCCGGGCCCGGGCCGCCCGCCTGGCCGCACTGCCCGCCGGGGCGCTGACCGGCCACACCGCCGACGACCGGGCCGAGACCGTGCTGATCAACCTGCTGCGCGGGAGCGGGCTCGACGGCCTCGCCGCGATGTCTCCCGGCCCGACCCGCCCGCTGTTCGCCCTCCGGCGCGACGAGACCCGACGGTTGTGCGCCGAACAGGGGTTGACCCCCGTCGTCGACCCCTCCAACGCCGACTCCCGCTTCGTCCGCAACCGAGTGCGCGCGGAACTGTTGCCGTTGATGGCCGACATCTCGGATCGTGACGTCGTCCCGCTGCTGCTCCGGACCGCCGACACGGTCGGCGACGACCTCGCCTGGTTGGAGACAGCCGCGGCGGCGATCGACCCGGCCGACGCCCGCCAACTCGCCACCGCGCCGGTCGCCCTGGCCCGCCGGGCCGTGCGCCGCTGGCTCAACGCCGGGGGCTATCCGCCGGACGTGGCGACGATCGAGCGGGTGCTGGCCGTCGCCGCTGGGCGCCGGGTCGCCTGCGAGATCACCGGCGGACGCCGCGTCGAACGGCATCATCAGCGACTCCGTGTCATCCCAGCTTCCCCGCTAGCCTCAGTCGAAGGTATGGGCTCTTCGGGGGGGTGCTGATGGCGACTCGGCTCCGTGGCCGGTGGGCGCTCGGCATCACACCCCGTCACTTCACGTGGATCCTCAAGGACAAGCTGGCGATCTGCGAACGGCCAGGCGGATACGGCGACAACCATCGCCGGGTCCGTCGCCAGGAGGAGATCATCTGGATCCGCGAGAACGGGTTCGGGTGCGTGATCTCGATCATCCAAGCGCCGCACAACCTGCACAACTACGACGAGCTCGGGGTGACGGCCCGCCACCGCCCGTTCAACGCCGACGAACTCGAAGTCTGGCTGCGGTCGCTGTACCGCGAGATCCACGAACTGCTCCGCGCCGGCACCAAGGTCCTGATCCACGGCGAGGAGGTCGGCGACCGCATCGTCGGCGTGATGGGTGGCTACATCCGCTGGGCCGGCCTCATCGACGACGACACCCAGGCGATCACCGTGACCGAACGGCTCGCCGGACGCCAGCTCGACCCGTTCGCCCGAAACGTGATCCTGACCGCACCCCGGCTGCGCTAGTTACCAGTCGGTAAGGTGGGGCGGACCATGACTGGTCGGCGCGTGCTGGTGAGCGGGATGGGGGGCGATCTGGGCTCCCGCGTCGCGTCCCTACTCGAAGCCGAGCCATGGGTCGACGAGTTGACCGGTGTCGACGCCGACCCGCCCCGCCGGCGGCTCCAACGGGCGTCGTTCCACCTGGTCGAGCCGAACGAGCAGGAGCGCATCGTCGAGTTGGTGACGGCGTTCGACCCCCACGTGATCTTGCACATCGCAGTCTGGGAGCCGTTCAGTCGGGCCGATCCGGCGACGGCTCGGCGGCTCACCGACGAAGCGGCGGTGAGCTTTCTCGGCGCGGCCACCGACTGTCGGTCGCTGGAGGCGATCGTCGTGCGCAGCGGAACCGAGGTGTACGGACGGGCGCGCGGCGCGCCCAGCCGCCCGGACGAGTCGGCCCCGGTCGAGCCGACGTGTGACTACGGCCGGACGCTCGTGTCGCTGGAGGAGAGCGCGAACTCGATCGGACGCGCGCTCGGTGTCACCGTCGGGGCGATCCGGATGGGGACCGTGCTCGGGCCCCACGTGCCGAGCCCCCTCGGGCGAGTGCTGCGGATGCCGGTGGTGCCGTTCAGCCTCCTGGCCGATCCTCCCTTCGCGGTGGTCGAGGACGTCGACGTCGCGACCGCGTTCGTCGCCGCGGCGCGCGTGCGTCTCGCCGAGCCGGTGAACGTCGTCGCCCGCGGCGCCATCACGGCCTGCCAAGCCGCCCGACGGGGCCGCCGCTTGCCGATCCCGCTGATCGGACCCGAGTGGACCGTCGCCCGGTTCATCAGCGGACTGCTCGGAGCGCCCGTCCCGGACCACGTCGTCGAGCTGTTCCATCGCGGGCGGCTCGCCGACAACTCGCGCATGAGCGAGCTGCTCGGCTTCACGCCGGCGGCGTCGACCGCCGAGGTGGTGGACAAGCTCTATGCGTGGCGATCGGTGATCCACGTCCCTCCTCGGAGCGCGGCGGCGTGAGCGCATGAGCGAGTCGAGCTACGACGCCAAGGTGATCAGCTTGCCGGTGCCGAGCCGGGCCGAGCCCGAATCGTGGCGGGTCGATGACTGGGGCCGCGACGCCGCCCTCGTCCGGATCGCCGCGAGTCTGGGTCACCTGCGGTGGGACGTCGCCGTCGACGGCGCCGGCCGGCTTCCCTCGCGGCGGGCTGCGCTGATCGTCGTTCGCGGACGCCGATATGCGCTGGCGCCGATCGTCACCGCACTCGCCCTCGGTGACGCCACCGGCCGAACGGTGCGCTTCGTCGGCCGGCCTGACGTGGCGCCGTTCGGTCCACTGCTGCGCCGGCTGGGCGGGCTCCTCGACCGCGCCGACGAGGTCCGCGGGGCGCTGCGCGCCGGCGAGCTCGTCGTGGTCGGCGCGGGCGGTCAACGGCTCGTCGCCACGGCGATCGAGACGGGCACGCGGGTGTTCCCCGCCGTTACCACGACGTCGCCATGGAGCCGAAGCGCCCGAGTCGAGATCCGCCCGGCCGCGCGGCGGTGGTCCGGCGCGCTCGACGGAGCGCCCTGACCATGCCGTACGCCACCGCCGGCGACGGCGCGCGGATCCACTACCAGGTCACCGGCCGGCCGGGAACGCCGGCGGTGCTGTTCATCCAAGGCCTGGGCGCCGACAAGCACCTCTGGAACCTCCAGCGCTTCGGCCTCGCCTGGTCCCACCGGGCCTACGCGCTCGACAACCGGGGCGTCGGTCGGAGCGACAAGCCCGCGGGGCCGTACTCGCTCGCCCAGATGGCGGACGACGCGCTGGCCGTGCTCGACCACGCCGGGCTCGACACCGCCCACGTCGTCGGCGCGTCGATGGGCGGGGCGATCGCCCAGCTCCTCGCCCTCACGCATCCGCACCGCGTCCGTTCATTGACCCTCGCCTGCACCGCCTGCCGCAACCACCCCTGGCGCCGCGACCTGCTGGCGAGCTGGGCCGAGCAGGCGAGCGCGCGCGGAGTCGGCACGATGACGCGTGAGGCCGCCCGCTGGGTGATCGGGCCGCGGTCGTTCCGGCGCCTGATGCCTGCCCTCGGCTGGCTCGGCCCGCTGGCGTTCGGTGGCCCGGTCCACGGCTTCGCCGCCCAGGTCGACGCGATCCTCGCCGCCGAGGAGGGCCTGGCGCCCGAGCTCGCCGCGATCTCCGTCCCCACGCTCGTGGTGGTCGGCAACCAGGACATCCTGACTCCGCGGGGCGACAGCGAGGAACTGGCGGACCTGATCCCCACGGCCGAGCTGGTGGTGATCAGCGGCGCTGCTCACGGGCTCATGGTCGAGCACGCCACGACCTTCAATCGGATCTTGCGCGACTTCCTCGGCCGAGCCGAGCGGTCGTACCAGGCTCGGGCACTCGGCCCGGCCGGCGGGTCAGCAGGTCACGGCGGTGATCTCGGCGGGGCCGAAGCTGTAGATCGAGCGGTGGTGCCGGCCGACGACGCGGAGGAACTCGGAGAACGACTCGGCGGATGAGTCGCAACGGCTGCGGTCGATCACCGGCGCGTACGGCACCTGCCACCCGTTGATCAGCTGGGCGTAGCCGCCGCTGAGCTCGACGATCGCGGGCAGCTCGACCTGGAGGTTTGGGCTCAACGGGACGAGGGCGAACGACACGACCGTGTCGCCCAGCGTCTCGGCGAGGATGGCGCACGTGCCCGCCTTCTCGACGTCGTCGCAGGTGCTGGTGCCGGGCGTTCCCGGGAAGATCGTCAACGATCGGCGCTCGTGGGTGCGCAGCGTGAGGCGACCCCGGGTCGTTCCGTCGTCACGTAGGCCGAAGCCGTCCGAGTCGGCGTCCAGCACGATCGCGATCACGTCGGCGCGCCGGCTCGTCGGTCCCCGGTGCTCGGCGACCCGGGCCACCGTGTCGCGCCCGACGAACAGGGCACTGATGAGCAGGGCCAGTCCGACCACCGCGCCGAGGGCCGCAACGAACCGCCACGAGAGGACCTGCCGCATCGCGCGTCAGGGTATCGGTGGGCGACCTGCCGTGAGTGGCTGCCGGCCGGTCAGCCCAGCGTGCTCGCCGCGGTCCGGGCGGCGCGGGATGCTGCCTCGCCGACTTGGTCGATGACCGCGTCGTCGTGGGCGAGGCCGAGGAAGACGGCCTCGTAGGCGCCGGGGGCGAGGGCGACCCCCTCGTGCAACAGGGCGTGGAACAGCGCGGCGTACGCCTTCTCGTCGGTGCGGCGAGCTCCGTCGAAGTCGACGGGCGGAGGCCCGTCGCCGCAGACGACTCCGACGAGCGTCCCGACAACGGGGAACTGAGCGGCGAAGCCGGCGCTCGCGGCGGCCTCCGCCAGCACGTCGGCGAGGCGGCACGCCCGCGCCGATAGCTCGCGGTAGACGTCGGGCGTGAGCTCGCCCAGCGCGGCCAGCCCGGCGGCGGTCGCCAGCGGGTTGCCGGCGAGGGTGCCGGCGTGGAACACGGGGCCGAGTGGGGACAGGGTCTCCATCACGTCCTGCCGGCCGCCGACGGCGCCGATCGGCAGCCCGCCGCCGATCACCTTGCCGAACGTGGTGAGGTCGGGCCGGACCCCGTAGGTCTCCTGGGCGCCACCGGGGCCGACCCGGAATCCGGTGATCACCTCGTCGAAGATGAGCAACGCACCGACCCGGTCGCACTCGGCGCGCAGGCCGTCGAGAAAGTCCGGCTGTGGAGCGATCACCCCCATGTTGGCGGCGACCGGCTCGACGATGACTGCGGCGACCTCGTCGGTGAGCTGCGGTACCCGGTTGTACGGAACGACGAGCGTCTCGGCAACCGCCCCGGCGGGCACACCGGCGGTGCCCGGCAGGCCGAGCGTGGCGACGCCGCTGCCGCCGGCCGCCAGCAGGGCGTCGGTGGCTCCGTGGAAGTTGCCGTGGAACGACACGATGCGGTCGCGTCCCGTGAAGCCCCGCGCGAGACGCACCGCCGTGCTCGTCGCCTCCGTGCCCGAGTTCATCAGCCTTACCCGCTCGCAACTCGGCACCCGTTCACCGATCGCCTCGGCCAGCTTCATCTCGCGCGGTGTGGGCGCGCCGTAGGACGTCCCGTCGGCGGCGGCCGTAGCGAGGGCTCGGGTGACCGCCGGATGGGCGTGGCCCAGGATCACCGCGCCGTAGCTCTGCACCAGATCCACGTACCGACGGCCCTCGACGTCGTACACAAAGGGGCCCTCGGCCCGGGCGACGAGGTAGGGCCGGCCGCCGACGGCGGCGAAGGCGCGGATCGACGAGTTGACACCGCCCGGGATGGCCTCGGTAGAGCGGGCGAACAGGACGTCGTTGGACGGTACGCCGCGGCCGGTGCACACCACGGGGTCGCACCCGGCGGCGGGGCACGCGACCGGGTCACACGGCGCGATCGACATCATCCGCGCCCGGGACCCTCGGCGAACCAGCGAG
>JBKOUV010000032.1:0-13276 GCA_046723555.1 Actinomycetota bacterium | reverse complement strand
AACATCAGCCCGCAGTCGATGAGCAGGATCCGGCGGTCGTCGCCGGCCCCCTCCTCGACCGCCATGCAGTTGCGTCCGATCTCGCCCAGTCCCCCCAAGAAGACGAGGCGGACCGGATCAGGCACGTGCGGCCACGAGGTTGGCGTAGACCTCCGCGGCGCGGGTGTCGAGCCAGTCGGGGTCAGCCCCCATGGGCGGCCGGCAGTGCCCCGCCGGCTGACCGAGGTGGCGCAGCATCGCCTTGGACGGGACGGGGTTCGGCGCCTCGTCGCCGGTCTCGAAGCCGAAGCTCTCCAGCATCCGGGCGTTGATCGAGCGGGCGCGGGCCGTGTCACCGGCCTCCCACGCGTCGAACAGCTCGACGAAGTCTGGGGTGACCCAGTGGGTGGCCACCGAGATCACGCCGACCGCGCCGATGGCGAGGAGTGGCAGGGTGAGGGCGTCATCGCCGCTGTAGACCTCGTAGCCGGCGGGAGCCGTGGCGATGAGCCGGGCGGTCTCGGCCGGGTTCCCCGCGGCGTCCTTGAGCCCGACGATGTTGTCGACCTCGTGAGCGAGGCGGGCGAGCAGCGCGGTCGAGATCTTGCGGCCGGTGCGCACCGGGATGTCGTAGATCACGACCGGCAGGTCGGTGGTTTCGGCGACGGCGCGAAGGTGGCCCTCGATCCCCGCCTGCGACGGCCGGTTGTAGTACGGGCACAGCGCCAGCACTCCGGCGACGCCGAGCTTGGAAGCTTCGGTGGTCAGGTGAACCGAGTGGGCGGTGTCGTTGGTGGTCGACCCGGCAATGACCGGGATCGTCACCGCGTCGGCGACGCACTCCCACAGCGTGAGCTTCTCGGCATCGGTGAGTGTGGGCGACTCGCCGGTGGTGCCGGCAATGACAAGCCCCTCGTTGCCCTGCTCCTCCAGCCACCCGGCGAGCGCGGCCGCGCCATCGACGTCGAGCGACCCGTCTTCGGTGAACGGCGTGACCATCGCCGTGAGAACTCGTCCAAAACGTGCCATGGGGTCAGGCTAATTCCTGCGCCCGCCTACGGCTTGGAGGCCCAGAACAGGATCCGTTTGAACGGATAGAAGTACGGCGCGTGGTCACCGATCACGGCGAGCAGCCGGCGGCGGTACTCGTTGATGAACGGCTCGTGCAGCTCGGCGGGGAGCGCCTTGAGGAAGCGGGTCAGCGACGTGCCCTTCACCCACTCGACCACGTCCGAGGACGAGGCGAGCACATGGGGGTAGACCTGCAGCCGCACGTGCTGGCGGGCGGCGCCCAGGCGATCGAGCAGGATCGCGTACCGCTCGGGAGCGAGGACGTTGGCCGCGACCGGATCGGGAGGCGGGGTCCCGCCGAGCGCCGACCGGAACGGCTCGGCGGCGCCGACCTCGACGGCAACCAGGTGGGACGGGTGGTCGGCGTTCGCCGGCATCTGCACGGCGAGTTGACCGCCGGGCGCGATCGCCGCCCACCAGCGTTGCATGACCGCCGGATGGTCGGGCACCCAGTGGAGGCTGGCGTTCGCCAGGACCAGGTTCATCAGGTCGTGGTCGCCGCCCGACGACCACGACCCGATGTCTCCGCCCACGAACCGAAGTCCGGGACGAGCCCTACCCCTCGCCTGCTCCAGCATCGCCGGCGAGGCGTCGATGCCGGTCATGTCCTCGACGACCAGCCGGGTGGCTGCCGCCTCCGTGAGCTCTCCCGTTCCGCACCCTAGATCGACCGCCCGGGCGATCCTGGACCGCTCGACCAGGTCGAGCAGATCCCAGAACGGTTGTGCTCGTTCGGCCGCGAACTTCTCGTACTGCTCAGGTTGCCAAGCGTCGCCCATCAAGACCCGTTCTCAGGTGAGTTCGGATCGCTCAACGATCCCCGGCAGGCTCAGAACCATTACGCGGCGGGTACCTCCTCTCCCAATTCGAACTTGATGTATTCCTCTCCCGTGTCCTCGGCGTGCTCGAACTGGATCACGCCCATCTCCTCGAAGCGGTGGCGGAGCCACGAATCGTTGCGGTCGAGCAGCCCGAGCTTCTTGCAGTTGGGCACGATCTTGGTGAACAGCAGCTGCTGGAACATCTCGCGCGTGGGGTCGCTGAGCACGAGCGGCACGACGTCACGGGGGTTCACGCCGTGGCGCTCCCAGACCTCCTGGGACAGGAAGCGGTCGCGCATCCGCACCGCCGCCTCGTAGGCGAACTCCTGGCGCTCCTTCAGCTCGCTGTCGGTCATCTCGCCGTAGATCTCGCGCAGCGACAGCACGCCGAACGCGACGTGGCGGGCCTCGTCGCTCATCACGTAGCGCAGCAGCTGCTTGAGCAACGGCTCCTCGGTGAGCTGGTGCATGTAGCCGAAGGCGGCGAGCGCGAGCCCTTCGACCATCACCTGCATCCCGAGGTAGGTCATGTCCCATCGGCTGTCCTGGATGATGTCGTCGAGCAGCATCCGCAGGTGGGCGTTGATCTGGAAGCTCCCACCGAGCTTCTCTTCGATGTAGCGGGAGAACACCTCGACGTGACGGGCCTCGTCCATCACCTGGGTGGACGCGTACAGCTTGGCGTCGTACCACGGCACGCTCTCGGTGATCTTGGCCGTGCACAACAGCGCGCCCTGCTCGCCGTGGAGGAACTGCGACAGCGTCCAGCGGCGCTGGTCGATGCCGAACTCGAGCCACTTCTTGTCGTCCCAGTGCTCGACGATCGTGCCGACGTAGTGGTCCGGGCTGAGGCCGGCTTGGAACGCGGCCTGGTCCTTGGTGACGACCTGCTCGAGGTCGACCTCGGTGTCCCACGGCAGGTCGGTGGTGGCGTTCCACTGACCGGTCTTGGCCTTCTCGTAGAGCTTGCGCAGCTGCGGCCGAGCGAGGGAGTAATCCCACGTGAACATCGCTTCGGCGTTGTCCTTGACCGCGTGCTGGACCTCGTCGAGGTCCTGGTTGCTGATCGAGAGGATCGCCTCGATGTCGTCGAGCTCGGTGCGCCCGAGGATTTCGTCGTTGTCGCGGTGGGTCACACTCATCGGAGGGCTCCTTCGAGGTAGGGGGTGAGAATGGGGACGATCAGGGACCGCGCCGACTCGGGGTCGCCGAGGTCGACCGCCTCGCTCGGGGCGAGGAAGTAGGAGAGCGTCAGCCGGGCCAGTACGTCGACGACCGCTCGCGCCTGCTCCCGATCGAGGTACGGGTCGGCGAGCGGAGCGAGGAACGCGGCGGCGAAGCGGATGATTCGAGGCAGCCCCTCGACGGTGAGCTGACTCAGTGTCCGGCCGGGCTGGGAGGCGAGCATGAGGGCGAGGTGGTCGTCGGCGCGCAGCTCCTCGGTGGCACCGACGACGGCCCGGACGAGGAGGTCCTCGAGGTCGCTCGCCCCCTCGACCCGTTGCAAGAGGCGGGCGAAGAACTCCTCCAGCTCGCGCACGCGCAGCGCCTCGAACAGCACGTCCTTGCCGCCCGGGAACATCCGGTAGATCGTCGCCCGGGACACCCGCGCCGCGGCGGCGATGTCGTCGATGGTGACCTTCTCATATCCCCAGCGCTCGCAGCATGCCTTGGCGCCGTCGAGCACCCGCCTCTCCACCGGGGACATGGTGAGACACTAAGACGTCTAGTGTCTCATTGTCAACGCACGATCAGGTGTCGGTGGACACGCCGTCGGTACTGTCGCCGACGCCGCCCAGCGTAAGGGCTGGGCACCGGGAGAGGACGAAATCCATGCGACGTACGGCGTACGCCGTGCTAGCCGTTGTCGGCCTGCTGGTCGCCGGCTGCAGCGGGAACGACGAGTCCGACGCCACCAGCGCCGGACCCCAACCGATCAATGGGTCAGCGGCGACCGGACCCGCAGCACCGGATCCGGCGACCTGCGCCGCGGGCAAGACCCTCACCGACGGCCGGCTCACGGTGGCGACCGGCGACCCGACGTTCCCGCCGTACGTGATCGACGACGACCCGCAGAGTGGCGAGGGCTTCGAAGCCGCCGTCGCCTACGCCGTCGCGGCCGAGATGGGCTTCTCCCACGACGATGTGGAGTGGGTCCGCACGACGTTCGCGGCGGGGATCCGGCCGGGGCCGAAGAACTTCGACTTCAACATCCAGCAGTACTCGATCACGCCCAAACGGTCGAAGGTCGTCACGTTCAGCGAGCCCTACTACGAGGCCAACCAAGCGATCCTGGGCTACGCGGACTCGCCGGCCGCCACCGCCGCCAACGCGGCGGCGATCCGCGACCTCAGGATCGGTGTCGCCGCCGGCACGACCAGCCTGGCGTTCGTCGAGGACATCCTCCACCCGACCACAAAGCCGTTCGTGTACGACGACAACGCCGCGGCCAAGCAGGCGCTCGACAGCCGGCGGATCGACGCCATCGTCGCCGACCTCCCGACCGCCCTGAACATCTCCACTCGTGAGATCGCCGGCACCACGGTGTTCGGTCAGTTCCCGCCGAGTCCGGGAACCCAGGGCGAGTCCTGGGGTCTGGTCTTCGCCAAGGACAATCCCCTCGCCACCTGCGCCAACCTCGCCCTCTCGGTCCTCCGCGAATCGGGCGCCCTCGACGAGATCACCGTCGACTGGATGTCGGGCAGCGTCAACGCCCCCGAGATCCAGCTCGACTGACGGCCCTCACGATCTGGGCGCGTTCGTTTTTCAACTGCCGAGAAGGATCGCGCCCAGATCGGGCGGGGAGAAGGATCGCGCCCAGATCTTGGGCGCCTGGCGAAGGGTGGTGCCGCGTCAACGCGGCGGCGCCCCCGTAGCCTCGCGGCCCGTGCGTGCGCAGACGGTCCCCCGGCCGTTTCCGATCATCGGATGGCTGCAGCGTCGACCGCGCTGGCAGTGGATCATCGTCGGCGTCGCCGTCGGTCTGTACCTGTTGTTCAACCTGCTCCAGTTCATCGCCGGGCTGATCCTCGACCGGTGGTGGTACGACTCGGTCACCGACGCGTCGGTCTGGTCGACGATCGTCGGCGCCAAGCTGCTCCTGGCGGTCGCCGCCGGAGCCGTGACCTTGCTCGTGCTGGGTGGCTCGATCGCCCTCACGTTCCGCCAGCAACCGATCCCGCGTCCGGAGCTGGGCGCGCTCACCCGCCGCTACGGCGATCGGATGGGCCCGGCCCACCGCTGGATCCTGATCGGCGTCGTCGCGTTCCTCACCATCCGCATCGGCGCGGCGGCGGTCGGTCAGTGGCAATCCTGGCTCCTGTTCCGCTACGGATCACACGTCGGCCAGCGGGTGCCCGAGGTCGGGGGCGACCTCGGCTACTACCTGTTCGACCTCCCGTTCCTGGTCACGTTGAGCAGCTGGATCCGCCAGCTGCTGCTGCTCACCCTGCTCCTCACCGCCTTCTGCTACGCCGTCTCGGGCGGCTTGCGCCTACCGATCGGCGGTCGCAAGTCATCGCGAGCGGCACTCGCCCACCTCGGCCTGATCGCCGCCTTCCTCGCCGCCGCCCAAGCACTCGACTACGTCTTCGTCCGCCGACCGGGCCTCACCACCAGCACGGGCGGCTCGTTCGTCGGCGCCGGCTACACCGAGCTGCACGTCCTCGTACCGGCCGCGTGGATCCTCGGCGGGGTTGCCCTCGTCACCGGCTTCCTCCTCGTCGACGGTGCCCGGCGCGGCAAGTGGCGGCCGGCGCTGGTCGCGATGGGGGTCTGGCTCGTCCTCCAGCTGGTGCTCGGAGTTGCCGCGCCGATGCTCGTCCAGCGCTACATCGTCGCCCCCGCCGAGGCAGCTCGCGAGCTGCCGTACCTCACGCACAACCTCGAGGCAACGAGAGACGCGTTCCGCCTCGATGCCATCGACCAGGCGCAGGCGCCGCTCGACGACGGCCTCGGCGGCGACAAGACCGCGTCGGCCGCGCTCGCCGGCGACCTGTCACGGGTGCCGCTGTTCGACGTCGCCCAACTCCCCGACGCGCTGCAGGTGCTCGCCGGGACGACGGCGACCAGGATCACCGACGTCGATCTCGACCGCTACCGGATCGAGGGAGAGAACCGTCCGGTCTTCCTCGCCCCCCGCAACGCCAGCCGCGGCGATCTGCCTGAGCGGGGCTGGGTGCAGCTGCACCTCGTCTACACCCACGGCAACGGCGTCGTCACCGCGCCGGCGAACCTGCCCGACCCGGACGGGCGTCCGGACGTCGACGCGCTCGCGACGACGCTGGCCCCCGAGCGGTCCGAGCTCTACTTCGGCGAGAACCTCGCCGGTTGGTACGCGATCGTCGGCACCAAGCGGGTCGAGCAGGACGGCGCCAAGTTCGATGCTGACACCGGCATCCCGCTCTCATCGCTGTGGCGGCGGGGCGTGCTCTCCCTCAGCACCGGTGAGATCGAGCCGCTGTTCTCTGCCGAGCTGACGTCGGACTCCCAGCTGCTGTACCGCCGCGACGTGGTCGAGCGGCTGCAGGCGTTGGCCCCGTTCCTGACGTTCGGCAACGACCCGTACCCCGTCATCCTGAACGACCGCGTGGTGTGGGTCCTCGACGGCTACACGACGTCGGCGTCGTACCCGTACTCGCAGTACATCGGACTCGGCAACGTCCCGGTCGCCGCCGGCGGCGGCGTCAACTACCTGCACGGGTCGATCAAGGCGACGGTCGACGGCTACGACGGGACGGTGCACCTGTACCGCACGGCGGAGGCCGGCGCCAACGATCCCGTGCTCGACGCCTGGGACAAGATCTTCCCCGGGCTGGTCGAGCCGATCAGCGCGATGCCGACGGAGCTCGTCGAGCACCAGCGCTATCCCGAGGCGCAGATCCAGGCCCAGAGCGCCCTCCTCGGCAAGTACCACGTGTCCGACGCCGAGACCCTGTTCAGCGGCACCGAGCGGTGGAGCCCGTCGTTGGCGGCGAGCACCGGGGTCGGGAAGCCCGCTTCCGGGTCGGCGCCGGCCGTGTCGCTGTTCATGCCCGGTGCCGACCCCGTCATGGGTGGCCACTGGTCGGCCAACCTGCCCTTCAGCCCCGGCACCTCGCCCACCTCGAGCACCGCGCGCGACGAGCTCGCGGCGATGGCGGTCGCCGATCACGACGACTACGAGACGATGCGGCTGCTCGACGTCGAGACCGAGCCGGGCGAGGCCATCGCCACCCCGGCGGTCGCGCAGAGCGCGATCGACGCCGACCCCGATCTGTCCCGGTTGTTCACACTGCTCAACGCCAACGGCTCGACCGTGCAGTACGGACCGATGACACCGGTGCTGGCCGATGATGCGCTGGTATGGGTGCGGTCGATCATCGTCACCGCTACGGCGAACCGCACGGTGCCCCGGCTGTACGGCGTGGTGGCGGTGTCCGACGGACTCGTCGGCCTCGGCGACACCGCGGCGCAGGCGCTGGACGCCGCGGTCGCCCAGGCTTCCGGCCGCTGAGCGGCTCCGAGCAAGTGTTGCCACTCGGCGACGAAAAGTGTCGCCTGGTGGCAACAGTTGTCAGAAAACGACGCGGTCACCGCACCGACGCGATGTACTGGTCGACGACCTCGTCGACCGGGCCGTCGGCCCGTAGCACGCCCTTCTCGATCCAGAGCGCGCGATTGCACTGCCGGCGGACCTCCCCGAGGCCGTGGCTGACGAACATCAGCGTGCCGGCTTCGTCGAGGAGCTCACCGATCCGCTCGGCCGACTTCTTGCGGAACCGACGGTCGCCGACCCCCAACGCTTCGTCGATGAGCAGGATCCGCGGGCGTACGGACGTGGCGATGGCGAAATGCAGCCGCGCGCGCATGCCCGACGAATACGTGCGCAGCGGACGGTGGATGGCCTCGCCCAGTTCGGTGAAGTCGACGATCTCGTCGACGCGGTCGTCGACCTCCTCCGCGGACATCCCGAGGGCCAGACAGCCGAGCCGGATGTTGCGGTAACCGGATGCCGCGGGGATGAGGGTCGCGCCGACCCCGAGGAGCTTGGGCTCGTCGGCGACGAGCACCCGCCCCGCGGTCGGCGTCAGGAGTCCGCCGATGGTGGCGAGCAGGGTCGACTTGCCCGATCCGTTCGACCCGATGACGCCCACGGCGTCTCCCTCGTAGGCGTCGAAGGAGACGCCCTTGATCGCGTGGACCAGGCTGCGGCTGGGGCCCTGGAGGGTGACAAGCCGTTTGCGCAGCGCGGCCCGGCGATCCGAGAAGATCTCGTAGTCGACGCGGAGGTTCCGCACTCGGATCGTGACCTTGCGCTGCTCGCTCGGCTTGCGCGTGATCGCTCGGGGCCGCCGCCGCGGAACCACCGCGTCCTGATCGTCGTCCTGCTCGCTCATCACGTCGGGCGGCTCGCTCATGTCGCTCATCACGCCCGCCCGTACCGCAACTCGGCCCCGCGGAAGTACCAGAACCCGAACGCGAGCAGCGTGCCGGCGGCCAGCACCGCGTAGGCGACGCCTCCGGGGCTCATCGGGGTACCGAGGAAGACCCAGCGGTACATGTTGATCATTGGCGTCAACGGGTTCAGGGCGATGAGCGTTCGCAGGAGCGCCGGCACGTTCCGTCCGGCGAGCCGGTTCTCGATCGGGAACATCACCCCGGAGAAGAAGATCAGCAGCCGGAACAGGAAGGGGATGATCTCCTGCACGTCGCGGAACGAGTCGTTGAGCCGCGCCGCGGTGAACGCGCCGCCGAGGTTGAGGGCCGTGTGCACGGCCAGGACCACCGGAAGGAACAACCAGCGCCTCGAGATGCCCTCACCAGTGAGCAAGGCGAGGACGACGATCACGGCGAGCTGGTAGCCGAACGTCAACAACCGGCTGATCACGACCGACACCGGGAGCAGCGCCCGTGGGAACCGGATCGCCCGCATCAGACCGAGGTTCGACGAGATCGACCGCGATCCGCCCATCACACTGCCCCGGGTGAGACCGAACGTGAACACGCCGATGGTCAGCCAGAGGATGAAGTTGTCGACCCCGCGGTCGACGCCGAGCAGCACGCCGAACACGAAGTAGTAGACCAGCGTCGTCAGGAGCGGGTTGCCGAGGTGCCAGACGTTGCCCAGCAGCGTGTCCTGGTGGGAGACCCGCAGCTCCTCCAGAGGCATCGCAACGACGAAGTCGCGCCGGTCCCACATCGCGGCCAGATAGCGGCCCGTCGGCAGCTGGGTGTCCAGCCGTCGGAGCTCGGCGGCGGGGTTCGATGGGGTCGTCACGGGTTCAGAACGGGTCAAGTCGGGCATGCCCCGAAGGGGCTTCGCCACGATACCGGCCCGCCCGACCGGGTATCCGGACCCGTGACGGTCAGCCGCTCGGAACCGGCTCCGGCGAGGCCTGCTTGGCGGCCTCGGAGAAGAACTCGAGCGCGGTGCGGGTCTTGGTCTGCTGCTCACCCGACAGATCGACGCCGCGGTCGTGCAAGAGGACCTTCGTCTCGGCGGCGGTCTGGAACGCCTCACCCGGCAGGCACTTCGTGGACAGCTCGAGGATGCGTGAGCCGTCGGGGTAGAACCACATCTCCGCCACCATCCGCCGCGGATATCCCACCGGGGCGAACTTGAGCTTGAGCACCGTGATCGGACCGAGCGCGGTGAGGTCGTCGAGCTCGAGACCGTCCGGCGCATGGGTCGCGTAGAACGCCCGCTGCTCCTTGCTGAAGAGCTTGCGCACCGGCCGGATGCCGGTCAGGACCTCCCGCACGTCGGTCGTTCCGAGCTTGCCCTTGAATGAGCCCGAGCACACGAACCCGCCCGGCATCGCATCGACCTCGATGACGAAGTTGGGGTTGCTCCGCAGATGGGCCGGCATCGTGTCGGGCACCACCGGTCGCAGCTTGACGACCGAGTCGTCCCCCTTCGCCTGCACCCGGCGAGCGCGCACGACGAGGCCGTGCCGGTTTAGAGTGAGCTCGGGTGTGTCGAAGAACACGACCTGGCGGATCTGCGCGTCGAGCGGATCCAGCTCCAGCGCGTGGATCGTCGTGCGGTGATCCGTGTCGGGCACCGTGAGCTTCAGCTCCACGCTGTCCGACTCGCCGGCCAACTTCAACAGCTCCGACAGCTGGTCGGCGGACAGCTGCGGCGTCTCCCTCGTTGTACTCATGTGGCGAGGTTAACGAGGCACGACGTGGGCCGCGAACCGGTCGCGCAGCGTCTTCTTGGAGAACTTGCCGACGCTGGTCTTGGGCACCTCGTCGATGAACACCACGTCATCGGGCAGCTGCCACTTGGCGACCCTGGGGGCGAGGAAGTCGAGCACCTCCTGCTTGGTCAGCTCGGCACCGTCCTCGAGGACCACGCACGCGAGGGGTCGCTCGGACCACTTCGGATCCGGGATCCCGATGACTGCCGCCTCGCGGATGAGCGGGTGCGCCATCAGCTCGTTCTCCAGCTCCACCGACGAGATCCACTCACCGCCGGACTTGATCAGGTCCTTGGTGCGGTCGACGAGCTTGATCCGGCCTCGCTCGTCCCACGTCGCAACGTCACCGGTGCGCAGCCATCCGTCGTCGGTGAAGCTGTCGGCGCCCTTCGGGTCGTTGTAGTAGCTCGCCGCGACCCACGGCCCTCGGCACTGCAGCTCGCCGCTCGACGTCGAGTCGCGAGGCACCGGCACGGTGCTGCCGGGCTCGACGACGCGGCACTCCACGCCGAAGAGGATCCGACCGACGGTGGTGCGAATGTCGGCCTGCACGTCCGCTGGAAGCGTCGCCTCGTCGGCGTCGAGACGGCACACCGCGGCGACCGGGCTGGTCTCGGTCATCCCCCACGCGTGCAGGATCGGCAGCCCGATCTGCTCGCGGTAGCCCTCGGAGAGCGATCGCGGCACCGCCGAGCCGCCGCACGGGATCGCCCGCAGGCTCGACGTGTCGCGACCCTTGAGCTCGGGGAGGACCTGCATCCAGATCGTCGGCACACCCGCCGCCACGGTCACCCGCTCGTCCACGATGAGGTCGGCGAGCGCCTTGCCGGTCAGGTCGGCACCGGGCATCACGAGGTCGGCTCCGGCGGCGACGCCGGCGTGGGCCAGGCCCCAGGCGTTGGCGTGGAACATCGGCACCACCGGCATGATCCGGTCCGACTCCTTGGCGCCCAGCGAGTCGGCGGTCAGCGCACCCATCGTGTGGAGGAAGGTGCTGCGGTGGCTGTACACGACGCCCTTCGGATTGCCCGTCGTGCCGCTCGTGTAGCACATGCTCGCCGCCTGGTTCTCGTCGTCCACCCGGAAGTCGACCGGCGACGCCGCGGCGAGCAGCTCCTCGTAATCGAGCAGCTCGAGGCCGCCGAGGTCGGTCGGGATCTCGCCCTTCCCGTCGTCCATGAGGACGAGGTGCTTGAGGCGCTCGAAGGTCGGCAGCAACGGAGCAAGCAGCCCGAGCAGGGAGCGGTCGACGAAGATCACCTCGTCGTCGGCGTGGTTGACGATGTACGTGAGCTGCTCGGGGAACAGGCGGATGTTGAGGGTGTGGAGGACGCGGCCGGTGCACGGAGCGGCGAAGTACAGCTCGAGGTGCCGCGCCGTGTTCCACGCGAACGTGCCGACCCGACCGTCCGCCGAGATCCCGATCGCGTCGAGCACGCCGCCGAGGCGGTGGGTGCGATCCGCCCACTCGGCGTACGGGCGCCACTCCCGTCCCGCCGGCGTCGCGGTGACGATCCCCTTGCGGCCGAAGTACTGCTCTGCCCGCTCGAACAGGTACGTGATCGTCAGCGGGACGTCCTGCATCAACCCCTTCATCGCCTTCGACGATAATCAGCGGCGAGAACCGGCGCGGATGCAGCGCGAGAGCTCGGTGCGCGACCGCACGCCCAGCTTGCGGTAGATCCGGGTGAGGTGGGCCTCGACGGTGGCGACGCTGACAAAGAGCTCCCCCGCGACCTCCCGGTTGCGGCGGCCCCGGGCGACGAGGTCGGCGATCCGCTGCTCGGTCGGGGTCAGCGCGCCGGACGGCCGTCCCGGGGTGACCTGCTCGAGCTCGGTGGCGGTGAGCGCCTCCCACGGGACCGCGCCCATCTCGGCGAAGCGGGCCCGCGCCTCGGCGAGGACCGTGCTGGCGTCGCCGCGCCGTCCGGCTCGGCGCAGCGCCCGGCCGCGCAGGAACACCGCCCTCGCCGCGTCGAGCCGGTACCCGAGCTCATCGAACGCCATGGCGGCTTCACCGAGCGTCTCCGCGGCGGACTCGTCGCCGGCGGCCAGGGCCATCAGCCCCTGGGCACGGCGCGCGGCGGCGTCGACCCACGGGACGCTCAGCGCGGCAGCCTGGGTGTCGAGCTCGGCCGAGAGTCGGGCGCACGCGGCCAGGTCACCGGCGAGGGCGGACGCCTCGATCAGGTCCGGGAGCAGAGGCACGTAGCCCGGGTGGCGGTAGCCGAGCTGCTCGGCCAGGGCGAGCGCGGGAGCCAGCTCGGTGGTGGCGGCCGAGGCGTCGCCCCGGGCGAGGGCGGCGAGGCCCAGGACGTGGGCGGCCATCATCGTCCGAGGCGGCTGGTCGTGATCCGCTCCCCACATCCGCAGCTCGGCTGCGGCCTCACGGGCCCGGATCTCGTCGCCGCGGTGGACGTGGGCAAGGCCGGCCGGATAGCACGCCCACGCCGTCGCCTGCGGGTTGGCCGAATCCTCCGCCGCCTCCAGCGCGTCCTCGCCGAGCTCGACGGCCCGCTCCAGGTTGCCCGCGCTCACCTCCAGCTGGGCCAGCTCGCACAGCCGGTACGGCCGCTGGAACTCGACGCCGAGGCGGATGAACGCCTCCAGCATCGCGCCGAACCGGTCCCTCGCCTCGGCCAGCCAGCCGCCCCACAAGCACTGCCGGGCGCGGAACAGCGGCGGCCAGCGTCCGAGCAGCGGGCCCTCGGTGACCGCGGCGAGGGTCAGGGCCCGAGCCATCAGGTCGGGACGCGGCCGCCCGGCCAGTGTCGACGTCGTCGACAGCGTCCCGGCGGCGAGCATCTCGAGGACCGGATCGTGCTGTTGCTCGGCGATGGCGAGCGCCTCGGCGCTGACGGACATCCCGCGCCCGAGCTGTCCCCGATACATCCCAAGCAGCCAGCCGAGCAGATCGAGGACCCGACCGCGGAGCACGACGTCGTCGCCCGACTCCCCCAACGATCTCGTCAGGAACTCGTCGCCGCGGTCGATGTCGAGGTAGACCCGTCGGGTGATCGCCTCCACCCGCGCCGGACCGGGCTCCTGGCGGTCGAGCAGCTCATCGATCATCACCGTGGCGGTGGCGGTCTGGCCGGCCGCGGCGCGGTAGGAGATCTCGGCGAGCGCCCTCCGGTCGCCCGCCTCCTGGTCAGCGGCCGGGGTCACCCGCTCGCTGTGCCGGGCCAGCTCGGCGGCGACGGCCGCGGCCCCGCGCCGCCC
>JBKOUV010000130.1:0-13818 GCA_046723555.1 Actinomycetota bacterium | reverse complement strand
GGTCGTGATCCTGATCCTGTTCATCTCCTTCGACCTGGACCGACCCCACCGCGGACTGATCACCGTCCCAGACAGCGCGCTCGTCGCCACCAAGGCGGCGATCAACCAACCGCCAGCGGCCACCGGTCCCTGAGCGGGCAGCACCCGCCAATGATCCGGCCGCACGCCCGGCGGAGCGATTATTGACCAGCGCAGGAGGGCCGTTCCCGGGCTGGCACTCACCTGCCCTCGAGCGGATTACGGCGCTCCTGTTATCTAGCGGTCTGGCTGCATCGAGGACGGGATCGGAGAACCGCAACGTCGGCGCGTTCACCGCGCCCGCTCTGGAGAGCGCGGCGCGGACCTGCTAGTCGAGGAATCGGACGGTCTCGTCGAGCGGCGCGCGGCCGGTGCGGACGGGAGCCGTGGTGGTGTCCTCGTATCCGATTGACATCCCGCAGAACAGCATTAGCTGTATGAGCTCGCTCTGCGGTACCGGGATGCGCTCGGGCCATCGGCCGAGGCGGATCTGCTCAAGCGCTTCTCCTTCGAGTGCTACGTGACGGATCGAGGTGTCGAGGCGATCGACGCCTTATGCGATGCCGTGGGCCGCTACCAGCGGCTCGGCGACCGGCTCAACGAGGGAGACACCCTGCGATCGCTGTCGACGATCCATTGGTGCCCGGGGAGGGGGTCCGAGGCACCGGCGACCGGGTTGGAGGCGATCCGGTTGCTCGAGGCTCTCCCTCCGAGCCGCGAGCTGGCGCACGCATATTTGAACCTGGCGTTCCTCCACCTGGTCGTGAGGGAAACCCGTCGACGCCACGCAGTGGAGCACGCGAGCCTTCGCCGTCGCCGCCCAGCTCGGTGATCTGGAGCTCGACCTGCTCTCGAGAATGATGGCAGCGCGGTGCGGTGCATGACCCATCCGCCGGACGGCATTCGCTCCTGGAGCGTGCACGCCGAGTCGCAGAGGGTGCAGGCCACCATCAAGTCGCCGCTGACGCGGCGGTCGGACTCGCGTCGATCGCCACCCGCGAGCGGATGTTCCCGCTCGCCGAGCACTATCTCGGCACCGGCATCGATCTCTGCACCAAGTACGGGTACGACTTGGACCACCAATACCTGCTGGCCCACCGCGCCTGGGTCGAACTCGAACTGGGGCGGTGGACCGCCGCCGCCGAGTCGGCGGCGGAAGTACTCCGTCATCGAGCGGTGTCGACGTTCCCCCGCACCCAGGCGCTGTGCGCGCTCGCGCTGGTCAGGGCGCGACGCGGCGACCCCGATCCGGCGTCGTTGCTCGACGAAGCGCGCGGTCTCGCCGAGCCGACCGGCGAGCTGCCGAGGATCGGCCTGGTTGCCACGGTGCTGGCCGAAGTGGCGTGGATCACGGGGAGGCACGAGGAGATCAGGCGGCTCCGGATGCCGCGTTCAACCTTGCGCTCGAGCTTCACGTACCCGCGATCTCCGGCGACCTGATCCGGTGGCGAGCACGTGCCGGGATCGTCGACGTCGTGCCCGACGGGCTCGCCGCGCCGATCGCGCTCGAGTTGGCCGGCGAACGGGTCCGGGAGCAGCCAGCTGGGCGGATCTCGGATGCCGTTACGAATCGGCGGTGGTGCTCGCCGCCGAGCCGGACGTCGATGCCCTGCAACGTTCATTCGCCGTCCTCACCGAGCTGGGTGCCGCGCCCGTCGCGGCGATGGTCGCCCGCCGGCTTCGCCGGTTGGGCGCCCAGGTTCCACGCGGCCCGCGGACGGCGACGAGGAGCAATCCCGCCGGCTTGACGACTCGTGAGCTCGACGTGCTCCGGCATCTCGCCGAAGGACGCACCAGCAGAGACGTCGCTGATCGACTGGTCCTCTCCCGGCGCACGGTCGAGCACCATGATCCTCCGCAAGCTTGGTGTTTCCTCGCGCAGCGAAGCGGTGACGGAGAGCCGGCGGCGGCGGTTGCTGCACGGCTTCGATTCGCCAAGATAGGTAGTCCCGCGCCCCAAAATGGGGTGCTCGTACCGATGTCGCCCGCGGGACCGCAGCCGTACCGTCCTCCGCATGGGATGCCAGTTCGGAGACGACATGGAGACGTACGTGATTCTGCGGCGGAATGGCTGGCGCACGCTGGCGGACCTCGAGCAGGGAGCCGCCCGCTCGACGGCGCAGGGCGAGCAGATGGCCGGCGACGTCGCTTGGATCCGCAGCTACGTGCTCGACGAGCGCGACGGCTCGGTTGGCACGGTGTGCATCTATCAGGCGTCGAGCCCAGAGGCGATCCGCCGGCATGCCGGCGCGGCTGACCTTCCCGTCGACGAGATCATCAAGGTGGGCGGCACCGTCGTGGTCCGGCCGGACCCCGACGATGACTGAGAACCGGGCCGCGGCGCTCCTTTCGCGACGGCGGCTCCTGGGAAGCGCCGCCGCGAGCGGCCTGATGCTGCTGGTCCCGGGCGTCGCCCGGCCACGGCGAGCGATTGGTCAGACAGAGGGCGGAGCGAACGTCGTCCTGCAGTGGAACAACGCCCTGTTGCAGGCCGTCAGGGACTCGAAGATGGGGCCGCCGATGGTGGCCCGCGCGCTCGCCATCGCCCATACCTGCATGTTCGACGCCTGGGCGGCCTATGACACCGTCGCTGTCGGCACGCGCTTCGGGGCTGCGCTGCGCCGGCCAGCACGGGAGCGGCGCTTCGAGCACAAGGTCGAGGCGGTCAGCTACGCCGCCTACCGATCCGGCGGCGACCTGTTCCCCGCTTCCCGGTCGACGGTCTTCGATCCGCTGATGGCCACCCTCGGCCTGGACGCCGCCGAGCAGACGGTGGACGCGACCGTGCCCGCTGGCATCGGCAACCTCGCCGCCCACGCTGTGCTCGCCGATCGCCACCATGATGGTGCCAACCAGCTCGGCGACGAGCCCGGCGGGCTGGCGGGAGTGGCCTACAGCGACTACACCGGGTACGCCCCGGTGAACGAGCCGATGGATGTTCGCGGCGCGCTGGAGCTGTCCACGGTGTACGACCCCAGCGCCTGGCAGCCGCTGACCTACGTCGACGCGTCAGGAAACCCCGTGACCCCTCGGTTCCTCGGCGCCCAGTGGCAGCATGTCACCCCGTTCGCGATCGGCACGATCGGGTCGCTGCGCTCGCTGACAGGTCCGGCCCGCTACGGCTCCGCCGAGTTCGTCGCCCAGGCCGAAGCGCTGATCGCCGTTAGCGCCGAACTGACCGACGAGCAGAAGGTGATCGCCGAGTACTGGGCCGACGGGCCCCGCTCGGAACTGCCTGCGGGGCATTGGAACCTACTGGGTCAGCAGGTCGCCTTCCGCGACCGCACCGGTGAGAGCGAGCACGATCTCGACCAGGCGGTGAAGCTGTTCTTCGCCCTGACCAACGCGATCTTCGACGCCGGATGCTGCGCGTGGGACAACAAGCGGGCGTTCGACTCGGTGCGACCGATCACGGCAATTCGCTACCTCTTCCACGGCAAGCGGATCCGTGCCTGGGCCGGTCCGGGGCGCGGCACGCAGACAATCGCCGGCGCGGAGTGGTTCCCCTACCAGCCGACGACCTTCCCGACGCCGCCGTTCGCCGAGTACTCCTCGGGGCACAGCATGTTCAGCGCGGCGGGCGCCGAGGTACTCCGGCTGTTCACCGGCAGCGACCGCTTCGGCGGTTCGGTCACCATTCCGGCGGGGAGCTCGCGCGTCGAGCCCGGACTGGTTCCGGCCATCGACGTCACCCTGCGCTGGGCCACCTTCTCCGACGCGGCGGCCCAGGCCGGAATGTCCCGCCGGTACGGAGGCATCCACTTCGCGCAGGGCGACCTCGATGCGCGGCTCGCCGGCCGGTTGGCCGGGCGCGCCTGCTGGGCAGCAGCACAGACCTACTTCGCCGGGACCGCCCCTGTCCCGCGTAGCCGCGGCGGACCAAGCCAGCGGGACCAGACAACCGGGGGGACCAGGAGGACAACATGAAGATCCGATTTTCACTCGTGGCCTTGGCAGCCCTTACGCTGCCCTTCGCCAGCCACGCCGAAGCGTCGTCGAGGCAGGTCGTCGATGTGACCGGCTGGATCGAGGGCGCCGGCCCGACCACGGACGTGCTCGGGCGGGCGTCGCTCGTCCGCACCGCTGATGGGCTGTCGATGACCTTCCGGTCTACCGGCCTGCCGGCGGGCTCGGCGGTGACCATCTGGTGGATCATCTTCGAGGGCGGCAACCTGCGCTCAGCGCAGTTCGCCGCCGGCCACGTCGTCGGCGGCAGGGGCGTCGCCAACTTCGCCGGGCACCTCGCCGAGGGCGACACGTCCGGCTGCTTCCTCCCGGACGAACTGTTCCCCTGCAAGGGGCTCAGCAACGCGACGAACGCGATGGTCATCCTGCTCGCCCGAGTGCACGGACCGGCCGACCCGGGTCGCATCCCCGTGCAGATCCACACGGCGGAGACCACCGGCGTGAACATCCCCATCGACCTCTGCCACTCCCAGGACCCGCCGGTGCTCTGCCAGGTTGCCGCCGCGATTTTCCCAGCGAGTTAACGACCTCGCAGCTGCGGACGAAGGAGAGGGGCGCCGCGCCGCTCCTCCCCTTCGTCGGGTGTGCGGTCGAGTCGGCGTACTTGGAAGTGTGACGCCGGGGGTTGCGTCGGCGGCGTTTGGTGAAATACCCGCATCGCGTGCTCCTGGCCGAGCCCGGCCTCGACGGACACGACCACCGACCCCGTCGCCGCGTTCGCAGGTTCCCGCCTCGACAGAAGGCGGCCGGCGTCACGCTCGACAAAGCGCTTGTGAAGATGACGCAGGCCACCAGCGGAGCCCGCTCACCCACCGATGACCGACCTCGCCCGACGTCGCCGACGTCCAGCGGCATCGCCAGAGGCTGTGCCCCGCAAAGAAATCCCGAGCCGCCGACCGCAGCGGTCGGACAATTGGCACGAGCGAGAGGTCTGAACCGACGGCGAGGCGAATTCGTCATCCGCTATCTCGGCCGTTGACGCCGGCATCGTGCTTGGCCGGCGATCGCTCCATACAGCGCTGGCTGCGCATCTCCGTGCCGTCGAGCCATCCACCCCGCGCTGCTCCTGGGGGAACCGCCTGCCATCAGGTCTCCGAAGAACCCCTGTGGACATCGCCGACCGCCCCATCCGGTATCGCCGGTTTGTAGGACAGGCTTCCGATGTGCACCTCAGGACGACCGCCGGACAACGGCTCCTGATTTCCGTCTATGCCGTCAGCACCTCACCGTCGACGGTGACCTCGATGCGGTTCGGGTAGAAGGACAGGAGTCCGGCGATCTCGGCAGCGGCGGGGATTGGTGACTCGTACGCCCAGACGATGCCGTCGTGAGCCTCGCCCGGATGTCGGCCGACCGTACGAGGCCTCCCCCTTGAACGGGCACCTCGTGTGGAACGATGTCGGACGGAGCAGGTCCATGCGCACGTCGTCCTTGGGGAGGTAGTAGCGCGCCGGCAGACCAGTCTCCTCGAGGCGCATCGCCCGGTCGGTCTTGGCCAGCAGTTCGCCGTCGAGTCGAACCTCGACATGGGCATCGGGGGACTGAGGGTGACGGTATCGCCGCGACTCATGTGATGCTCAACGGCGGCGATGCCTGCACGGTTCCCACCGCGCGGTGCTGAGGCCGATCAGCGATCGATCCAGCCTGCGCCGGTCATCGGCACGCGGCTCGCCCCTGTCAGCGACGGCTCCGTGCGCTGATGTTCACTCCTCGCCAGCACCGTCTCCGCTGCCCACACCATCGAGGCTCGCCGTGTGGCCGGGAGTCCGTACCCGACCTCACCTGCGCCGGCGGACGCGACGGTGCCGATCTCGACGCCGAAGAGCGACTGGACGAGGACCAGACCGCAGACCACACACGATTGCGTGTCGTCGCCGCCAGGCACCTCCAGCGTGCGTCACCACGACTCTCCGCAGTAGAAGTAGGGATCGAGGACGGTCACTCGACTGATGTGCTCGACCGGAAGGCCGTTGGTGCCCGCGGGCGCACGGATCGCTTCGCGTGACCGGGCATCGTAGATACACCGGGTCGTGCGGTCGTTGTCGCTGACGTAGAAATGCACCCAGGTCACCTGGTGGTCGCCGTTGCCCGCGACGATCCCTTCGACTGCGTTACGGCCGGCCTCATCGGTCGAGAAGCTCCGCCCGTTGGGAAACGAGCGCTAAACGACGTAGCGTCGCGTGGCGGCCTGCTGAAACGGTTGGGGCGGCCGGGCGTGGTCCGTCGTCGACCGTACGAAGCCTGCAGCTGCCGTAATCGCGAGCCGCTACCCAATCGGGGTCGCGTGGTAACTAGATTGGGCGCCGGTTTCGGTGGCTCACGGGCGACCGGTCAGGTCAGGGGCGGAGATGCGGGACGGTCGTGAAGAGTTGCTCGAGCGGGTGGAGCACCTGGCCGCGCTCGACGACGTGCTGCAGTCGGCGCTGTCCGGGCCGCAGGGACGTATCGTGCTGGTCGCGGGCGAGGCCGGGGTGGGCAAGACCTCGTTGATCCGGGTGTTCTGCGCCGACCAGCAGGGTTCGCACCGGATCCTGCGCGGGAGCTGCGATGCGCTGTTCACGCCCCGGGCGCTCGGGCCATTCCTCGACGTCGCGGCTGACGCGGGGGGTGAGCTTGAGCGTGTCGTCGCCGGCGGTGCGAGGCCCCACGATGTCGCGGTGGCGCTGCTTGCCGAGCTGCGGCGCGCCCCGGCGGTGCTCGTTGTCGAGGATCTTCACTGGGCGGACGAGGCGACGCTCGACGTGGTGAGCCTGTTGGCCCGCCGTCTGCACCGGGTCCCGGCGCTGATCGCGGCGACCTACCGGGATGACGAGCTCACCGTCACGCATCCCTTGCGCATCGTGCTCGGGGACCTGTCGACGGTCGCGGGCGTCACCCGCCTGAAGCTGGAGGCGTTGTCCGCGTCTGCCGTCGCTCGCCTCGCATCGGGTACGGGCGCCGACAGCGAGGACCTCTATCGACGCACGGGCGGGAACCCGTTCTTCGTGACCGAGGCCCTCGCCGCCCGGTCCGACGAGATCCCGCTGACCGTGCGCGACGCCGTCCTGGCGAGGGCGGCCCGCCTCGGCGCCTCGGCCCGCGCGGCGCTGGACGCCGCTGCCATCTTCCCGCCCGGTTGCGAGTACTGGCTGCTCGAAGCCGTCGTTGGCAACGCGCCCGACCATCTCGACGAGTGCTTGTCGTCGGGCATGCTCGTGGCCGGCGCGGACAAGGTGAGCTTTCGCCACGAGCTCGCCAGGCTCGCTGTCGAGGATGCGCTCTCACCGGCCCGCCGGGTGCGGCTTCACGAGCTGGCGCTGCAGGCGCTCGAGGGCGTCGAGTCGGCCGATCCGGCGCGTCTGGCCCACCACGCGGAAGCGGCGGGTGACGCGCGCGCTGTCCTCCAGTCCGCGCCCGCCGCGGGGCGGCGCGCGGCCGCGCTCGGCGCGCACCGGGAAGCAGCCGACCAGTACGCCCGTGCCCTTCGATTCGCTCCCGGTGCTGACCCTCGGTTGCGCGGCGAGCTGTGTGACAGGCGCGCCTATGCCTGCTACCTGTCTGGCGACTTTCCCGCCGCCGTCCGCGCCCAGCGTGACGCGTTGGACAACCACCGCCGCGCCGAGGATTGGCTACGAGCGGGTGACGAGGCGCGCTCGCTGTCGCTGCTGGTTCGCTACCAGGGCGAGGTGTCGCGGGCCTGGGACCTCGGTCGCGAGGCGGTCACGGTGCTCGAACGACTGCCAGCACGCAGTCGCGAACTCGCCATGGCCTACTGCAACCTGTCGCATCTCGCCGCCGCCCGCGAAGACGCCGCGTCCACGCGTTTGTGGGCGGCGAAGGCGATCGCGGTCGCCGAGGAGGTCGGCGACGACGAAGCCCGTCTCTACGCGAGCCTCAACGTGGCATCGATCGACCTGCTCGCCGGCCACCGAACCGCGCCGGATACGATCGAGCGGATCCTGCGCGCCGCCGTTGAGCGCGGCGTCGAGGAGCAGGCGGGCCGGGCGTATGTGGCGTTGACCTGGTGGTCACCGCGCGGCCGCCGCTACCGGGACGCGGACCGCCATCTCGCCCCCGGGATGCGCTACTGCGATGAGCGTGGGCTCGACTTGTGGCGCTCCTACCTGATCGCCTACCAGGCCCGGGCGAGTCTCGACCGAGGACGGTGGCAGGACGCCGTCGCGTCCGCCAACGTCATCATCCGCAACCCGCGCACGTCGCCGGTGCCGCGGATCGTTGCGCTTGCCGTTCTTGGCCTCGTCCGCGCGCGCCGAGGCGACCCCGACGCGTTCACCCCACTCGATGAAGCGTGGACGCTCGCCCGGGACACCGGTGAGCTGCAGCGCATCGAGCCGATCGCGGCGGCCCGCGGCGAGGCACTGTGGCTCGCGGGACGAGTCGACGAGATCGCCGGGGCCACGTCCGTGGCGCTCGACCTCGCACTGACCCATGGCGCCGACTGGGTGGGGGGCGAGATGCTGTCGTTGCGGCGACGGGCGGGGCTCCCGGCTGAAACACCACACGATGTCCCCGCGCCGTTCGCCAGCGAGCTCGCGCTCGAATGGGCCGAGGCGGCGTCCGCGTGGCGCGAGCTCGACAGCCCCTATGAGGCGGCGCTCGCGTTGACCGAGCTGGCCGACGACGACTCTGCGCGGCGCGGGCTCAACGAGCTGCGGCAGCTCGGCGCACAAACAGCAGCAGCGATCGTGTCCCGACGCCTTCGAGATCGTGGCACCCTCGACCTGCCACGGGGGCCGCGCCCGACGACACGCGCCAACGCTGCGGGCCTCACCGCGCGGGAGCTGGAGGTCGCAGCGCTCCTCGTTGACGGCTCCACGAACGGCGAGATCGCCGAGCGGCTCGTCGTGTCGGCGAAGACGGTGGATCATCACGTCGCGGCTATCCTGCGGAAACTCGGCGTGCCGAATCGCCGACAGGCGGCCCGTGAAGCCGTCCGGCTCGGACTCGTCGGGTGGGATCGATAGCCACCGTTCCACCTCAGATCCAGGTGGCGGCCACGACACAGACGGGAAGCCGACGTTGACCTCGGGGCGGCTGGGCCGGCCCGGATCTGGCCTTCGGGCGCGCGCACGGTCGCTGCTTCGGCGCCGATGCCACCAGGCGACCCGGCTGTGAAGCGAGGGCCAAGCGTGTGAACGCCCTTCATCACGAACCCGGCTCATGTCGACAAGCACGGCGTACCGAACGAGTCGATCGGAATTCAGTTCCGCGGGACGAGGCGACGACGAGACTGGCGGCGTAGTCGAGACCGGTCCTGTGGACTGCGCCCCGAACGTCCGCCTCGCGGGGTAGCCGGTGACTCACAGCCGAAGCTCCCAACGCCACGCGTCATGGATCGCCGGCTCGATGGCGCTCGCGACCATCCGGTAATCGCGGGCCTCTACCGAGAGACGGGGGCCGCATAACCGGCGAACTGCCGCGCACGGACGCAACATAACCGCGCCACATAATCACGCCGTCGCGGCGATCGTGAGCCGCACCGAACGGCACGTCGGGGTCCCGCCGAGCATCGGAGTCCGGGTCAACCATTGCGACCTCCGCCGGGGGCGATGCCTCGCCTCACTGCCGACCACGCTACGCCTGAGATCACCGGCCATCACGCGCTCGCGATCGCGAACGGCAGACGTCGCCGGGAACGGCACTTCGAGGACGCGGTCAACGGCTTCCACCGAGTGTGTTATTGAATTACGGCCGAAGATTTGCGCGACGCGAGGGATTGTTGGAGGCGGTCACGCCGCGGTGGCGCGGAACGCAGCGGGGACGTGTTGATCGTGGATGGCGAGGAGGCCGGTGAGGATGCGGTGCCCGTGAGGTGTGATGCGGTAGAGGCGGGCACCTTGGACCTTGGCGATGAGTCCGTGGCCGCGCATCTTGGCGATCAGCCGGCATGTCCGGGCGCAGCGGCGGCGGGCTTTCGCGCTGGTCGGCGGGTGGCCGTGGGTAGAGGCGGGCGGTGAGGTCGTGGTTGCGGAACCCGACGATGGCGTGGGCTCCGTTGAGCACGGCCCGGAACAGGGCGAGGTCGTTGGGGCTGAGTGGGTTGAAGCGGGCGTGGTGTCGCCCGTTGCGGGTTCGGCTCCGGCACAAGGCGTCGAGGGCGGCGACTCCTTTGCCATTGAGTGGGGCGGCGGCCAGGGCGTCGAGGTAGCGCAGGTTGGCGCCGATGCCGACTTGGAAGTAGCGCCACATGTTGGCCACGCCTTTGTTCATTGGGCACCACCGCCGTGAGCGGTGCCCGTCGTCTCCAGGAAGTAGGCGCAGCACTTTGAACTCACGCGGATTGTTGATCGTGGTCTCGACCCGCAGAACCGAGACCTTGCTGTAGACCTTGATCCAGTTGCGGGCGAGGCGGTGCTTGACCCGCCAGCCGTCGACACGGCGTTTGGAGTCGGTCATCACCTCCGCCGCCAGCTGCGGATGAAGCTTGCGGTCCAAGAAGTGCAACACGTCGGTGGAGGAGAGGTTCAAGGTGGCGTGACGCAACAGGTCGGGCATCACCCCGGCCAGTGAGGGCCGGTCCCGGAACATCACGTCGGTGGCCACCTCGGCTTGGTCGATGACCCAGTAGTAGCCGCCGAAGTCGGCTTGCTCGATCGTTGCCAGGAGTGGGTTGACCCGTTGGGCCAACGCGTTGAGCAGCCTCGGCCAGGCCCGGTGGGCGAACCGGTCGCACAACGCGGTGGCCTGCTCGAGATCGTCGATGCGCAACAGGGCGTTGTCGTCACGCAGATAGCCCACCCCGGCGGCGTCGAGTTGGCGGGCCAACCACTCGCGGCCGTTCACATACACCTGGATCTCATAGGGCAGCCAGGACTGCAGGCGCACGTGCATGAACCCGAACTCGGGGTCGATGAAGTAGAAGTAGAACAGCAGGCACTTACCCGGCTTGATGAACGTGTCGAGGCGACCGGTGTGCCGTCCGACGCTGAACGTGTTGCACGGCTCGACCGCCCGCAGAATGCACACCAACCCGTCGGTGATCCCGTCCCGCTCGGCGATCGCCCGGGCCATCTCGTCCTTCGTCCGGCCGCTGCGCCGGGTGACTGACCCGGTGAGATAGATCGAGGGTCGACCGGCCTCCGCAGCGAGCCGATCGGCGTGATCCCACAACGTTTGGGTGCAGCCCTTGGCGTAAGCGGCGAACCCGGTCAACGGCGTGCCCTGACTCCACAAGAACGCGTTCAAAGCACCCGGCACGTACAGCCGGCTCAGGTGACCCGACCACCCCCCTTGAAGATCAGCCGGTCGAACATCGTCAAAGTGCCAAGCAATCGGTCCCGATGAACCCTCTCGAATGCGTGCACCTCGCACCTCCACGTCCACGACGAGACCAAAGAGTTTCGCCTCTGATGCAAGGGCACAGGGCCGGCTCCGCCGGCCCGGCACCACCTCACTCACCACCGAGTCGCCCTTTGGTTGCGGCCGAGCGAAGCGAGGCCGCGCTAGCGGGCGCGCGAATCGGAGGTCGCGAAGGCATCGGACAGGTGCGCCAGGAGAGACATCATTTGTAGGATCCCCGCTGCGTCGGCTCAGCGAGCTTTCGAGGAAGCGGACTTGTGGACACGGCGGCGTCGCGATGGAGGCGCGCCTTATCGGCAGTGGCAGGACGCCACGCCGGTAGGTCGATCGCGCGGTCGAGCCGCGCGATCTGGCATTGAGCCATGCGCCTGCGGCTGCCAGAGGACGCCCGGGGCCGGCGGCCATCCCCGCTCTTTGAACGAGTGCGTGCGAATGCTGGTCAGGAAGCGCTGCGATGCAACAGCTAACCGACGGCCTCACGTCGTCCCGATCTGGTTCATGGTCGACGACGGGCCGCGGAGCTGGAAGTGGCCTGCAACACCTGGTAGGAGTCGGCGACGGGTCGGGCCTGTCGGCGACGGGTGGAAACTGACCCCCTATCGACGGCCGAAAATTTTCACCCGACCAAAGGGGGTCAGAATTCAGGTTCTCCTCACCTTTGTGTGGGCAGGGTGATGGTGAGTCCGCTGCAGCAGAGGTAGATCATGGCGGTGATGGCGGTGGCGCTGTGGTGGCCGTAGCCGCGGTGGTTGATGAGGCGGATCTTGCTGTTGAGGCCTTCGAGCTTGGAGTTGGACAGGCCGAGGTCGACGGCGGCGAGGATCTCGTCGCGGTGGGCGCGGATGGTCCTGGTGAGGGCGACGAGGGCGGGGATCCGGCTGCGGCAGGTGCGTGCCAGCCAGGCGTCGAGGTGGGCGTCGGCGCGCCGGCCTGCGGGGAGCCGGTAGAGGTCGCGTAGTTCTTCTTTGAGCGCCCAGGCGCGGAACAAGACGTGGCGGGTGCGGCGCAGTTCGTCGAGGCGGGCGCGTTGATGGTCGGTGAGCGTGGCGGGGTCTTTGAGCAGCGCCCAGCGGGTGTGCTTGAGTACCTGGGCGCCGGTCACGGTGCGGGTGCGGCCCCACACCGGGTGGGTGACGCCGCCGGCACGGCGGGCCTTGTTCCATTCGGTGCGGCGGGTCTCGTCGAGGGCTTTGTTGGCCAGCTTGACGACGTGGAACGGGTCGGCGCAGACGCGCGCCTGGGGCGCCCGGCCTCTGGTCACGTTGGCGTAGGCGCCGTGGAGGTCCATCGATGCTGCCTGCAGCCGGTGGCTGCGTTCGGCGCCGAGAGCGTCGAAGAACTCGGCGAGGGTGGCGCCCGACTTGCCCTCACCGACCCACACCACGGCGCCGTCACGGTCGTGATCAGCGACCACCGTGAGGTAGCGGTGCCCCTTGCGGTAGGAGACCTCGTCCACGCCGATGCGATAGAGGCCCTCGAGGCGGTCGTCGCTCACGTGCTCCACAACGACCCGACCGACGATTGCAGCAACGGCCTCCCAACTGCAGCGCAGCAGGCGGGTCACGGTCGTCTTGTCGGTGCGCTGAGCCATCCAGGCGACGACATCTTCGAAGTCGCGGGTGTGACGAGCTCGCGGACGAGCCCACGGCACCTCCTCGGTGCGCACCCGACCGCACCGGCGGCAGTGCAAGCGGCGGATCTCCGCCTCCACAAACAGCTTCGTGGCGCCGAGGTCCAAGTGACGCCAGCGGCGCACGGAGCGGTCATAGACAGCGCGACCCTTCCACCCGCACGGACAGCGCGGACGACAGCGCCGCCGGCGCACTCCCACGATCACACCCTTCGGGGTGAACGTCACTGACACCACCCAGGCGCCCGCGATCGCCAACATCAAGTTGAATGCAGTCGTGACGCGCACGTGCCGGCTCCTCGCAGGTTCGGTTGTGTAGGAAGCTCCGCAACCTACGAACCGGCACGTGCGCGTCGCGGGTCGCACTCGAAAACCAATAGGTCCCGCCCTGCGGGCAGGACCACAGCCATCGTTGCTGGCGACTACACCGACACGGTCGGCGTCAAGGGTTCGCTCCGCCGACCTCCGGCCGCCCTTGACCCCGACCGATCACCCACACAAACCCGAGGAGTCCCAGAATTTCAACCGCCGTTGACACGGGCCCGGGAGCGAGACCCACGCGCCTCGCTGCTCGTCGACGAGAGCGGCCGCGGTTCGCGTTCGTCAAGCTGACCGGCACCGTGACGATCAGTGACGACCTCGACGAGGTCGGCCGGTGGGCGCCGCATCGGCGGTCGCTAGATGGGCGCCGATCGAGCCGACGAGTTCGGGCGCCGCAACGGCATGCCGGTCGAGCTGCTCGTGCGGCGCACCCGAGCCGCGTCGTCGCCGAGCGCGGCATCGCCGACTGACGCCGCGATTACGGGTCAGGCCGGGACCGCGGCGGCGAAGAACTGACGCAAGGCGCCGGCCATCTCGGCGCGGATGCTGGCGCCCGACAGCACCACGCCGACCATTGTCGGTGA
>JBKOUV010000078.1:0-4696 GCA_046723555.1 Actinomycetota bacterium | reverse complement strand
GCCTCTACTCCGAGGAGATCGCCGTCAACGGAGAGCAGATCGGGAACTTCCCGCAGGCCTTCACCCACCTGTCGCTCATCAACGCTGCGCTCACGCTGGACGCCCAGCTCAACCTCGCCGGGCGACCGGGTCACGTGTCCGCCGACGGCATCACCGCCCTCGTGGGCGGCGGCCGCGAGCCTGGCAGCTCACCGACATCCTGAGCGAACAAGGTGTTCACGCGTGACGGACCCGAGTCGGCCGACACCGGGCTGTACATCGACCTGTCGCCGTGGGGGTTCCACGTCCATCCGTTGCAGCACGTTCCCGCACGAGTTTCGGCGTAAAGGCGAGGCCGTCGTGCAAGCGGTGACCATGACCCCCAGGCGTCGCAGGACTGGCAAGGTTCTTCAGCGTCCGCGGACATGACACCAACCGCGGGTCGGTGGTGCGTTCACCTTTGTCTGTTTGCGGGGCGGGACTCGACAGCCGTCGAGACCAGCATCACCGAACTGCAGGGATGGAACGCGTTCCTTCGTTCACACGCATTCTTGAGGTGCGTTTGTCGTCGAGCGATCCGCCGGCTGGCACGATGCGCGGATGGTCGTGAGGCTCGATGACTAGGGGCGGGCATTGCGCATCTGATCACGTGAGCGAAGGTACGGTGCCGCATGGCTGACATCGTCGTAGGTCAGTCGGCCCGTTCTCTGCGGCCGGTGCTCGTGCCGCTCGCGCTCGCTCAGTTCATCTGCAGCTTCGCGGGCTCGAACATGAACGTGATGATCACCGACATCAGCGCGGACCTGGACACGACGGTCCAGGGAGTCCAGACCGTCATCACCGTGTTTCTGCTGGTCATGGCGGCGTTGATGATCCCCGGCGGCAAGCTGACCGACAAGTGGGGCCGCAAGCGCTGCTTCACCATCGGGCTGACTGTCTACGGGATCGGCGCCCTGTTGAGTGCCGTCTCGCCGGGTCTCGGGATCCTCCTGGTGGGCAACTCGATCCTCGAGGGCGTCGGCACGGCTCTGCTGATCCCTCCCGTTTACATCCTCACCACGATGCTGTTCACCGACGTGACGTCGCGTGCCCGAGCGTTCGGTGTGATCACCGGCATGGGAGGTGTCGGCGCGGCGGCCGGGCCGCTGATCGGTGGCCTCATCACCACGGCCATCGGGTGGCGATGGGCATTCGTGTTCCAGGCCGTGGTCGTGGCGATCATCGTTGTGCTCAGCCGGAAGATCACCGATCCCGTTCCAGCGGATCCGACCCGCCTGTTCGACATGCTCGGCGCGGTCCTGTCGGCCGTCGGTCTCGTTCTCATTGTCATGGGCGTCCTCGCCGCCGACAACAACGGCTGGCTGATGCTGGCCCTGCTGATCGTCGGAGCCGTCGTCTTGGCCGGGTTCTTCCTTCACGTCCGCGCCATGGAGCGGGCAGGAAAGGAGCCGTTGCTGTCGACGGGACTGTTCCGCAACCGTGCGTCCAACCTCGGTCTCGTCACCCAGAACGTTCAGTGGCTGCTGCTCCTGGGCACCGCCTTCGTCGTGTCGGCCTACCTGCAAGTCGTACGGGGCTACAACGCCATCGAGACCGGCGTGATCTTCACCGCTGCCACCGGCGGCATCCTCGCCTCGTCGCTGGCCGCCGAACGACTCGCCAGGAAGCACCCGCAGCGCACCCTCATCGTCGCTGGGTTCATCACGACCCTCGCCGGAGTCGTCGTGCTGCTCGCCTTGGTGAACGGCTCGCCCAGCGTCTGGGCGTTTGCACCGGGACTCTTGCTGATCGGCCTCGGCGTCGGCGTGATGCTGACCCCTTCCGTGAACGTCGTGCAGTCGAGCTTTCCCGAGGAACGTCAAGGTGAGATCTCGGGTCTGTCGCGCAGTGTGTCCAACCTCGGCTCATGTCTCGGGACCGCGATCGGTGGCACCATCCTCGTCTCCGGGCTGACCAACCACGCCTACGGCGCCGCCATGATCGTCCTCGGTGTGATCGGATTGATTGGACTCGTGGCCGCCGTGATCCTCCCCACCAGTCCGGCGAATCCGACAGGAGCACCACGCACCTGATGCCCAGTCCGTTCATCCGTGGCGCGTTCGACCCAGCCTAAGGAAGTCACGGGGTATCCAAATAACACGGCCCTCCCACTCGGGCCGGGCGTCCGCTAACGCCGGAGATCCGGGCACCTCGAGGGTCGCTGGGTCCTGACCGCGCTAACGATCGCGAGCGCTTCGTCGGTCCCCGCCTCGGCTTGTCCTCCCCCAGCACTGTGACGACGGCGCTACAGAACGCGCGGTACCGAACGTTCACTCTTGGTCCGCTCGACTCCGCTCAGAACGGCATGTAATTGCGCCTGCGACAAGCTGGACTCGTCCGCAGGCTTCGAGGTCGCGACGAGCCAGGCTTTGGAGCAGAGGCCGAGCGCGTGACCGGTCTCGACCGGCGTCGTGATGCCCAAGAGCGATCGCCTGGTCGCGCTGGCCGAAGTCGAGGGCAACGAGTTCTGTGTGTCGGCCGTTCTAGTTGAGCACCCAACTGAGGGGACGCGTCTGGACGCTATCCCGTCGAGGCGGTCAGGTGGTTCGGGTGGTTCGGGGTACCGTGGCCGCCGGTGGCGTCGCGTCCCAACGTGCTGCTCGTCATGGTCGATCAGCTGGCCGCGTCATTTCTGCCCAGTTACGGCCACCCGGTGGTCCAGGCGCCGACGCTGCAGCGACTCGCTGAACGGGGAGTGCAGTTCTCGTCCGCCTACACCAACAGCCCGCTGTGCGCGCCGGCGCGCTTCGGCATGACGTCCGGCCAGCTCAACTCCAAGATCGGCGCCTACGACAACGCGTCGGAGTTCGCCGCATCCGTGCCGACGTTCGCCCACTACCTGCGCGCTGCCGGCTATCAGACGTGCTTGGCCGGCAAGATGCATTTCGTCGGGCCGGATCAGCTGCACGGCTTCGAGCAGCGAGTGACGACCGACATCTACCCCGCCGATTTCGGGTGGACGCCGAACTGGGACGACCCGACCGGTCGCTTCGACTGGTGGTTCCACAACATGGACAGCGTCCTCAACGCCGGCGTCGCCGAAGCGACCAACCAGCTCGACTTCGACGACGAGGTGGGCTTCCAGGCCGTGCGCAAGCTCCGTGACCTGGCTCGCTCGGCCGATGTCCGGCCGTGGCTGCTGACGGTGTCGTTCACGCATCCCCACGATCCGTACGTGATGCGTCAGCGCTACTGGGATCGCTACGACCACGACGCCATCGACCTCCCTCGCGTCGGATCGCTCCCCGACAGCCAGCTCGATGCGCACAGCCGGCGACTGCGTCACGTGTCGGCCATGGACGACGTCGAGCTCACCGAGGAGCACGTCCGCCGTGCCCGGCACGCCTACTACGCGGCCATCTCCTACGTCGACGACTGGGTGGCCACGCTGCTCGACACGCTGGAGGCGTGCGGCATGGCCGATAGCACCGTGGTCATCTTCACCGCCGACCACGGTGACCTGCTCGGTGAGCGGGGGCTCTGGTACAAGATGTGCTTCTTCGAAGGCGCCTGCCGTATACCCCTCATCGTCGCCGGACCGGACATCCCGGCGGGCCTCGTGCCGGAACACGTGTCGCTCCTGGACGTCCTCCCGACACTCCTCGACCTCGCCGGCGTCGAGCGACCTGCAGCCGCCGACGGACGCAGCCTCGTGCCGCTGCTCGGCGGGGACCCTGATCCCGATCGCACCATCGTCGGCGAGTACCTGGCCGAGGGCGCCATCGCGCCGATCCTGATGATCCGTCGACGTGAGCTGAAGTTCGTCTGGTGCGACGCCGATCCGCCACAGCTCTACGACCTGGTCACCGATCCGGACGAGCTGGTCAACCTGGCGGCCGAGGCCGCTCACGGCGCCGTGGTGGCCGAGCTCGAAAAGGAAGTGCTCGCCCGGTGGACCCCCGTCGCCTTACGCGAGGCGGTCGTCGCGAGCCAGCGCGCCCGTCGCACTGTCGACGCCGCGCTGCGCCGCGGCCGGTACACGCCGTGGGACTACCAGCCGAGTGTCGACTCGTCGCAGCAGTACATGCGCAACCACCTCGATCTCAACGAAGTGGAACGGTCTCGTCGCCTGCGCCCGCGCGACGACGCCTGATCACCCACCCGACCTCAGCACACCGCACGACCGGCACACGCGCCCACGGCGTCCATCTGTCACTGGTACTCACCGCCGGTCGAGGCACTCAGTCTGCCCGCCTTTTCATCACGAAGATGAGCCGGGTCAGCTCCTCGATATCCACCAACGGATCGTGCGCACAGGCGATCACGTCGGCGTACTTGCCGACCTCGAGGCTGCCGAGTTCGGCCTGGCGGCGCAGGAGCGTCGCGGCGTTGATCGTTGCCGCGCGCACGCTCTTGGCAGGTGACAGCCCGCAGCAGGTCGCCATGAGTACACACTCGTGAGCGTTGAGCCCGTGGTGGTTCCCCGGAGTTCCGGCGTCGGTGCCCCATGGCGATACGGACGCCGAGTTCATTGGCTCGCCGGATCGTGGCCAGATGGATGTCGTTGAACTCGAGCATCCGCTGCCGCAGGTGCTGAGGCATCGCTTCGACGATCCCAGGTTCCCGGAACAGCAGTTCACCGGCGCAGATCGTCGGCACCACGAACGTGCCGGCTCGGGCGATGCGCCGCAACGCATCATCGTCGGCGAAGGTGCAGTGCTCGATGCTGTCGACGCCG
>JBKOUV010000171.1:0-3877 GCA_046723555.1 Actinomycetota bacterium | reverse complement strand
TCCGATCGGCTTCGGACGGATGCTGCGCAAGGAGGACGCCCGCTTCCTGCGCGGCCGGGGCAACTTCCTCGACGACGTCACCATGCCGGGCATGCTCCACGGGGCGATCCTCGCCAGCCCGTACGCCCACGCCCGCATCGTCTCGATCGACACGTCGGCCGCCGAGGCCCACCCGAAGGTCAAGGCGGTGATCACCGGCCAGATGCTCGACGGCCTCAAGCTGGCCTGGATGCCGACGCTGTCGGGCGACGTGCAAGCCGTCCTCGCCACCGACAAGGTCCGCTACCAGGGCCAGGAGGTCGCGTTCGTCATCGCCGAGGACCGCTACTCGGCGCGCGACGCGCTCGAGCTGATCGACGTCGAGTACGAGCCCCTGCCGCCGATGATCGACGCCAGGAAGGCGCTCGACGCCGACGCCCCGGTGGTCCGCGACGAGATCGACGGCAAGACCGACAACCACATCTTCGACTGGGAGGCCGGCGACAAGGCGGCCACCGACACCGCCTTCGGCCGCGCCGACGTCACCGTCGCCCTCGACGTGCTGTACCCGCGGTCGCACCCGGCGCCGATGGAGACGTGCGGCTCGGTCGCCTCGATGGATCCGGTGACCGGCAAGTTGACCGCGTACATCACCAGTCAGGCGCCGCACGCCCATCGCACGGTGTACGCGCTCGTGGCCGGCATCCCCGAGCACAAGATCCAGGTGATCTCGCCCGACATCGGCGGCGGGTTCGGCAACAAGGTGCCGATCTACCCCGGATACGTCCTCGCCGTGGTCGGTTCGATCGTCACCAAGCGCCCGGTGAAGTGGATGGAGGATCGCAGCTCCAACCTGATGACCACCGGCTTCGCCCGCGACTACCACATGCACGGCGAGATCGCGTCGACCCGCGACGGCAAGATCCTCGGCGTCCGTGTCGACGTGATCGCCGACCACGGGGCGTTCAACGCCACGGCCCAGCCGACGAAGTACCCGGCCGGGTTCTTCCACATCTTCACCGGGTCCTACGACTACGGCGCGGCGCACTGCAAGGTCACCGGCGTGTACACCAACAAGGCGCCGGGCGGCGTCGCCTACGCCTGCTCGTTCCGCATCACCGAGGCCGTGTACCTGATCGAACGGATCGTCGACCGGCTCGCCGACGAGCTCGGCCAAGACCCGGCCGAGCTGCGGATGAAGAACCTGCTGCAGCCCGAGCAGTTCCCGTACACCACGCCGACGGGCTGGGAGTACGACTCCGGCGACTACCCCGCCGCGCTGCAGAAGGCGCTCGAGCTCGCCGGCTACGACGAGCTACGTCGCGAGCAGGCCGAGCGGCGGGCCGCGGCGGCGGCCAGCGGGAGCCCGGAGAGCCAGGCCTACATGGGCATCGGGTTGTCGTTCTTCACCGAGGGCGTCGGGGCCGGGCCGCGCAAGCACATGGACATCCTCGGGCTGGGAATGGCCGACGGGTGCGACCTCCGCCTCCACCCAACCGGCAAGGCGCAGCTCCGGCTGTCCGTGCAGACCCAGGGCCAGGGCCACGAGACGACGTTCGCCCAGATCGTGTCGCACCAGCTCGGCATCCCCCCGGAGGACATCGAGGTCCTCCACGGCGACACCGACAACACACCGTTCGGGCTGGGCACGTACGGGTCCCGATCGACGCCCGTGTCGGGCGCGGCCGCGGCGGTGGTCGCCCAGCGGGTGCGGGACAAGGCGCGGATCATCGCCGCCACGGCTCTCGAGTGCGACCCGGAGGACCTCGAGTGGACGGACGGCCGCTGGCAGGTGCGCGGCGACCCGGCGCACGGCAAGTCGATCGCCGAGATCGCGCTGCTCGCCCACTCCAACCTCGAACTGCCCGAGGGGGTGGAGGGCCATCTCGACGCCCAGGCGGTCTACAACCCGCCCAACCTGACCTATCCGTTCGGCGCCTACCTCTGCGTCGTCGACGTGGACGCCGGCACGGGCGAGGTCAAGGTGCGCCGGTTCATCGCCGTGGATGACTGCGGGCCGCGGATCAACCCGATGATCGTCGAGGGCCAGGTGCACGGCGGGCTCGCCGAGGGCATCGGGATGGCGTTGATGCAGGCGATCACGTTCGACGAGGACGGCAACTGCCTGAACGGGTCGTTCATGGACTACCTCCTGCCGACGTCGATGGAGGTGCCCGACTTCGAGCTCGGCGAGACCGTCACTCCGTCGCCGCACCATCCGTTGGGCGTGAAGGGCGTCGGTGAGTCGGCGACCGTCGGGTCGCCGGCGGCCGTCGTCAACGCCGTCCTCGACGCCCTCAAGCCGTTCGGGGTGAAGTCCGCCGACATGCCGCTGACCCCGGCCCAGGTGTGGCTGGCGATCCAGGGCCGCCCGGCCCGAACGGACCTCGCCTTCACGTGATCCCACCCGAGGGTTTGCTGCCATCCGAGGGTTTCGTACGGACACGTAGCGGCACGAAACCCTCGGGTGCGGAGGGCCGGTGACGGAGTCACTGGCGGCCCGAGCCGAGGAGCTGCGGCGCCAGCGCGTGCCGTACGTCCACGCCCGCGTGGTGCTGGCCGAGCGGCCGACGAGCGCCCGTCCCGGCGACGAGGCGATCGTGCTCCCGGACGGGACGATGGAGGGCTTCGTCGGCGGCGACTGCGCGGAGTCGACGGTGCGGGCGCAGGCCCTGGCGGCCCTCGACTCGGGCGAGAGCGTGGTCCTGCGGATCAGTCCCACGGCGGAGGATCCGGTGCCGGGAAAGCTGATGGCGCACAACCCGTGCCTGTCGGGCGGAACGCTGGAGATCTTCCTCGAGCCTCGACGCCCGGCGCCGCTGGTGGCGGTCGTCGGCGACGGTCCGATCGCGCGCAGCCTCGCCGGTGTCGGCGCGGCGATCGGCTACGAGATGGTGGCGTGCCGGCCCGGTGACGACCTGCCCGACGAGCCGAGCGCGGTGATCGTCGCGTCCCACGGCCGTGACGAGGCCGAGTACCTCGTCGCGGCACTGCTGGCCGGCATCGAGTACGTCGGGCTGGTGGCGAGCCCGAAGCGAGGGAGCGCGGTGGTTGGCTCCCTCGACGTCGACGACTCCCTGCGTCGCTGGGTGGTCACGCCCGCCGGCCTCGACATCGGCGCCCGCACACCCGAGGAGGTGGCGATGTCGATCCTCGCCGACATCGTCGCCCGACGCGCCCGACCGTCCGCGCGGCCAGTCGGCGGCGAGTCCCTGAACCTGACACCTGGGGGGCAGTCAGCTTCGTCCGGGGGGAACGAAGCGGGTTCAGGAACCGCCGCCGATCCAGTGTGCGGCATGCCGGTGGCCGCAGTGGAGTCCTCGTTACACCTCGACCACGACGGTCGCCGCTACTGGTTCTGTGGTACCGGCTGCCTGCGCGCCTTCGCCGCCGATCCCACCGCTTACGCCCACACGTCCTGATTCTCAGGTGACTTTGGATCGCTCAGCGATCCTGCGCAGGCTCAGAACCGGAATTGGCGGAGGTCGACGGTGGTGAGCTCGCCGCCGGTGATGTCGACTCGGTGGACGGGGGTGCCGGTGCCGTCGAGCACCCAGTAGGCGCCCTCCACGAGCTCGCAGAAAACGGCGGCGGTCACCGTGCGATCGCCGAGGTCGCGCTCCCACACGCCCGTGTGGACGGAGACCAGGGGGTCGTGCTCCGACCGCAGATGGATCTCGAGGCCGACGGTCGCCGGCGCCAGCGTCGCCACCATCGCGCCGACGTCCCCACCGATGTCGAGCACGGGTGGCCCGCCGCGCACGCGGTCGTACGACTCGTGCGCGTGCGGGTGCCCGTGGGGGTGGGCCGCGGAGCTCGCACCCATGGCGTCAGACCGACAACGGCTTGACGTCGGTCCCGCTGACCGGATGGTCGAGGTACGGGAACACGTCGAGGT
>JBKOUV010000126.1:0-14891 GCA_046723555.1 Actinomycetota bacterium | reverse complement strand
ACCGCATCCACCACCGACCCTCGATGGTGCCCGCGGCGGCGAGGATCCAGGCGTCGGCGACGTCGGCCGCGGCCGGGCCGAGGGCGGCGTTGCTCCAGTCGAACACGATGGGCCCATCGGCGGTGAGCATCACGTTGTCGGGGTGGAAGTCGAGGTGGACGATGGCCTCGGGCTCCCCGAACCGGACCGGCAACTGACCCTCCGGCGCGGCGAGCCCGTCGACCGGGATGGCGACCAGCCGGCGGTGCAGGTGGACCAAGGTGTCGGCGTGGCGACGCACCCGCCAGGGGTGCGACTGCAGGTCGGCGAGCATCGTCACCCCGTCGAGCCGCTGCATGACCAGGTCGGCCCCGTCGGAATCGAAGATCTCCGGCACCGGGTAGCCGTGCGTGCGCACGTGGCGCATCGCCGCCGCCTCCCTGGCCACGACCGCGCCCAGATCGGTCCCGTACTTGCCGGTGTTCCGGTAGCGACGCAGCACCCGCCCGCCACCGATGTCGTAGACGTCCGCGGCCCGGCCCTTGCCGAGCAACGGGCCGGGGTCTCGCTCAGCCACCGTCCGTCCACGCCAGCAGGTCGTCAGCACCCATCGTGTTGATGACCCGCTCGAGCGGCACGTTCCTCTCGGCGGCCCGATCGCAGCCGTGGGGCTGCCACTCGAGCTGCCCGGTGGCGTGGGCATCGGTGTCGATGGAGAACCAACAACCGTGATCGATGGCGACGTCGAGCAGCTCCCGCGGGGGATCGAGTCGTTCGGGCCGGCAGTTGATCTCGACCGCGGTGCCGAACTGCCGGCACGCGGCGAAGACGTAGTCCGGGTCGAAGACCGACGGCGGGCGCCTACCGATCATCCGTCCCGTGCAGTGGCCGAGGATGTCGACGTGCGGCGACGCCACCGCGATGACCATCCGCTCGGTCATCGCGTGACGTTCCATGCGCAGCTTCGAGTGCACGCTGGCGACGACGACGTCGAGCCGGGCGAGCAGGTCGTCGTCGAGGTCGAGCGACCCGTCCTCGAGGATGTCGACCTCCATCCCGGTGAGGATCCGGAACGGCGCCAGCTGCTCGTTCAGCGCGGCGATCTCCTCGAACTGGCGCAGCAACCGCTCCCGGTTCAGGCCGTGGGCGATGGTAAGGCGGGGCGAGTGGTCGGTGAGCACCATGTACTCGTGGCCCAGCGCGATCGCGGTGGACGCCATCGCCGCGATCGGTGCCCCGCCGTCGCTCCACGTCGAGTGGAGGTGACAGTCGCCACGGAGGGCCTCGCGATACCGCTGCCCCTCCGGCGTGATCGGAACCTCGGTCGTCGCCTCCAGCTTGACGAGGTAGCTCGGGACCTCGCCGGCGAGCGCCTCGGCGATCACCCGCGCGCTCGCCTCGCCGATCCCGTCGAGCTTGGTCAGGGTGCCCTCGGCGGCCCGGCGCTCGATCTCCTCCGGCCCGGTCTCCCGCACGACCTCCCGCGCCCGCACGAACGCCTTCGCCTTGAAGCTGGTGTCGTGGGCCCGGTCGAGGCAGTGCACGACGCGGTCGAGCGCGGCCTCCGGGGTCATGAGGGTGAGGGTAACGGCGGCTCAGCAGACCCACCCGAGGGTTTCGTGCGGGACTGTCCCGCGCCAAACCCTCCGATGACGCGAAACCCTCGGATGCGATGTCGTCAGGCGCTTCCGACGGCGATCGGTTCCCGCGACAGCGTCGGCACCTGGGGCCGGATCGCGTGCGCCGACGCCCGCACGTGCACGGTCGAATCGGCGTCGAGGCCGAGCCGGTCGGCGGTTTCCCGGGTGACCTGCACCCAGACGTCGGATCCGTTCACCATCAGCTCGACGCGGACCTCGAACCCGAGCCGCACCACCCGCACGACGGAGGCCTGCGTCGACCCGGCGACCGGAGCCGCCAGGAGTTCGATGTCGTGCGGCCGCACCAACCGGCCGTTGAGCTTGGTGACCGGCCCGAGGAACCCCATCACGAAGTCGTTCGCCGGGTGCTCGTACAGCTCGGTCGGCGAGCCGACCTGCTCGATGCGCCCGTTGGCGATCACGACGATCCGGTCGGCGACGTCCATCGCCTCCTCCTGGTCGTGGGTGACGAACACGGTCGTCACGTGGATCTCGTCGTGCAGCCGGCGCAACCAGACCCGCAGCTCCTTGCGCACCTGGGCGTCGAGGGCGCCGAACGGCTCGTCGAGCAACAGCACCTGCGGCTCGACCGCCAGGGCCCGGGCGAGCGCCATCCGCTGCCGTTGCCCGCCCGACAGCTGCGACGGCCGGCGGTGGGCGAACGCTTCGAGGTGGACCAGCTCGAGCAGCTCCTGGACCCGCCGGTTGATCTCGGCCTTGGGCCGCTTGCGGATCTCCAGGCCGAAGGCGACGTTGCGGGCGACCGACAGGTGCTTGAACGCGGCGTAGTGCTGGAACACGAAGCCGACGTTGCGCCGCTGCGGCGGCAGCTGGGTGGCGTCCCGGCCGCTGAACGCGACGGCGCCGTCGTCGGGCTTCTCGAGCCCGGCGATCACCCGCAGGAGCGTCGACTTCCCCCCTCCGCTCGGGCCGAGCAACGCGGTGAGCTCTCCGTCGGGGATGTCCAAGTTGATGTGGTCGAGGGCGACGAAGTCGCCGAACCGCTTGGTGATGTCTCGGATCTCGATCGTCATGCTCAGTTCTCCTTCGGCCGGACGGCCGTCATCACGACCATGGTGACGATCGCGATCAGCGCCAGCGTGAACGCGATCGCGTACGCACCTTCCTGGTCGAAGTTCCCGTACCGCTCCTGGACGAGGAGCGTGAGCGTCTGGGTCTCGTTGCGGATCCGCCCGGAGACGACGGCGACGGCGCCGAACTCGCCGAGCGAACGGGCGAGGGTGAGGATGATCCCGTAGACCAACGCCCACCGGATGGACGGCAGGGTGATCCGGCGGAACGTCTGCAGCGCCGACGCACCGAGCGTCGAGGCCGCCTGCTCCTGCTCGGTGCCGATCTCCTCGAGCACCGGCACGACCTCCCGCACGACCAGCGGCAGCGACACGAACGCGGTGGCCATCACCATCGCCGGCAGCGCGTAGAGGATGTCGACGCCGTGGTCACCGAACCACTCGCCGATCGGCGTGAGCCGCCCGTAGACGAGGATCAGGGCCAGGCCGACGACCACCGGAGAGATCGCCAGCGGCAGGTCGATGAGGAGGTTGAGCACCCGCTTGCCCGGGAACTCCCGCCGGACGAGCAGCAGCGACACCACCACGCCGAAGACCGTGTTGAGGATCACCACGAGGACGGCGACGATCAGCGTGATCTTGAACGCGTGGAGCGCCTCCGGCGTCGTCACCGCGTCCCAGAACGCGCTGAACCCGTTCTCGAACGTCCGCCAGAACACGACCCCGACCGGGATCACGAGCAGGAGCGCGAGATAGAGCAGCGCGGTGAAGCGGAGGAGGTACTTAGTCACGCTTCACCGCCCACCGTTGGACGAGGTTGATCGCGAACAGCACAACGAGCGACACGAGCAGGAGGACCGCCGCCACGGCCGCCGCGCCAGTGGTGTTGTCGTTCTCGATCTGGTTGTAGATGTGCACCGACGACACCTGGGTCTTGAACGGGATGTTGCCGGAGATCAGAACCGTCGAGCCGTACTCGCTGATCGCCCGGGCGAACGACAGCCCGGCGCCGGCCAGGATCGCCGGCGTGAGGTTGGGCAGGACGATGCGGCGGAACGTGGTCAGCCGGCTCGCCCCGAGCGACGCCGCCGCCTCCTCCATCTCCACGTCGAGCTCATGCAGCACCGGCTGCACCGTCCGCACGACGAACGGCAGCGTCACGAACAGCAACGCCAGCACCACGCCCGGCCGGGAGTAGGCCAGGCTCACGCCGATCGGGCTGTCGGGCCCGTAGAGGGCGATGAGCACCAGCCCGGCGACGATCGTGGGCAGGGCGAACGGAAGGTCGATCAGCACGTCCACGATGCGCTGGCCGCGGAACTTGTCCCGTACCAGCACCCAGGCGATGAGCGTGCCCATCACGACGTTGATCGCGGCGACACCGAGCGAGGCCAGGATCGTCAGCTTCATCGTCGCCCACGCCTCGGGGGTGGTGACGTCGGCCCAGAACGCCGACCAGCCGTCCTGGCGCGACCGCCAGATGACGGCCGCCAGCGGGATCAGCACGAGCACGCTCAGGTAGAGCGTGGCGAGCCCGAGGCCGAGCCCGGTCCCAAGGCGCCGGCGAGCGCCGGCGCTGAGCGCCGGCGGCCCTGACGCGGGGGCCGCCGGAACCGCCAGGGTTTCGCTCGTCATGACCCGCTGCTCACTGGTCGACCGAGACCCCGATGCCGCGCTCGACGTCGACCATGATGCTGCCCTCGGGGTCGAAGAACTTCGCCATCACCGCGTCCCAGCCGTCGAAGTCGGCGATCGTGAACAGGCCGGACGGTTCGGGGAACTCGCTGGCGTCGACCTCGTCGCTCACCGGCCGGTACCCGTTCTCCTTGAAGATCTCCTGCGCCTCCGGCGTGAACACGTAGTCGTAGAAGGCCTGGGCCGACGGGTTCTCGGCGCCGCTCGTGGTGAGGGCCACCGGGTTCTCGATGAGAATCGTCTCGTCAGGGACGACGTAGTCGATGTCCTCGCCCTGCTGCTGGGCGAAGATCGCCTCGTTCTCGTAGCCGAGCAGGACGTCGCCCACTCCCCCGGCGAACGTCTGCAGCGACTCCCGGGCGCTGGCGTCCTGGACCGGGATGTTGGCGTAGAGATCGTTGAGGTACTGGACAGCCTCGTCCTCGGACTTGCCCTGCTGGATCTGCGACCCATACGCCGCCATCACGTTCCACCGGGCGCCACCGGAGGTGAACACGTTGGGGTTGAGCACCTGGACGCCGTCCTTCGTCAGGTCATCCCAGGTCTTGATGTTCTTCGGGTTGCCCTTGCGGACGATGAAGACGACGACGGATTCGGTGACCATGCCCTTGGTCGGGGTGTCGTTCCAGTCCTCGGCGACCAGGCCCGCCTTCACCAACCGGGTGACGTCGGGCTCGAGCGAGAAGCCGACGTAGTCGGCGGGCTGGCCCGCCTCGACGGCGCGGCTCTGGTCGCCGGACGCGCCGTAGGACTCCGAGACGTCGACGTCCTTGCCGGCATCGGTGCCCTTGAACGCCTCGATGATCGAGGCGTAGGCCGCCTGCGGCGTGGAGTAGGCGACCAGGGCCACGTCGCCGCCGGTCTCCGCCTGGGCTGCGCCACCGTCGTCGTCGCCACCGCACGCCGTCGCGCCGATAGCCAGCACAGCCACCGCGGCAAGGGCCGGCACACGGGTTCGCTTAAATCTGATCTTCATGGTCAACTTTCTACATTGTGACGAGTATCTGTCGCAACGTGGAACACCATACACCAGCTACCGTGCGATGTGGTGGCACGCTCCGGATCGCAGTCGGTCGAGCGGGCGCTCGTCGTCCTCCAACGCATCAGCGAGGCCGACGAGGACATCGGGGTCAGCGAGCTCGCCTCGCGGACCGGACTGAGCGTGAGCACGACCCACCGCCTGGTCCAGGCGCTGCGAACGGCCGGGCTCGTCGCCCAGGACGAACAGTCCGAGCGCTACCACCTCGGTCCGGGCGCGGTGGCCCTGGGCCGGCGGGCGGAGGCTCGGCTCGGCTTCGACCGGTTGCTTCCCCACCTGCGCGCGCTCGGGGCGCGCACGGGCGAGTCGATCAGCCTCGGGACGCGGATCGGCACCGAGATGCTCGTTGTCCTCCACGTCGACTCGTCCCATCCGCTGCGCTTCGACCAGACCCCGGGACTGCGGGTGCCGATCCACGCGTCGGCGATCGGCAAGGTCCTGCTCGCGTTCGCCGCGGATCCGGCCGATGAGATCCGTGTGCTCGGACCGCTGACCGCGGTCACGAACGCCACGTTGACCGACCCCGCCGCGCTCCTCGAGGACGTGATGACCGCCCGGCGACGCGGCTGGGCCCTCAACGACGGTGAACGGGACGTCGGCGTGCGGACGATCGCCGCACCGTTGCGCGGCGCGGACGGCACGGCGTGGGCCGGCGTGGCGATCCAGGGACCGGCCGCCCGGCTGCCCGACGATCGACTCGAGGAGTTCGCCGGTGTGCTGATGGAAACGACGGCGGCGATGGGATCCGAGGTCACATAGCGTCGGCGCGATGGAGTCCCCTTCCTGGCACTTCGCCCAGTTCAACGTCGCTCGCCTGCACGAGCCGCTCGACCATCCCGCGACTGCGGAGTTCGTGGCCGGACTGGACGAGGTGAACGCGGTGGCGGAGTCGTCCCCGGGCTTCGTCTGGCGCCTGACCGACGACGCGACCGGGCTCTCGTCGAGCTACGTGCGCGCCTACGACGACCCGTTGGTGATCATCAACCTGACCGTGTGGGAGACGCCGGAGCACCTCCAGGACTTCGTCTACCGCAGCACCCACACATCGTTCCTCCGGCGTCGTCGCGAGTGGTTCGAGAAGCTGGATGACGCCTACCTCGTGTGCTGGTGGGTCCTCGCCGGGCAGGTGCCGAGCGTCGACGAAGCGGTCGCGCGACTCGAACGGCTGCGCCGCGACGGCGTCAGCGACGAGGCGTTCACGCTCCGCGACCTGCGTCCGGCGCCGGCCGCCCCTGCGGTGCCCTGACCAGCCCTCTAGCCTCCACGGGCGATGGAGCGCTTCGGGCTGGTCGGACTCCCCAACGCCGGCAAGAGCTCGCTGTTCAACGCGCTCACCGGCGGCGGCGCGCTCGCCGCGCCGTACGCGTTCGCCACCAAGGACCCCAACATCGGCGTGGCGAAGGTCCCGGACGAGCGACTCGACCGGTTGGCCGAGATGTCGAGGAGCCGCAACGTCGTCCACGCCGCCGTGCAGGTCGTCGACATCGGTGGTCTCGTCGAGGGGGCGAGCAAGGGTGAGGGGTTGGGGAACCGGTTCCTCGCCAACATCCGCGAGGTCGACGCCGTCGTGTTCGTCCTGCGGGCGTTCGAGGATCCGGATGTCGTCGGATCGCCCGATCCCCTCGAGCACCTCCGGGTCGTGGAGCTCGAGCTCGCCCTCGCCGACCTCGAGACCGTGGAGAAGCGGCTCGCCCAGGCCCAGCGGCAGGCCAAGGCCGACCGCTCGCTCGGCGACGAGGTCGCCGCGCTGAGTGGGGCGTACGAGGCGCTGTCCGCAGGCCGGCCCTTGTACCGCGCCGGGCTCAGCGCCGACCAGCGGGAGCTGCTGCGGCCCCACTTCCTGCTCACCAACCGTCGCGTGCTGGCCGTGGTGAACGTCGGTGAGGGCGACCTCGACTCGATCCCCGCGGAGGAGGCACGCATCGCCGCCGAGCTCACCGAAGCGGGCGACGAGGTAGGGTCGGGCGTTGCGTCGCCCGACGACGTAGAAGTGATCGGCATGTGCGTGCAGCTCGAGGCCGAAGCGGCGGCGATCGAGGACCCCGACGAGCGGGCGGAGATGCTCGAGGGGCTCGGGCTCGGCGAGGGCGCGCTGTTCCGCATGGTGCGCAGCGCCTATCACCTGCTCGGCCTGCGTACCTTCCTCACCACCGGCGACAAGGAGAGCCGGGCGTGGACGTTCTTCGCCGGCTCGACGGCGCCAGAGTGCGCCGGGCGGATCCACACCGACTTCCAGCGCGGCTTCATCCGCGCCGAGGTCATCCGCTGGGACGAGCTGCTCGACATCGGCTCCTGGACCAAGGCCAAGGAGCTCGGCAAGATCCGCCTCGAGGGCAAGGACTACCGCCCCGTCGACGGCGACGTGATGGAGTTCCGCTTCAACGTCTAAGGGCGTCGCCGGCCACCACTTCTACCCCTTCTACTGCATTCTCAGGTGGATTGGGATCGCTCAGCGATCGCCCGGCGGCTCAGAACTGGAGGCGGCGATGCACGGCTCGCCGAAGTGACCTAGCCTGGATCGGCGAAATCGAGAGTTGGAGGTCGAAATGACAGGCCGTGTGGTCCACTTCGAGGTCCCGTTCGACGACGCTGATCGGGCGCGCGACTTCTACAAAGAGGTGTTCGGCTGGCAGATCCAACCGATGCCCGAGATGAACTACAACATGGTGTCGACGGGTCCCACGAGCGACCAGGGCATGCCGTCGGAGCCCGGGTTCATCGGTGGCGGGATGATGCAGCGCCAAGCCCCGGTCAATGCGCCGGTGATCACCATCGAGGTCGACGACATCGACGCGTGCGTCAACGCCATCGAGAAGCACGGCGGTACGGCAGTCGGCGAGAAGATGGCCGTCGGAGAGATGGGGTTCGCCGCCTACTTCAGCGACAGCGAGGGCAACGTCCTGGGGCTCTGGCAGAACGCCGGCTAGCGCCGGCGCCCGCGTTACGTTGCGGGCCATGCAACTCGAAGCCGGGCAGGTCGCGGTCGTCACGGGTGCGGGCAGCGGGATCGGCCGTTCCCTGGCCGACCGGCTGGCCCGGGGCGGCCTGAACGTCGTGCTCGCCGACGTGCAGGACGATTCCCTCGACGCGGCGGCGGAGGCGATCGCGGCCCACGGCGTGGAGACCCTCACGGTCCACACCGACGTGAGCAGCGAGTCGGAGGTCCAGGCGCTGGCCGACCAGACGCTCGCTCGCTTCGGCGCCGTGCACGTGGTCTGCAACAACGCCGGGGTGGTCGCCCGCGGCGACCCGTGGTTCGGGCCGCTCAGTGGGTGGCACTGGGTGATGGGCGTGAACTTCTGGGGTGTCGTCCACGGCTGTCGGGTCTTCCTCCCCCACCTCATCGGCGGGGGCCACATCGTCAACACCGCGTCGATCGCCGGACTGATGCCGGGCTTCACCCCTCCCTACGACGCGTCCAAGCACGCCGTCGTCGCGATCAGTGAAGACCTCTTCAACACGGTGCGCGTCGCCGGACTACCGGTCGGCGTGAGCGTGCTCTGCCCCGGTTGGGTACGCACCGGCATCGTCGACGCCGACCGCAACTGGCCGCCCGAGCTCGGTGACAAACCCACCTACGACCCAGGCGGCGCGGTGTTCGAACAGCACGCTCGCCGAGCCATCGAGGAGGGCTCGAACCCGGACTTCATCGCCGACGCGGTGGTCGATGCCGTCGCCGCCGGCCGCTTCTGGGTGATCCCTCACCAGGAGTTCCTCGACATCGTCGCCAACCGCTGGGAGACGATCATCGAGCGCGCAGACCCGGCGCCGCCCGAGCACGTCCCGGGGATGCCGCCGCGCTCGCAGCTCATCGCCGAGATCACCGCAGCACTCGGGCTCGAATCCACCTCCTGAGCCTGCGGACCCCCCTTGACGCAACCCGCCGGCAGCGAAAAACTAGGGAGTGACAGGTTACTGGTCCGCTTGTCAGTGGCCTGCCGTACGAACCGATCGGATCGAGTCTGTCGAGGAGGTACGGGTATGACGAGGTTTGCGGACCATCCGGAGCGTTCTCCTCCGGAGTGAACCACCACCATCTCGAGCCGTAAAACGCCTCTGCCCGTTTCGATCACGGACCGCGGATGCGCAGACAGGACCCTCGGGTTCTTTGCCCGCCACCGGGCCCGTCCACAATCCGGCGGGTCAGAGCCGCAACGGTCGGGAACCATGAAACATCCCGTCCGGCTCGCCCCAGTGGGGCCGGGGCCGGCGGGATGTTTCGCGTCTCGTCGCAGCAACGGGTGACCGCCGCCTCGGCCGGCACACCAGCACGTCCTTGGGCCGTGCGCCGGTCCGAAGCGGAGTTCAACGGCCGGGTGACTCCCTCCCACGGTGCTGAACACGGATGAAGAGCACCGCCATTGGGCCGTGATACGCCAAATCCTCACAGGTCGGATCGGCGGACGTCCGGGAATTCCGCGACGGCGCTTCGGGGACCGCCATCACAGTTCAGATTTCGCGGGTGATGGGGGCGATCGGTTCAGCTGACGCCGGCGTAGATCGACTCGCAGCTGCGGGCGGCGGTCTCGAACACCTCGACGACGGCCGGGTCCGCCAGCGGATCGGCGGCCCGGTTGCGCCACCTCGCCACCCCCTCGAGGGCGAGCCGGCGGACCTCGCCGGAGTCGGCGCCCGGGGCGAGGCCGAACGCCGAGGCGGGCGACGACGAGAGCAGCAGCCGTTCGAGCTCGACCCGCTCGCCGTCCGCCACGCGCGCCTCCCCCGTGCTGACGAGATGGGCCCCGCGCATCCGGGCGAACTCGACCGCGCCCGCCTCCACCTGCTCGACCTCACGATCGAGCCTGAGCGCGGCATCCGGGTTGTTCGCCCGCATCGAGGCGGCGAGGGAGCGCAGCGCCTGCACCGCCGTCCGCGCCTTGAGCACCCGCGACCGGGGCAGGAAGTGGTCGGCGATCAGCCGGCGCAGATCCTCCAAGCCGCTGCGGGCGACCAGCCGGGGACCGAGCTGGGCCGCGGTCGTCGCCCCGTTGGCGAGCTCGACCAAGGCGACGCGCACGCCGAACATGCCGAGGCGCTCGAGCAGGTCGCGGCGTAGCTCGACCGTGAGGTCGCTGACGCTGACCTCGCAGAACTCCTCGGTGGACAGCAGCATCCGCTCGAGCGTCGCCGGGTCGGTGCCGGCCAGGGTGCGGAGGTTGGCGACCTCGTCCTCGCGCAGGGTGAGGCCGGTCTCGGCGAGCAGCCCGGCGAGCGGGGTCACCGAAGCGCACAGGCCGCGGACCTGCGGATCCCCGGCGTACCGGTTGGCGATGCGGTGGGCCGAGTCCATCGCGTCCGGCCGTCCGGCGCCGATCTCGTCGGCTCGGGAGAGCACCGCCACCGCGTTCACCGGCGACGCCGCCGCCACCGAGCGGTCCATGAAGGCGTCGAGGAACGCGACGTCGGCGGCGTGGACGTGGCGCATCAGGTAGATCACCGCGTCGGCGTCGCCGGACGCGCCCTGCTCGGGGTCGAGGAACTCCCGCGTGCGGCGGGAGTTCTCGTCGTTGAGCGACGCCAGGCCCGGCGTGTCGATGAGCGTCATCATGTCGAGGGTCGACGCCGGCCAGCGCACGTCGAGCCAGCGCACGTCGCGCTCGGACAACCCGCCGAGCTCGACGTCGAGCGCGCCGTCGCGGCGCTGGAAGGCGAGCGCCTGGTCGCGCCCGTCCCGCAACCGCGCGCTGACCTGGTAGCTCGGACCCTTCCGGTACCACGAGACGATGCGCGTGCACTCGCCGGCATCCGTCGGCGCCAGCCGCTCACCGACGAGGGCGTTGAGCAGCGTGGACTTCCCGGCCTTGACCCGTCCGGCGATGGCCACCTGCAGCGGGCCCTCGATGCGGTCGCGGATCGCCTTGGCGGTCGCCGCCACCGAGGGTTCGTCGGCCTCGAGTCGCTTGGTGATCGAGACGACTGCCGCGCTCACGCCCGTCGCCGCCGGCACGGTCGGGGCACTCACTTGGCGACTCCGGCGAGGGTCGCCTCGACCTTCTTCAAGGCCCCGACGTACTGGTCGAGCTCGCCACCGCGCTTGGTCCGCTCGGCCTGCGAGCGTTGGGCGTCGTCCTGGGCTCGCTTGGCGGCGTCGGTGCAGGTCCGCTGGAGCTCGCCGAGTCGCGACGTGAACTCATCACGGAGTTCCCGCTGGATGTCCCGGACGACGGTGCTCAGCTGGTTGCCGACCTCGAACTGGACGTCGTCGAGGAACTGGCGCACCTGAGTCCGCGCCATCTGCCGGCGCGCCGCGACCTTGCGCTTGCGGTCCTCGGCCAGGCCCATCGTGCCGAACAGGGCGCCGATCCCGAGCAGCACCGGGTTGGTCGCGAGCAGTGCTCCGGCCGCCGCGGGCAGGAACTGGCCCAGCATCCCGAACATCATGATCCCGCCCTGGGCGCCCTTGATCCCGGTGAGACTCTGATCGAGCGCCCGCTTGCGGCCGCTGCGGGCGACGTCGAGGGCCTTGCCCTGCCACAGGTCGCTGACATCGAACCATTGCGAGTCGGTCCCCTGACCGAGCTCGACTCGCAGCTCGTCGTCGCCGAGCGTCTCGACGACCTCGTCGCGGATGTCGATGCGGCCCTGCTCGAGGGTGACGAACGCGCGGGTCACTTCGTCGGCGACGTCGGCCTGGAGGTCGCGGACCATGTCGTCCCACGCGTCGCCCTTGCTCAGCGTCTCGACGATCTCGTCCATGTTCTTGGAGATCGTCCGCATGCCGGCGCGGAACTCGAACATCACGTTGTTGGACAGGTCGGCCGTGCGGTCGCCGACGATCGTCGACCACCGCGCGGCGGGGCCGCGCAGGTGCTCGAGGCGCTGCTTGGCCGCCTCCAGCCGCTCGAGCGCCTGCTTGGTCGCGGCGGGGTCGCCGAGCACCGCCTTCTCGGCCTCGAGGCCCGAGCGCACCATCGCCGCGATCGCCTTGGCGTCGCCGGCCGAGCGGGCGGCCGCAGTGGCCTTGGCGGGGGCGACCACCTGGTCACCCAGCTCCTTCACCAGCGAGGGGAACCGGCTGCGGTCGTTGAGCTCACGGTCCTTGCGGGCCAGTGCCTCGGCCCGCACCGTGCTCGACACCGCGACCAGCGGCACCGCCAGGCCCTGGCGGTCGAGGTGGCCGCGGTCGAGGTCGGCGATCCGCTCCCAGTTGGCGAACAGGTCGATCTTGGTCAGGGCGAACAGCACGGTCGGGCACAGCTCGGTCGCCCGGCGCAGGAAGTCGACTTCGGGGGCAGACAGCTCCGCCGACGCGTCGGACACGAAGATCAGCCCGTCGGCGAACGGCAGGAAGGCGAGCGTCGCCGCGGCGTGGCCGGCGCCGAGGCCGCCCATGCCCGGCGTGTCCACGATCACCAGACCCTGCTTGAGCAGGGGGCTCGGCACCGCGATCTCCACCCGCTCGACCTGCTTGGCGTTGCGCGGGTTACCGACCTCGCTGACCCAGTCCGGGAGGTCGGAGATGGCGACGGCCTCACTGGCGGTGCTGCCGTCGTCGCCCCGGCGCCGCACCGAGGCGCCGGCCTGCTCCCCGAAGCGGACGAGCGTGATCGCGGACGTCGCCAGGTCGTCGTCGACCGGGCAGATCGCCTGGCCGAGCAGCCCGTTGACGAGCGAGCTCTTGCCCTGCTTGAACTCGCCCACGACGCACACGACGGTGCTCGGCCGCTTCAGACGCGCCGCCGCGGCCGTCGCTCGCTGAACGAGATCGGGCCGCTCGAGGCGTTGCAGGATGCGCACCAGCTCGACGATCCCCGCCTCCGGCCCGGCGGCCGGGGCGGGGGCGGGCGCCGCGGCCGGCGGCGCGGTCGCGGTGTCCGTCATCCCAGGTCCTCGAACATCGAGTCGAAGCTCTGGTCGACGGCATCGGCGGACTGGATCGCCTGGCTGAAGTCGCTCTCGGGTTCGGGCTCGGGCGCCGGCGCGGGGGCGACGTCGGGGGCGGGCGCATCCATCGACACGTCGCTGGTGAACACGTCGTCGGAGAACCCACCGGACGAGTCCATGTCGGCCGGTCCCGACGTGCCGGCGAGGTCGCCCGAGTCCATCGTCGCCATCGACCCGTCGTCGGCCGACGCCGCCGCGGCGCCGGTGCCCAGCAGGTCGTCGTCGCCGAGCAGGTCGGGAGGCACGATGCCGGTGTTCGTCGGGGTGATGTCGAACGTGAAGTCGTCATCGGCGCCGGGAAGCGTCGACGGATCGACGATCCCGGGGCTGGTCATCATGTCGTCGGCAGCGGCCGCGGCGGCCGCGGGTGACACCGGCGTCACCAGCTTGGTGACGAGGGCCGACAGGTCGTCGGTGGAGAGGCTGGCGAGGGCCTCACCGAGACCACCGGTCTGGGCGATCTGGCCGAGGCCTTCGAGCAGCTTGCCCGGCTCGTCGAGGGCACCGGTGACGGAATCGGGGAGAAGGTCGTCGAGGAACCCGAGGGCGGAGTCCTCCCCGCCGACCGCGTCCTGCACGGCGTCCTGCACCTGGCCGGCGAGTCCACCGGCCGCGCCGACGACGTCGCCGATCGTGTGGCTGACGGTGTCGAGGATGTCGGTCGGGATTCCCAGCCCACCGGCGACCGTGGAGAGCACGTCGCCGCCGGCGAGGTCGCCGAGACCACCGAGGAAACCACCGGCTTCACTGAGCCCGGGCACCACGTCGCCGATCGTGCCCAGCAACCCGGAGCCGACGTCACCGAGGCCTCCGCCGAGCAGATCGCCGGCGGCGCCGATCAGGGATCCACCGCCAATCAGATCGGTCGCGACGTCCATGAGGCCGTCGGGCACGATGTCGGTGACGGAGTCGAGGATGCCGCTCACGAAGCCGAACGGTCCGCCGCCGCCATCGCCTCCACCACCACCGAGGATGTCGCCGGCCACGTTGCCGATGGCGCCGCCGATCGGACCGCCGATCACCGTCCCGATCAGACCGCCCAGCGGGGCGACACCTTCGACGACGTTGCTGACCGAGTTCACCGCGTCGGTGATCGCGCCGACCGGATCGGACACCACGTCCGTGATCGTGCCGATCGGATCGGACACGACGTCGGCGACGTCTCCTACGAAATCCACGATGTCATCGAACCAACCCACGACCGTCCTCCTTGGGGGTACTACTGCGATCCTCGAGCAGCGGATGCGTCTCGAACATGGAGCGATGGTACGAATCGGGCCCCTGCCTGTCACCGGGAGCATTCCCGGTTTCGGGGCCCGGGTTCGGGGCGCCGCGACGGTCCTAATTCGGCACGACCTCGAGAGGGTGCTCAGTAGTGTCTCGGCCCCTATGACAGAAACTGGGAGTCCGACCATCGAAGCTCCGCCCGCCACCGGCTACCAGGTCGTCGTCTACCCGAGCGCCACCGTGCGCCCGGTCCCGCCGTTCGTCTTCTGCGCCCCCGACGGCTGGGTCGTCGACGAAGCCCCCGACGCCGTCGCCGTCGTGCGGATGACCGAAGCCGTCGACGACTTCTGGATCAACGCCATCCTCACCCACGACCGGGTCGCCAAAGCCGTCGAC
>JBKOUV010000295.1:0-8728 GCA_046723555.1 Actinomycetota bacterium | reverse complement strand
TCCACCTCAACGTGCTCGATCCCGGCGATCCCGAGGCGATCACCGCCGATGTGCTCGAGTCCGCCGCCGGGTTGGGCGGCACGATCTCGGCCGAGCACGGCGTCGGCATCGCCAAGACCCGCTGGCTCCACCTGATCCGCTCCCCCGCGGAGCTCGCCGCCGCCTCGGCGATCAAACGGGCGCTCGACCCGGCCGGGATCCTGAACCCCGGCGTCCTTCACCCCTGAGCGCGGTCAGCTCCCGTATTCGAAGCCGAGGTCGGGGGCCGTGAGCAGCGGTCGGTAGGCGACGCCGGCCGCCGCGGCCATCGACGAGCAGGTTCCGCCGCGGTCGACGATCACCGTGATCAGTACCGGCTCGGCGCCGAACTCCCGCACGACGTCGACCGCTTCCATCAGCGACGTTCCCCGGGTGGCGGTGTCCTCGGTGATCACGACCCGGTCCCCGGGCTCGAGGGCACCGGCGATGCGCCCGGTCACGCCGTGGTCCTTGGCCTCCTTGCGCACGCTGAAGCTGCGCAACGCCCGGTCGCGCGTGGCGGCCACGGCGGCGACACCGAAGGCGACGGGATCAGCGCCCATCGTCAGCCCGCCGATCGCATCGACATCGTCCGGGATGATCGCGAGCACTGCGTCGGCGACGAGGACGATCCCGTCCGGACGGCAGGCGGTCTGCTTGGTGTCGAGGAACCACGAGCTGGTCGCGCCCGACTTGAGGGTGAACGAACCCCGCCGCAGCGAGTATTTGAGCACGTGTTCGCGGAGGGCGGCCAGCGGTGCCGGCAAGGGAGGCAACGCCGGGTCGGACATCGCCACCGAACGTAGCGTCGCCAGATCTGCGAGCATTGACCAGTGGAGCCGCCGCCGGTCGACGTGTCGACGCTCCGCGAGCTGTACACGACACCGCCGGCGCAGTTCGTGTCCGCCCGCAACCAGTTGGTGAAGGAACGGCGGGCGGCGAAAGACCGCGACGGCGCCACGGCCCTGGGCAAGCTGCGCAAGCCGGGCATGGCCGACTGGGCGCTCAATGTCGTCGCCGCCGAGCACGGTGACGACATCGCCGCCTTCCTCGCCGCCGCGGCGACGGTGAGAGACGCCCAAGCCGCGGCGATCGAGGGGCGGGAGGGGCCCGACGTGCGCGAGGCGTTGCGGGACCTCCGCGAGCGCAGCGGACAGGTGCTCTCCCGCGGCCAGGAAGTGCTGGCTGGTGCCGGCCGGGACGCCGCCGCCGAGGCGGGGACGGTGGCCGGCCGGTTGGCCGAGGTCGCCGGAAATGCCGAGGCATCAGCGCAGCTGGCGGCGGGAGTCCTCGGCTCGGCCGTCGTCGTCCCGGAGGAGGTGTTCGCCGGGCTCGCGCCCGGTGCGCGTCCCGCACCCCGCCGTCGTGCCGCATCTGGGTCACCGAAAGCGCGGTCGAACGCAGAAACGGTGACACAGACCGCGAGGGAGCGGAAGCGCGAGCTGACGGCTGCAACGAAAGCACGCGACACGGCGGCGCGGACGGCCGAGCGGGCCGAAGCGGCCGTGGAGAAGGCGGCGGCCGCCGTCCGCAACGCCGAGCGTCAACTGGAGAAGTCTCGCGAGGCGCTGGCGGCTGCCGAGGGCGAACGCGACGACGCCGCCCGCCAGCTCGCCGAGGCGGAGGACGCGCTGGGTCGCGCGTCGGCGGCCACGTAGGTTCACCGGTCATGTTCCAGTTGTCGCAACTCCGCGTGTTCACCGAACCCCAGCAGGGCGCCACCTACGACGAGCTGCTCGGCCTGGTCAAGGCCGCCGAGCAGCTCGGGTTCGACGCCTTCTTCCGCAGCGACCACTACCTGGCGATGGGCGCGGCGCTCGAGCGGGGCGGGCTGCCCGGTCCCACGGACTCGTGGGTCACCCTCGCCGGGCTAGCACGCGACACGTCGAGGATCCGGCTCGGCACCCTCGTCTCGTCGGCGACGTTCCGCCACCCCGGCCCGCTCGCGGTGTCCGTCGCCGAGGTCGACCAGATGTCCGGCGGTCGGGTCGAGCTCGGGCTCGGGGCCGGGTGGTACGAGCGCGAGCACCGGGCGTACGGCATCCCGTTCCCCACCCTGGGTGAGCGCTTCGACCGCTTGGACGAACAGCTCGCCGTCATCACCGGCATGTGGGCCACGCCGGTGGGCGAGCGGTTCTCGTTCGACGGCAAGCACTATCCGGTCGTCGACTCGCCGGCGCTCCCGAAACCGATGCAGGAGGGCGGAATCCCGGTGATTGTCGGCGGTCACGGATCCAAGCGCACGCCGGAACTGGCCGCCCGCTACGCCGCCGAGTTCAACCTCGGCTTCGCCCCGGTCGACCGGTTCCGCGAGCAGCGCGATCGAGTGATCGCCGCGTGCGACGCGATCGACCGCGATCCGGCCACGATGCGGTTCTCGGTGGCCATCGTGGTGTGTGTCGGTCGCGACGACGCGGAGTTCGCCCGCCGCGCTGCGGCGATCGATCGCGAGCCGGACGAGTTGCGCACCAATGGAGTGGCCGGAACACCTGACGAAGCGAGCAAGACGCTGGAGCGGTGGGCCGACGCCGGCGCGGAGCGGATGTACCTTCAGGTGCTCGACGTCTCCGACCTCGAGCATCTCGAAGTGATCGCGGGGCTGGTGTCCTGATTTCTGACAATCGGCGACCTGTGAACGCCGCCCCGCCAGCATAAGATTCCTGGCCATGGCCAAACGAGGACCGAAATCGCCGCTGACGGATAACCACAAGGCCGCCCTCGCGCAGGGGCGGACCGAAGGTCGCGCGGTGCGGGCATACCTGGAAGCGTTGCGGGAGAACAAGCCCAAGCGAGGTCGCAAACGAACCAGCGACTCGATCAACAAACAACTCAAGAGCATCGATGAACAACTGAAGACCGCCGACCCGGTGACCGAGTTGAGGCTTGTACAGACGAGGCGCAATCTGAAGGCCGAGCTCGACGGAATGGGCTCGAACGTCGACCTCAAGTCGATCGAAGACGAGTTCGTCAAGGTCGCCGCGAGCTACAGCGAGCGGCAGGGGATCTCCTGGGCTTCGTGGCGGGAGGTCGGCGTGCCGGCCTCGGTCCTGACCCGCGCCGGTCTCAGCCGCCAGTCCTGACCGGAGTCTCCAACTCGATCTCGTCAAGGACGGTGGCGATCCGCCCGATGTGGCGGAGCGATCGATCGAGGTCGAAGGCGTCGGCGAGGGCGGTCGCATCGAGCGTCACTTCGGGATCCGCTTCCAACAACGTTCGGAACTCGGTGCCCGATTCCCACGCCTGCATCGCGTTGCGCTGCACGATCCGATAGGCGTCATCGCGCGCCGCGCCGGCGGCTATCAGCGCGAGCAGGACCGGTTGGCTGAAGACGAGACCATGGCTCGACTCGAGGTTTGACCGCATTCGATCGATTTTGATCTGGAGTCCGGACAGCAGACGGTTCAACCGATGGATCATGTAATAGGCGAGCAGCGACGAGTCCGGTAACACGATTCGTTCCACCGAACTGTGCGAGATGTCGCGCTCGTGCCAGAGCGCCACATCCTGCAACCCGGCCTCCAGATTGGAACGCACCACGCGAGCCAGACCGGTGATCGTCTCGGCGGAAATTGGGTTCCGTTTGTGAGGCATCGCGGAGGATCCCTTCTGGCCTGGCTTGAATCCCTCCATCACCTCGGCCACCTCGGTCCTTTGGAGGTGACGCAGTTCGACCGCGACCGCCTCGCACGTGGCCGCGACCGAGGCGCAAGCCCACAGGAACTCGGCGTGGCGGTCGCGGGCGATCACTTGCGTGGCCGGGACAGGACGTAGGCCCAGGGCGGCACCGACGCGGGCCTCGACCGCCGGATCAACGTTGGAGTACGTCCCGACGGCGCCCGACAGCTTGCAGACGCTGACAGTTTCCCGGGCCGTCCGCAAGCGGGCGCGGTCGCGATCCGTCTGCAACGCCCACAGCGCGACCTTGGTGCCGAACGTGGTGGGCTCGGCGTGGATTCCGTGGGTCCGTCCGATCATGACGGTGTCGAGGTGGGCGCGCGCCAGCGGGACGAGCGTGCCGAGCAGACCGCTCGCCGCCGAGATCAGCAAGTCGACGGCGTCCCGCATGGCCCAGCACAGGGCGGTGTCGACGACGTCCGACGACGTCAGCCCGTAGTGGATCCACGCTCCGTCGGGCTCGCCGATGGCGGCCTGGACGACGTCGACGAACGCGGCGACGTCGTGGTCGGTCACCCGCTCGCGCTCGCTCACCGCGGTGACGAACTCGTCGTCGACCCGCGGTGCCCGCTCGCGGCAGGCCTTGGCGGCCTCGACCGGAACCACGCCGAGCTCGGCGAGCGCTTCGGTCGCCAGCAGCTCGATCTCCAGCCAGCGGCCCATGCGCGTGGTGTCTGACCACACCGCCGCCATCTCGGGGAGTGAATAGCGGGGGATCATGCCCGCCAGAGCACGTGGTCGTCCCGCTCGGCTCCGACGCCGACGACGCCGACCGGGACGCCCGCCTGGTCCTCGATCAGGTCGATCAGCTGGCGAGCCGCGGGCGGCAGGTCGGCGCGCACCCGGGCGCCGCCGAGCGTTGTCTGCCATCCCGGGAGCGTGCGGTAGATCGGCTCGACGCGGCCGACGAGGTCCGAGCGGTCCGGGTAGTGGCGCACCTCACGCCCGTCGAGCCGATAGCCGGTGCAGACCTTCACCGTGTCGAACCCGTCGAGGACGTCGAGCTTGGTGAGCGCGAGCTCGGTGAGGCTGTTCAGGCGCACGGCGTGGCGCAGCATCACGCAGTCGAGCCACCCCGCCCGCCGGCGCCGGCCGGTGACCGTGCCGAACTCCCGCCCGACGTCGACCAGCGCGTCACCGTCGGCGTCGGTGAGCTCAGTGGGGAACGGCCCGGCGCCGACCCGGGTCGTGTAGGCCTTGGTGATCCCGACCACGCGGGTGATGTCGCGCGGTCCGAGGCCGGTGCCGGTGCACGCCCCGCCGGCCGTCGGGTTCGACGAGGTCACGTACGGGTAGGTGCCGTGGTCCAGGTCGAGGAACGTCGCCTGGGCACCTTCGAGCAGGAGGTGCGACCCGGCCCCGAGCGCCTCGTGGAGCAGCCCCACCGTGTCGACGACGTAGGGCGCGAGCCGGCCGCCGAATGCGGTGAACCGCTCGACGATGTCGTCGACGTCGAGCGGATCGCCGCCGGCGTCGGCGAGCTGGCGGTTCTCGGCCACGGCGCGGGCTTTGACGTGTTCGGCAAACGCGCCGATGTCGAGGACATCGCCGGCGCGCAGCCCGACCCGGCGGGCCTTGTCGGCGTAGGCCGGGCCGATGCCCTTCAGCGTGGTGCCGATCTTGTCGTCGCCGCGCATCGCCTCGGCGATGGTGTCGTACGCCTGGTGCCACGGGAAGATCAGGTGGGCGCGGCTCGACACCTGGAGTCGCCGGCACGAGATGCCGCGGGCCTCGAGGGCGTCGATCTCGGCGAACAGAGTCGGGAGATCGACGACGACGCCGTTGCCGATCACCGGCACCACGTGGTCGTAGAGGATCCCGCTCGGGACCAGTTGCAACGCGTAGCGCTCGCCGGCGACGACGACCGTGTGGCCGGCGTTGTGCCCGCCCTGGTAGCGCACGACGTAGGTGTGCTCCTTGGCCAGCAGGTCGATGACCTTGGCCTTGCCCTCGTCGCCCCACTGGGCGCCGACGACGACGGTGACGGGCATGGTGATCCGACATTAGACCGGTACTGTCGGCCGGCGAATGTCCACGGTGATGCGGCACCTGCGCTGGTCGAAGATGTCAGAGGCCGAGCGAGCAGCGCTGTGCGCCCGGGGGATGGCCGACATCTTCGATCCCGAGCTGCGAGCGTCGATCGCCGAGCTGATCGAGGACGTGAGGACACGCGGCGACGCGGCGGTGTGTGACGCCCTCGCCCGCTTCGACGGCGTCAAGCTGGAGCCGGCGGACTTGCGGGTCGGTGCGGATGAGCTCGCCACCGCCACGGTGTCAACTGCGGTCGACGCGGCCCTCGACGACGCGATCGCCCACTGCCGGGCGTTCAACGAGCAGTTGATGGAACGGGCGAGCAGCTGGAGCTTCGAGCCCGAGCCGGGGTTGCGAGTCGGCGAGAAGGTCACGCCGATCGCCTCGGCCGGATTGTTCGTGCCGTCCGGGAAGGCGAGCTACCCGAGCGTCGCCTACCAGCTCGGGGTGCCCGCGACGGTCGCCGGTGTCCCGCAGGTCGTGCTCGTCGTCCCCCCCGTGCCGGCAGGCTCGGGCGACGTAGATCCAGCGGTGCTCGTCGTGTGTCGCAAGCTCGGGATCACCGACGTGTTCCGGGTGAACGGGCCGGCCGGCGTCGCCGCCCTCGGGTTCGGTACCGAGTCGATCCCGAAGGTCCGCAAGATCGTCGGGCCGGGCTCGCCGGCGGTCGCGTGCGCCCAGGTCGAGATGCAACGCCACGGCGTGGCCACGATGATGCTGCTGGGGCCGACGGAGAGCCTGGTGATCGCCGACGATTCAGCCGACCCGGTCCGGCTGGCCGCCGACCTGTTGATCGAAGCCGAGCACGGCCCCGATTCCTCGGTCGTGCTGGTCACGACCTCGCGCTCGCTCGCCGAGCGGACCGAGGCCGAGCTGGCTGTCCAGCTCGGCGATCTGCCCGCGCCGCGAGCGGACGCCGCACGGTCGTCGCTGGGAGTGAACGGAGGGTGTGTGCTCGTCGACCACCTCGATGACGCGATCGCCGTCGCCAACCGATACGCGCCGGAGCACCTCCAGGTCGCGGTCGCGGATGGCGAGGTGGACGAGGTGGTCGACGGGTTGGTCAACGCCGGCGAAATCCTCGTCGGCCAGCACACTCCGTTCAGCGCGGCGAACTTCGTGATCGGCTGCCCCGCGTCGCTGCCGACATCCGGGTTCGCCGAGGTGTCGAGCGGGATCACGGTGGAGGCGTTTCTCAAGCGGACCGCCATCGCCCGGGCGGACGAGCAGGCCGTGGCCCGGATGACGCCGTCGATCCTCGCCCTCGCCGACCACGAGGGCTTCCCCGCCCACGCGGCAGCGGTCCGCCGCCGGGGCGGTGATCTGGGCGGGAATCGTCGCGACTGTTGAGACGAATCCCGCCCAGATGCTCGGTTGGGACGAATCCCGCCCAGATGGGGGAACAGGTCAGGTGACCGCCAGGACTCCGTCGACGGCGTCGACGTGGATCGTGCCGCCGTCGGCGACCTTGCCTTCGAGCAGCAGCATCGCCGCGGCGTCGCCGATCTCGCGCTGGATGATCCGCTTGAGCGGGCGGGCGCCGAAGGCCGGGTCGAACCCCTCCCTCGCCAGGTGGGCCATCGCCTCCGGCGTGACGTCCAACTCGATGCGCCGCTCGGCGAGCCGCTCGCGCCAGCGGCCGAGCTGGATCTCGACGATGCGGGCGAGGTCGTGCTCGTCGAGGGGCCGGAACCGGATGATCTCGTCCACCCGGTTGATGAACTCGGGCCGGAAGAAGTCGAGCGGGTCGACCTGCAGGTTCGACGTCATGATCAACACCACGTTGGTGAAGTCGACCGTGCGACCCTGGCCGTCGGTCAGCCGTCCGTCGTCGAGCACCTGGAGCAAGACGTTGAACACGTCCGGGTGGGCCTTCTCGATCTCGTCGAGCAGCACCACGGAGTACGGCCGCCGGCGCACCGCCTCGGTGAGCTGGCCCCCCTCGTCGTATCCCACGTAGCCCGGAGGCGCGCCGATCAACCGCGAGACGGAGAACTTCTCCATGTACTCGCCCATGTCGATCCGCACCATCGCGTGCTCGTCGTCGAACAGGAACTGGGCCAGCGCCCGGGCCAACTCGGTCTTGCCGACGCCCGTCGGCCCGAGGAACATGAACGACCCGATCGGCCGGTTGGGGTCGGACAGCCCGGCCCGGCTGCGCCGAATCGCGTTCGCCACGGCCCGGACGGCGTCGTCCTGGCCGACGACCCGCTCGTGGAGGTGCTCCTCGAGGCGGATCAGCTTGGCCGCCTCGGCCTCCATCAGCCGGCTCACCGGCACGCCGGTCCACTTCGACACCACCTCGGCGATGTCCTCGGCGTCGACCTCCTCCTTGAGCATCCGCTTGTCGTGCTGCAGCTCGTCGAGGTGCGCGGTCGCATCCGCGATCCGCCGTTCGAGCTCGGGAATCCGCCCGTATCGGATCTCGGCGGCGACGGTGAGGTCGGTCTCCCGCTCGACCTGGGTGCGCAGCGACTCGAGTTCCTCCTTGAGGTTGCGGATGGCGTCGATCGCCTCCCGCTCGGCCTCCCAGTGCCGCTTCATCTCGGCGACCTCGGCGTTGAGCGCGGCGAGCTCGTCGTGGAGGCCGTCGAGGCGGGCCTTGGACACCTCGTCGGACTCCTTCTCCAGCGCCACCTGCTCGATCTCGAGCTGCAGGACCCGCCGCTCGACGACGTCGATCTCGGTCGGCATCGAGTCGATCTCGATGCGCAGCTTGCTCGCCGCCTCGTCCACGAGGTCGATCGCCTTGTCGGGCAGGAAGCGGTTGGTGAGGTAGCGGTTGGAGAGCACGGCCGCCGCGACCAGCGCCGAGTCCTGGATGCGCACGCCGTGGTGAACCTCGTAGCGCTCCTTCAGGCCACGCAGGATCCCGACGGTGTCCTCGACCGACGGCTCGGCGACGTACACCTGCTGGAACCGCCGCTCGAGCGCCGGGTCCTTCTCGACGTGCTTGCGGTACTCGTCGAGCGTGGTCGCCCCGATCATCCGCAGCTCGCCGCGG
>JBKOUV010000322.1:0-5923 GCA_046723555.1 Actinomycetota bacterium | reverse complement strand
CGATCTTCTTGGCCCCGGCCGTCGACGGCGCCAAGACGGCGGATCTGTTCCAGTTCGTGGCGACGAGCCCGGTGGAGCAGATGGACGCCGTGGGCAAGTCGTTCGTCGAGATGATCGGCACCTTCCGCTTCGTCTGACACCACAGCCCGAACGCGTCTGTGTCACCGCATCCGCGTTCGAACGCGGAAACGGTGACACAGACCGAGTGATTCAGTTGCCGAAGAGGCTGTCGTCGTTGTCGTCGGAGTCGGTGTCGCTGGCGTCGTCCGACTCGACCGCCGGGCCGAGAGTGGCCGGCTCGAAGTCGTCGTCGACGGCGGGGAGATCCAGGTCGGGCGCGTCGTCAGTGGTGTAGACGTCGGTGGCGACCGCGGTGATTTCGACGGCGTCCACCGACACCGGCTCGGGTGCCGTGTCCACGTCCGGTGGGGGCGTGTCGGCCACCGCCGTGGACACCGAGACGTCACCGAGGACGTCGTCCGTCTCGACCGCCGCGCTCATGCCGTCGGGAGCGGGCGCGGCCGGCCCGCCGGTGGTCATGCCATCGGCCGCGGGGATGGGATCGGCCACCATCTCGTCGAACTCGTCGACCAGCCCGCTCGCCGGTGTGGTGACACGCGGGTCCGGCGCGGCGGTGTCCTCGTCGTGCGCGTGGGCGGTCGGATCCATTTCGCCGATGGCGACGCCCTGCGGGCCGTCGTCGCTCGGCTCGGCGTCGTCCGGCGGCGGCGGAGAGTCGTCGACCGGCAGCGGCATCCCGACGACCGGCGGGGGCGGTGGTGGCGGCGGCATCGTCGCCCCACCGGTGGCGCGCGCCGCGGGAGGCGGCGGTGGCGGCGGGGGCGGTGCCGCACCACCGGCGGCCGGATCCTGACTCGTGCCCGGGGCGGGCGGCGGTGGAGGCGTCATCGGCGCGCCAGTGGCCGGATCGACCGTGGTTCCGGCCGGGGCCGGGGTATCCGTCGCCGTGCCCTGGCGGTCCTCCTCGGCGTCGATCAGGGCGTCGAGCTTCTGGTCGCGCTCGAAGTCGTCGACCTTGCCGTCGAACCGATCCTGGAGCTCCGCCATCGCGTCCTCGCGGGACTGACCGGGCAACGGTCGGTAGCGATCGATCATCGCCTGCAAGTCGGCCTTCAGCTGCGCTGCCTGGGCCGGATCGGTGCCCTCCGGCGGCTGCCAGGTCTGGAGCCGGTCGCGGAGCATCTGGCGGGTGGCGTCGAACTCCGGATCGGCGGGAGGGGGAGTGCCCATCCCCTGCTGAGCCTCGACGAGGGCGTCGATCTTCTGATCCTGGGTGAAGTCGTCGATGCGCAGGGCGAACTCGTCGCGCAACTCGGCGATCGCGTCGGCCGTGGTCTGGCCCGGCCGCGGCTGGTACCGGTCGAGCAGACCGTCCAACCGCTGCTTGAGCTCGGTGACCTCGGCCGGATCGGCGCCGTCGGGCGGCTGCCAGTCGGTCAGCCGGGCGCGGAGCTGGTCGCGTGCGCTGACGAACGCCGGGTCGACCGGCGGCATCGCCGCGCCGCCGCCCGGCTGACCCATCGACGAACCCGGCTGTCCCATCGACGAACCGGGCGAGGCGCTCGGCGCCGGCATCGGGCGCGATTGCGGCGGGGCGAAGCCTCCACCGCCGCCGCTGGAGTAGCGAACGCCCCCACCGCCGGAGTAACCGCCACCACCGGAGTACCCCGATCCGCCGGACACGGAATCGAACGCGTCCATCGACTCGTCGGCATCGGCGTCGTCTTGGCCCTTGCCCATGCCACGGCGCGCCTTGCCCTGCGGGTCGTCGCCGAACCCCAGCGCATCGGCCACGTCGTCGTGCCAGAGCACGCCCGCCGCGGCGGCCGCCCCGGCAGCCGCGACGCCCGCGGCCACCTTGCCGACCGTCGACATCCCCGATTCCGCCTCCTTGGGTCGGTTGCCCGGCGTGGTGCGCCGCTCGGTCGGCTTCGGAGGGGCCCCCTTGGCCGCGGCCGGGTCCTTCGAGCCGGCCGGACCGGACGGGGTGCCGGGTGCCGCAGCCGGCCCGGCCGGCGCCTCCTTCGACGCGTTCGGTGGGGGTGGTGGGGTCGCGGGCATTCCCGCCTCCTTCGGTCGCAGATCGGGTTCGGCGGCACCACAGGCGACCGCCAGTTTCGGGTCGGCGTCGACGAGTAGCGGGCGGCCGATGTGGGCGGCGACCTGCTCGGCGACGACGGGAATGCGGCTGGAACCGCCGACCATCACGATGCCGGCGAGGTCGCCGGCCGCGACCCCGGCCGAAGCGATGGCCCGGTCGAGGGCGCCGAGGGTTTCGGCGAGACGGGGCCGCACCGCCGATTCGAACTCGGCCCGCGTCAGCCGGACCGACGTGGAGAGTCCGGGGAACGACACCGTCACCGTGGTGTCGGTGTCCGCCGACAACGCCTCCTTGGCGGCGACGCAGTCGGCGCGGAGCGCCAGGGCGGCCCGGCGGACATCGGGGTCGTCGCGGTTCATCGACGAAAGGGCACCGTCGAGCGCGGTGTTGACGTGAGCGAGGACGGCCTGGTCGAGGTCGACGCCGCCCAACCGGTCGAGGCCTTCGGCGCGTCCGAGCAGCTCGGGTCCGTCGGCGCCGAGGCGAACCACGGCGGCGTCGAACGTCCCGCCACCGAAGTCGTAGACGGCGACCGTGTCGCCGGCCTTGAGCCGGCCGAGCCGGGCGTAGTGTCCGGCGGCGGCTACCGGCTCGGGGACGAGCCGGACGCTGCCCAGCCCGGCGACCCGCGCCGCCTCCCGCAGCAGGTCGAGCTTGTACTCGCCCCACGTGGCCGGGTGGGAGAGGGTGACGGCGGTGGCGCCGCCAGCGGCGGCGACGACGTGGGCGAGGAGGTACCCGGTGAGCGTCTCGGCCCCGTAGGGAGTGCCGCCGAGCACGATCGGTGTGGTGTCGCCGAGGCGCCGTTTGAACTCCCGGGCGACCGCGGTCGGGTCGGTCGTGCCGGCCCGCGCGGCGGCTTCGCCCGCCACCGGCTTGCCGTCGACGATGGCCACCACGCTCGGCATCGCCGGCCCGGCGCTGCCGAGGCCGACCGGCGTGGTGCGCCCGTCGGTGGTGACGGCCGCCGCGGTCCACGTGGTGCCGAGGTCGACACCGAGCCGCGTCGTCACGGCCGGACTCCGCTCCGCGAGATCATGACGGCGACGGTACGCCTGGCGGAGCAGGGTCGTCGCCCGGTGAATTCCCGGTTTCGCGCAGTCGAGGCACGGCGGGTTGGTCCTCGAGCCCGGAGAGAAACGCCTTCTGCTCGGCGGTCAGGGCCGGCTCGGCGAGCTCGGCATCGCCCCAGGGATCGGGGGCGTCGGCGTCTCGTGACTCGACGTGGCGCTCGACCGACTCCCACCACCGCACCTCGTCGTGTTCAGCACTCACGTGAGTACTCCCCTTCCGGCCATGAGGACGGCCAGCTCGGTCCGCGACCGCAGGGCGAGCTTCCGATAGATCGACTGGAGGTGGAAATCCACCGTCTTGACGCTGACGAAGAGGTGCTCCGCCACCTCCCGGTTGGTGCGTCCGGCGGCGACCGACTCAGCGACCCGCCGCTCGGCCTTGGTCAACGCGGCGAGCGAACTGTCGGACGACGGGGAGGCGGCCTCGAGCCGCTCGGCGAGCGCGGCGACCTCGGCGCTGACCCGCGCGGCCCCGGGAGGCACGGCCGCCCGGGCCCGTTCGAGGAATGACGTCGCGTCGGCGGGGGCGCCCCGCACGGAGGCGGCGCGCGCCGCCGCCGCCAGTTCGTCGACCGTTTTCGGATGCGCCATCGCAACCCCCCGATCGGCCGCCGCGCCGAGCCACCGCCGGCGCGCCCGCCGGTCGTGCGCAGTCGACCCCGAGGGTTCGTCTGGAAGCGGTCGGCTCGGTTCGATCGCCGCCCGCACACTGGCGGCGAGCGCGTTCTCCCCCGCTCCCCCGACGGCGGCCGCGGCGTCCGCCCTCCGCCCGCAGGCGAGGAGGAGGTCGCCGCGCACGGCCGCGTCGGCGGATCCGGCGGCGTCGAACCGGATCAACGCCACGGCTGGGCCGTCCCGCCGCTCGACGGCCTCGATGGCCAGCAGCGCACCCTCACCGTCGTCGAGGTCGAGCAGCCGGAGGGCGTCATCGAAGGCGAGCGCGTCGAGGAAGGCGACTGCCGCCCGCCGGCGTCGCTCGCGCCGGCCGGCGAGGTCCACCGACAGCGATGCGGCCCGCTCGAGCGTCGTCGCCGCCTCGACCAGCGCTCCCCGGCGACGGGCATCGTCAGCGACCAGGTCGAGGACAGCGGCGACGTCGTCGTCGGGCCCGGCACACGAGGCGACCAGTTGCCACGCCCGCTCGGCGGCGTCGCCCGGTTCGGTGAGCGCGCCGGCGAGGGCGCGGTGCGCCGCCCGGCGGCTACGGGCGGCGACGAGGTGGTAGCAGAGCGGCCGCAACAACGGGTGGCGGAAGCTCACCGAGTCGAGACCGACCGAGATCACGCCGGCCTCCTCGGCCTCGTCGAGACCGCCCGGCGCCTCGCCCAGGGCGGCGAGCGCACCGAGGATCACCGACGCCCGCCCGGTGCGATCGGCGGCGACGACGACGAGGGCGCGGCGAGCGGCCTCACCGAGCGCGTCGAGTTGGGCCTGCATCCGTTCGACCGCACGGACCGTGGGTCGGGGCAGCGACGGGAGTGGGCGTCGTCCATGGCGTTCGTCCTCCGAGAGCGATCGGGCCAGTTCGATCGCCAGCAGGGGGTTTCCGTCGGCCCACGTCGCGCAGGCGTGCGCCGGCTCCGGCGCGCAGGGCACGTTGGCCATGACCAGCTCCGCCAGGTCGTCGGCGCCCAGTGGTCCGAGCACGATCCGCTGCGTCGTCACGGGGTCCCAGACGGCATGGCGCTCGGGCGGCAGGCAGATCAAGGCCCCGACGGCGTCTACGCCGAGGCGTCCGAGGGCGAAGGCGAGCGCGTCAACAGTCGCCGGGTCGAGCCCGTCGGCATCATCGACGGCGACGAGCACGGGCCGTTCCTCGGCGAGCGTCGTGATCAGCCGCAACACGCCGATCCCGACGTCGAGCGGATCCGCCGGTCGGGACCGGAGCGCCATCGCCGACCGAAGGACGTCGGCGTCCTCGGCGCCGGTGAGCTCGTCGAAGCGGCGTTCGAGTGGGCGCAACAACGACAACAGGCCGCCGTAGGCGGGCGCCAGGTCCGCCCCTGTGCCGCGGGTCGCCAGCACCAGGTGTCCGTCCGACCGGGCGACCTCGGTCGCCGCGTTCAGCAGCGACGTGCGCCCGCTGCCGTCGTCACCGACGATGCCGATCACGAACGGTTGCCCGCCCCCGAGCCCAGAGACGGCCCTGGTGGCCGTGCGCAGCTCGGCGTCCCGCCCGATCAGCATGGGCGCCTACTGGGGGATCGGCACGCAGCTCGACTCCAAGCTGTCGAGCGAGTGGTTGTGGGCTGCCACGGCCGCACACAGCGCGGTTGCGTTGGGCGGCACGTCGGACGCGGGGAAGCGGTACACCTTCTCGCCGTGCTCGTCGAGGTCGTAGACGACCCAATCCCCGTGGCCCGGATTGCCCGCCTCGGTGATCGGCGTGGTGTCGAAGAAGAAGTGGACGTGGAACTGACCGTCGATGTCGGGCTCGTAGTTCAGCGTCGAGTACTGCACGACGAACTGGTCACCGTCACGCTCGAACGAGTCGATGGTGACGCAGCGCCCCGAGGGTGCAGCACAGTCGCCGGACGGTGCCGTCGTCGCGCCTGTGGCGCCCGGGCTGGCCCCCGTGTCGTCGCCATCGCCTCCGCTGAGGAGGAAGAACGCGCCCGCCGCGCCCGCCGCGATGACCAGAACGGCGACGGCGACCAGCGCTCCCCGTCGCTTCTTCTTGGGGGGCGGCGCACTGGCCGGGACCGGTGGCGTCGCCCGGGCCGCCGGC
>JBKOUV010000034.1:0-18147 GCA_046723555.1 Actinomycetota bacterium | reverse complement strand
CGCTTCTCGTTCACCGCGCTGGTCGTGATCGGCGATGCCAACGGCCGGGTCGGACTCGGGTACGGCAAGGCCAAGGAAGTGCCCCTCGCCATCCAGAAGGGCACCGAGGAGGCCAAGCGCAACCTGTTCGACGTCCCGCTCGCCGGGGACTCGATCCCCCACGAGGTCATCGGCGTCACCGGTGCTGGGCGGGTGCTGATGAAGCCCGCCGCGCCCGGTACCGGCGTCATCGCCGGCGGCGCCGCCCGGATCATCCTCGAGGAGGCCGGCATCCACGACGTGCTGTGCAAGTCGCTCGGGTCGGCCAACCACATCAACGTGGCGCGGGCCACGATCGCCGGGCTCCGGTCCTTGCAGCGCCCCGACGAGGTCGCCAAGCGGCGGGGGATCCCGGCCGAAGAGTTCGTGCCCAAGGGCATGCTGACGGCCTACACGCAGCGCCAGCGCGGTGCGGCGCGACTGGCCGACGAGGAGGCGGGCGAGTGACGGACCAGATGATCACGGTCACCCAGGTGAAGTCCGGGATCGGCGCCAAGCCGAAGACCAAGGGCACGCTGCGCGCCCTCGGGCTCGGGCGGATCGGCAAGTCGAACACCCTGCCCGACCGCCCCGACGTGCGGGGGATGATCGCCCGCGTGCCGCACCTGGTGCGGGTGGAAGAGCAAGCGAAGGATTAGGGCCGACATGCACGTCCACGATCTCCAGCCGGCTTCCGGAGCGACGAGGAAGCGCAAGCGCGTCGCCCGGGGCATCGGCGGGCACGGCGGCAAGACCGCCGGCCGCGGCACCAAGGGCCAGCGGGCCCGGGGCACGGTGCCCCGCGGCTTCGAAGGTGGCCAGATGCCGATGAAGCAGCGGGTGCCCAAGTTGAAGGGCTTCAACAACCCGTTCCGCGTCGAGTACCACGGGATCAACCTCGACACGCTCGAGGCGCTCGCCGGTGACCTCGACGACAACGTCATCACACCCGACGTCCTCGTCCAGCACGGCCTGCTGCGCAAGGGCGCGTTCGTCAAGGTGCTCGCCCGCGGGGAGCTCTCGGCCAAGCTCGAGGTTCACACCCACGGGGTTTCCAAGGCCGCCGAGGCTGCGATCACGGCCGCAGGCGGTACGGTGACGCTCGTCCCGCTGCCGTTCAGAGGCGAGAACAAGGCCGGCCGGCCGCCGGCCAAGGGCAACCAGTTCGCCAACAGGTAACGCCGACGAGCGACCCCGTCGCCCGCCAGCCGAGCTGATCAGAAAGACCACGCTGCGTGCTCTCCAACCTGAAGAACGTCTTCAAGATTCCCGACCTGCGGAACAAGGTGCTGTTCACGGTCGCGATGGTCGTGCTCTACCGGCTGGGCGCGGCGATCCGGGTCCCCGGGGTCGACGGGCTGGCCATCGAGCAGCTCCGCTCGCAGGCCAACACCCAGGGGGCGCTCGGGTTCCTCAACCTGTTCTCCGGCGGCGCCTTCGAGAGCTTCTCGATCTTCGCCCTCGGGATCATGCCGTACATCACGGCGAGCATCATCATGCAGATCCTCGGGGTGGTGATCCCCAAGCTCGAGGAGTTGCAGCAGGAAGGGGCGGTCGGGCAGCGCAAGATCACCCAGTACACCCGATACGTCACGATCGCCCTCGCCACCCTCCAGGCCACCGGCCTGACGTTCATCTTCGGCACCGGGCGGGGCTCGGCGTTCTTCTCCGCGGCCAGCCAGGCGCCGAACGTGCCCCTGCTGCCCGACGGTCTGTGGCCCCGGGGCTACCTAGTGATCCCCACCCTCGTCGCCGGCACCGCCCTGTTGATGTGGATGGGCGAGCTGATCAGCCAGCGCGGCATCGGCAACGGGATGTCGATGATCATCTTCGCCTCGGTCGTGTCCGGTCTGCCGTACCGCTACTACTCGATCATCGAGGTCAACAAGTGGTTCTGGTTCTTCCTGATCGTCGCCGCCACGCTCGGGATCATCGTCGCCGTCGTGTTCGTCGAGCTCGGCCAACGCCGAATACCGGTGCAGTTCGCCAAACGCGTCGTCGGACGGCGGATGTATGGCGGGCAGAACACGTACATCCCGCTCAAGGTCAACCAGTCCGGCGTGATCCCGATCATCTTCGCCAGCTCGATCCTGCTGCTGCCGGTGATCTTCACCAACGTGCTCGGCAGCGGTGAGGGCTGGCGGGGTGACATCGCCAAGTTCGTCAACGACTACATCGTCAACAGCCGCAACCTGGTGTACATCACCCTGTTCGCGACGATGATCATCGCCTTCGCCTACTTCTACAACTCGATCGCCTTCGACCCCGTCCGCCAGGCCGACCAGATCCGCCGCCAGGGCGGGTTCATCCCCGGCGTGCGGCCGGGCCCGCAGACCGAGCGGTACCTGGCCCGGGTCGTCAACCGGATCACCCTGCCCGGCGCGGTGTTCATCGCCGCCATCGCCGTGCTCCCGTACCTGCTGCTCTGGGGCGCCGACGTCAACACGTTCGGGTTTGCCGGGACGAGCATCCTGATCGCCGTCGGCGTCGCCCTGGAGCTGATGCGCCAGATCGACAGCCAGCTGACGTTGCGCAACTACGAGGGATTCCTGAAGTAGGAACCAGCGCCCCGTGATCCCGGGAGCTCGGCTCATCATCCTCGGCCGTCAAGGGGCTGGTAAGGGCACGCAATGTGTCCGGCTGTCGCGCCACTACGTGGTGCCCCACATCTCCACCGGCGACATGTTGCGGGCCGCGGTGCGGGAGCGCACCGACGTCGGGCTGATGGCCAAGGAGGTCATGGACTCCGGCGGCCTGGTCGGCGACGACATCATGATCGCCCTCGTCGATGAGCGGCTGAAGCGGTCGGACGCCCAGACCAGGGGGTACATCCTCGACGGGTTCCCCCGCACCGTCTACCAGGCCGAGGCGTTGGACAAGATCACCGTCGATCGCCCGATCCACCTGGTGATCGACCTCGACGTCCCTCGCGAGGTCGTGGTCGCCCGGCTCTCGGCCCGGCGGGTGTGCCGCGACTGCGGCACCAACTACACCGCCACCGGCCTCGAGCGCCAGCCCTGGATCTGCGAGGTCTGCGGCGGTGACGTCCTGCAGCGCGACGACGACACACCGGAGGCGGTCAACCGGCGCCTCGACCTGTACGAGACCCAGACCGCCCCCCTGCTCGAGTACTACGGCAGCCAGGAGCGGCTGGTCGTCGTCGACGGCGTCGGCCATCCGGACCAGGTGTTCCAGCGCCTGACGACGTCGATCGACAACGCCGGTCGGGCGTAGCGCGGCAGAAACCCGGTCGATTGGCGAAAGTCCTGCGTGCCGGTAACATTGAACCCCGGTCTGTCCGCAGACCCCGTCCCCGTTCGCCCTGCTGAGGAGTTTCCGCTGCCCAAGCCCAAGGAAGACGCCATCGTGCTCGAGGGCACGATCCTGGAGTCGCTGCCGAATGCGATGTTCCGGGTCGAGCTCGACAACGGCCACAAGGTGTTGGCGCACATCTCCGGGAAGATGCGGATGAACTACATCCGGATCCTGCCGGGGGACAAGGTGCAGGTAGAGCTCACCCCCTACGACCTCACCCGGGGTCGCATCACCTACCGCTACAAGTGAGATCGCGATGAAAGTCCGCCCCAGCGTCAAGAAGATGTGCGAGAAGTGCAAGGTCATCCGCCGGCACGGTCGGGTGATGGTGATCTGCGAGAACCCGCGCCACAAGCAGCGGCAAGGCTGAACAGGAGAAGTCGGATGGCACGTATCGCAGGCATCGACATCCCCCGCGAGAAGCGGTTGGAGATCTCGCTCACCTACATCTTCGGCATCGGTCTGCCGACCGCCCAGAAGCTGTGCGCTGACCTCGGGCTCGATCCCAACACCAAGGTCTCGGCGCTCACCGACGAAGAGGTCTCGCGGATCCGCACCTACGTCGACGACAACCTGCGCATCGAGGGCGACCTCCGTCGGGACATCCAGCAGGACATCCGGCGCAAGGTCGAGATCGGGTGCTACCAGGGCATCCGGCACCGCCGCGGACTTCCGGTCAACGGTCAGCGGACGCACACCAACGCCCGCACCCGCAAGGGGCCGAAGCGCACCGTCGCCAACAAGAAGAAGGCAGTGAGGAAGTAAGCGATGGCCAAGCCGAAAGCCGCGGGTCGCCGTCCCCGTCGCCGCGATCGCAAGAACGTCACCACCGGCGTGGTGCACATCAAGAGCTCGTTCAACAACACGATCGTCTCGATCACCGACCCCGAGGGCAACGTCATCGCCTGGGCGTCCTCGGGCGGGGTCGGGTTCAAGGGCTCGCGCAAGTCGACGCCGTTCGCCGCCCAGCTCGCCGCCGAGAAGGCGGCCCGCGCGGCGATGGAGCACGGGCTGCGGCGCGCCGAGGTCGAGGTCAAGGGCCCCGGATCGGGTCGTGACACCGCCGTGCGCTCGATCCAGAACACCGGCATCGAGGTGACGTCGATCAAGGACGTCACGCCGGTGCCGCACAACGGCTGCCGCCCACCGAAGCGCAGGAGGGGCTGACCGATGGCCCGCTACACCGGCCCCAAGGTGCGGCTCTCCCGCCGCCTCGGCACCAACATCTTCGAGAACGAGAAGGGCCGCCGGGCGCTCGAGCGCCGGCCCTTTCCGCCGGGCACCCACGGCCGCGTCCGCCGCCGCAACTCCGGCAGTGAATACCTCTCCCAGCTGCAGGAGAAGCAGAAGGCGAAGTACATCTACGGCGTCCTCGAGCGCCAGTTCCGCCGCACGTACGACGAGGCCAACCGGCTCGCCGGCCCCACCGGTGAGAACCTGCTGCGCCTGCTCGAGCTGCGCCTCGACAACGTGGCGTTCCGCGCCGGCTGGGCGTCGACCCGCCCGCAGGCCCGTCAGTTCGTCAACCACGGCCTCATCCAGGTCAACGGCAAGCGGGTCGACATCCCGAGCTACCGGGTCCGCAAGGGCGACGTCGTGTCGCTGTCGCCGAAGGCCCGCAACATGATTGTGATCCAACACAACCTCGACGTCCTCGACCGCTCGCTCGTCGGTTGGCTCGAGTCCGGAGACGGCGGCAAGCAGGCCACCGTGCGCGACCTGCCCCAGCGCGATCACATCGACGTCCCCGTCCGCGAGCAGCTCATCGTCGAGCTCTACTCCAAGTAGGAAAGGTCCGCTCCGTCATGCTGGTCATGCAGCGTCCCACCATCGAGGCCCTCGGCGAGGAGGCCGCCAACCGGCAGCGCTTCGCCATCGGCCCACTCGAGCCCGGCTTCGGCCACACCCTCGGGAACTCCCTCCGCCGCACGCTGCTGTCGTCGATCCCCGGTGCGGCGATCACGACGGTCCGCTTCGACGACGCGCTCCACGAGTTCGACACCATCGGCGGCGTCGCCGAGGACGTCACCGACATCATCCTCAACCTCAAGGACGTCGTCGTGACGTCGGAGTCCGCCGACCCGGTCACGTGCCGGATCGACGTGAAGGGCGCCGGCACGGTCACCGCCGGCGACATCGAGTGCCCCGCCGACGTCGAGGTGTTGAACAAGGACCTCGTCATCGCCACCCTCAACACCAAGGGTCGGCTGGCGGTCGACCTCACCGTCGAGCAGGGTCGCGGCTACGCGTCCAGCGACCGGGAGACGGAGAACCGCACGATCGGCGTGATCCCGATCGACGCGATCTTCTCGCCGGTGCGCCGGGTGACGTTCGAGATCGAGCCGACCCGCGTCGAGCAGTCGACCAACTACGACCGCCTCGTCCTCGACATCGAGACCGACGGGTCGATCACCCCGACCGAGTCGCTGGCGTCCGCCGGTGCCACGCTGCGATCGCTGGCCGACCTCGTCGCCACGCTGAGCGAGGAGCCGCAGGGTCTCGAGCTCGGCGAGGTGGCCGACGCCACCACCGCCTCGCCCGACCTCGATCTGCCGATCGAGGAGCTCGACCTGTCCGAGCGGCCGAGCAACTGCCTCAAGCGGGCCCAGATCAACACGGTCGGTGAGCTGCTCACCAAGACCGAGGACGACCTGCTCAACATCACCAACTTCGGGCAGAAGAGCCTCGACGAGGTGAAGATGAAGCTCGACGAGCGCGGCCTGTCGCTGCGCGCCTGACCGCCGGGATCATTGCCATGCCCACTCCTCGACGCTCCCGCGCCTTCGGCGGCAGTGCCGCCCACCAGCGGTTGATGATGGCGAACCTCGCCGCGTCCCTGTTCGCCGCCGAGGCCATCGTCACCACCGAGGCCAAGGCGAAGGCCCTGCGTCCGGTGGCCGAAAAGCTGATCACCAAGGCCAAGAAGGCCCAGGACGACGGGCCGATGCGGGTGCATCAGATCCGCCAGATCCAGGGCTTCCTCGGCGACCGCGAGATGACCCACAAACTGGTCAACGAGGTCGCCCCGCGCTACACCACGCGCAACGGCGGGTACACCCGCATCCTCAAGCTCGGGCCGCGCCAGGGCGACAGCGCCGAGATGGCGCGTATCGAGCTCGTTTAGGCCTAACGACCTTGACGCGACGAGTCCGGCTCGTCGTTGCCTACGACGGGACGCCGTTCCGCGGGTTCGCCTTCAGCCCCGAGGTGCGGACGGTCATGGGCGACCTGTCGGCGGCGATCGAGACGGTCGTGCGGCGGCCGGTGAAGCTCACTGGCGCGGGGCGCACGGACGCCGGTGTGCACGCGTGGGGCCAGGTCGTGTCGGGCGACCTCCCCGCCGGCACCGACCTCGACGACCTCACGCGACGGCTGAACAAGCTGTGCGCGCCCGCCATCGCCGTGCGGTCGGCCGAGTGGACCACGGACGAGTTCGACGCCCGGTTCTCCGCCCGGTGGCGTGAGTACCGCTACGACGTCTGGAACGCGCCGACGCCGAACCCGCTGCTCGCCGGCCGGGCGTGGTTCGTCCCCCAGCCGCTCGCAGTGTGGGCGATGCAGGCGGCGTGCGACCCGCTGATCGGCGAGCACGACTTCACGTCGTTCTGCCGCCGCCCCAAGGTGGGCGACGGTGAGCCCGAGCCGTCGCTGGTGCGGCGGGTGCTCGCCGCCCGCTGGGTCGAGGTCGATCGAGACGGCCTGCTGCGGTTCGAGATCCGCGCCAACGCGTTCTGCCACCAGATGGTGCGCTCGATCGTCGGCACCCTCGTCGACGTCGGGCTGCACCGGGCGTCGCCCGGCGACGTGCGGGGGATCCTCTTGGCCCGCGACCGGGAAGCCGCCGGCCAAGTCGCCCCACCCCACGGCCTCGTCCTCTGGGAGGTCCGCTACGACTGAGCCCGGCGTTTGTGTCACCGACGTCGCCGGCAACCGGCGGGAACGGTGACACAAACACCGGGGGTAGCGTCGATGGCGTGAGCGAGTTCGTCGCCCCGCTCGCCGACATGCGGTTCGTGCTCGAGCACGTGACCGATCTCGGCGCCCTGAGCAAGCTGCCGGGCTACGAGCACGCCGATCCGGAGACCGTGTTCGGCGTGCTCGAGGAGGCCGGCCGCTTCTTCTCCGAGCAGTTCGCGCCGCTGAACCGGATCGGCGACCTGCAGCACAGCCGGCGCAACGACGACGGCAGCGTCACCACCCCCGAGGGGTTTGCCAAGGCCTACCGGCGTTACGTCGAGGCCGGCTGGCCGGCGGTGCCGTTCCCCGTCGAGTACGGCGGAGGCGGGTTCCCGTGGCTCGTCGGCGTGACCCTGCAGGAGATGATCACCGCCGCCAACATGGCGTTCTCGCTGTGCCCGCTGCTGACCCAGGGTGCCGTCGACATGCTCCTCCACTTCGGCACCGAAGAGCAGCGCGAGCGCTATCTGCCGAAAATGGTCACCGGCGAGTGGACCGGCACGATGAACCTCACCGAGCCCCAGGCCGGCTCGGACGTCGGCGCCCTCACGACCCGGGCGACCTCGGCGGAGGACGGGTCGTGGCGGATCACCGGGCAGAAGATCTTCATCACCTACGGCGAGCACGACCTGGCGGACAACATCGTCCACGTCGTGCTGGCCCGGGTGCCCGGCGCGCCGGCCGGCACGAAGGGCGTGTCCTGCTTCCTCGTGCCCAAGTTCCTCGTCGAGGACGACGGCTCGCTCGGTGCCCGCAACGCCGTCCAGTGTGTGTCGATCGAGCACAAGATGGGGATCAACGCCAGCCCGACGTGCGTGATGGCGTACGAGGACGCCGTCGGCTACCTCATCGGCGAACCCAACGAGGGCATGCGCTACATGTTCCGGATGATGAACACGGCCCGCCTCTCGGTGGGTCTCGAGGGCCTCGCCGTCAGCGAGCGGGCCTACCAGCAGGCGGTCGCCCACGCCCGCGAACGGCGCCAGGGTCGCGCCGTCGGGGCGCCCGCCGGCGAGGACTCGCCGATCATCGAGCACCCCGACGTCCGCCGGATGCTGATGACGATGAAGGCCCTGATCGAGGCCCTCCGCTGCATCGCCTACCTCAACGCCGAGTGCCTCGACTACGCCAAGACCGATCCGAACGAATCCGTCCGCGCCGCCCGCCAGGAGCTGGCCGACCTGCTGACGCCGCTGAGCAAGGCGTGGGGCACCGATCTCGGCGTCGAGTTGGCTTCGCTCGCCGTGCAGGTCCACGGCGGGATGGGCTACATCGAGGAGACGGGGGTCGCCCAGCACTACCGGGACATTCGGATCGCCCCGATCTACGAGGGCACCAACGGGATCCAGGCGATCGATCTGGTGGGTCGCAAGCTCGGGCTGCGCGGCGGCGACGGGATCCGCGACCTGCTCGCCGCCATCGACAAGACCGCCGCCGAGGCGACGGCCGCCGGCGGTGAGCTGGCCACGATCGGTGAGCAGCTCTCGACCGCCGTCCGCACGCTGGGTGAGACGACCGAGTGGCTCCTGGCCAACGAGGCCGCCGATCCGAACAGCTCGCTCGCCGGAGCGACGCCATACCTGCGGATGACCGCGATGGTCGCCGGCGGCTGGCTGCTCACCCGATCGGCGCTCGCCGCGGCGGCGCTGCTCGACCGCGGCGACAGTGCGTACCCCGACGACTTCCTGCGCCAGAAGCTGGTGACCGCGCGCTTCTACGCCACCCAACTGCTCCCGCAGGCGACGGGGCTCGCCCCGGCGGTGACGGCTGGTCCCGGCGACCTGCTCGCGACCACGTTCTGACGTCGTACGTCACTCGACGTACGGCCAGGATGCGTCCGCCAGCGGATGTGAGCAGCGTGGCGGCGCCCTAGCGTCAACCCCCGATGACCCTGTCACGATCGGCACGGGCCTGGCTGTTCGACGGCGCAGTCGCCGCCGTGTTCACCGCGTTCTGCCTGGTCGTCGGGCGGCCGATCGCTGAGAACAACGACCAGCGGTTCGACGGCTGGACGATCGTCACCGGTCTCGTCATCGGTGGCGTGCTCGTCTTCCGACGGGTCGCGCCCGAGGCGACGTTGGCGGTGACGGTCGCCGGGCTCGGGGTGTGGACGGTGGCCGACTTCGCCGGAGGCCCGATCTACCTGGCTCCGCTGGTGCCGCTGTACACGCTGGCCGTGCTCGGCTTGCGGCGCCGGACGGTGATCGCCGTGGTCGCGATGAGCGTCGCCTTCGTCGTGTTCGCGCTGATCTCCGACGAGCGGGCTGCTCACCTCGGGTTCCTGGTCGCTTTCGCCGGCTGGGCGGGAGGCGCCGTGTTCCTCGGCACGGCCCAGCGGAACCGCCGCGCCTACCTCGCCCAGCTCGAGCAGCGGGCGCGAGACCTGGAGGAGAGCCGCGAGGAGGAGGCCCGCCGCCGGGTGGCGGAGGAACGGCTGCGCATCGCCCGTGACCTGCACGACGTGATCGCCCACGGCATCGCCACCATTCACATGCAATCCGGTGCCGCGCTCCACGTCATCGACCGCCACCCCGAGCAGGCCGTCCCGGCGCTCACCGCGGTGAAACAGCTCAGCAAGCAGACGCTGCAGGAGCTGCGGGCCACGCTCGACGTGCTGCGCGCCGACGACGCCGAAGCCGCCCCCCTCGCCCCGACGCCCGGCCTCGACCGGCTCACCGCCCTGGTCGACGTCACCCGCCAGGCCGGGCTCCCGGTGGAGCTCGAGATCGTCGGTGGCGAGACGCCGGCGCCGACCGCGGTCGACGTCGCGGCGTACCGGATCGTGCAGGAGTCGCTGACCAACGTGATGCGGCACGCCGGCGCGCGGGCCCGCGCCACCGTCACCGTGCGCCGTACCGACCGGGCTGTCGACATCGAGGTCGTCGACGACGGGCTCGGCGTCGCCGCCCCTCCGGCCAACGGTGGCCACGGCATCATCGGGATGCGCGAGCGGGCGGCGACGGTCGGCGGCACCGTCGTCGCCGGCGCCAACCGCGGCGGCGGCTTCCGCGTGCAGGCCCACCTGCCGTACGACGGGCGGGCCGAATGATCCATCATGGCGTTCCCCGGCCACGCAGGCCGTTGCTGGCCGCTCGCTCGCTGGCGCTCACTCGCTCGCATTGGTACAGGGTGCTCCAGTGATCCGGGTCGTGCTCGCCGACGACCAGGCCCTGCTCCGCGCCGGACTGCGCGTGCTGCTCGACGCCGAGGACGATCTGGAGGTGGTCGGCGAGGCCGAGGACGGCGGCGAGGCCATCGCCGCGGTGCGCCGGCTGCATCCCGACGTGGTCGTGATGGACATCCGGATGCCCGACGTCGACGGGCTCGCCGCGACGCGGGAGATCGTCGCCGACCCCGCGTTGGCGGGCGTGCACATCGTCATGCTCACGACATTCGATCTCGACGAGTACGTCTTCGAGGCGATCCGGGCCGGGGCGACCGGGTTCCTACTCAAGGACGCCGAGCCGACCGAGCTGCTCCGGGCCATCCGGCTGGCCGCCGCCGGCGAGGCGTTGATGGCCCCGACGGTGACCCGGCGACTGATCGCCGAGTTCGCCGCCCGTCCCGAGCATCGGACGATCAACACCACCGCGCTGACGGAGTTGACCGATCGGGAGCGCGAGGTCGTCGCGCTCGTCGCCGGGGGGCTGAGCAACGAGGAGATCGCCGGCGAGCTGTACATCAGCCCGGCGACGGCGCGCACCCACGTGAGCCGGGCGATGATCAAGCTCAACGCTCGCGACCGGGCCCAGCTCGTCGTCTTCGCCTACGAGTCGGGCCTGATCCGCGCCCGCGTCGACTGATCCGGGCTGCGTTCTACGCCCGCTGACGTACGGCCAGAACGCGACGCTCGGCGGACGACGCGACGGCCCAGGAGGCGCACCCTGGACCCATGACGTTGACCGAATCCCCCACCCCCACCACGACCGGCATCGCCGCCCGCACCGTCGCCGCCACCAAGGTGTACGGCCGCGGCGACCAGGCGGTCATCGCTCTCGACGACGTCGACCTCGAGATTCCCGACGGGCGCTTCACCGCCGTGATGGGCCCGTCGGGATCCGGGAAGTCGACGCTGATGCACTGCCTCGCCGGTCTCGACTCGCTCACGTCGGGCGAGGTGTACATCGGTGACACCGAGCTCGGTTCGCTCGACGACCGCGCCCTGACGCGGCTCCGGCGCGAGCGCGTCGGCTTCGTGTTCCAGTCGTACAACCTGATGCCGACGCTCACCGCGTACGAGAACATCACCCTCCCGTTCGCCCTCGCCGGCCGAAAGCCCGATCGCGATTGGGTGGGGCGGGTCGTCGACTCGGTCGGCCTGGCGCCGCGGCTGCGCCATCGGCCGGCCGAGCTGTCCGGCGGCCAGCAGCAGCGCGTCGCGGTCGCCCGCGCGCTCGCGACCCAGCCGGACCTCGTGTTCGCCGACGAGCCGACCGGCAACCTCGACTCGACCACCGGCGCCGAGGTCCTCGAGTTCCTCCGCGCCGCGGTGCGGACGATGGGCCAGACCGTCGTGATGGTCACCCACGACCCCGTCGCCGCCGGTTACGCCGACGGCGTCGTCTTCCTGTCCGACGGCCATGTCGCCGGTGCGATGGACGCCCCCACGCCCGAGCGCGTGCTCGACGCGCTCAAGACCATTGGAGCCTGACCGATGTTTCGCCTCGTCATCTCCTCGTTGCGCGCCAACGTCCGGCGCCTCATCAGCACGTCGGTGGCGGTGTGCCTCGGCGTCGCCCTCCTCGCCGGCACGATGGTGCTCGGCGACACGCTCAAGGCCAACTTCGACTCACTCTTCAACTCGGCCCTGGGCAAGGCCGATGCAGTCGTGCGGAGCGCCAACACCCTCGACACCGACGGCGAGTTCGCCCAGGATCTGATCCCCGAGTCACTGGCGGATGACATCACGACGCTCAACGGCGTCGAAGCCGTCGCGCCACAGATCGAGGGCTTCGGTCAGCTCACCGGCGCCGACGGCAAGAAGCTCGGCGGCAACGGTCCGCCGACGCTGGCCGGTAACTGGATCACCGATCCCGACCTGAACCCGTACGAGCTCGCCGAGGGGCGGGCGCCCGAGGGTCCCGACGAAGTGGTGATCAACCGCGGCGCGGCGATCGACGGCGACCTCTCCATCGGCGAGACGACGGTCGTCGCCACCCCGGAGCCGGTCCAGGTGACGATCGTGGGAATCGCCTCGTTCGGCGGCGAGGACGGGCTCGGCCCGACGACGTTCACGGCGTTCTCGCTCGCCGGTGCCGAGGAGCACATCACCGGCCGGACCGGAGAGGTGACGTCGTTGCTGGTCCAGGCGGCGGACGGCACCAGCCAGGACGAGCTGGCCGACGAGATCGCGGCGGTCGTGCCGAACGACGCCGAGGTGATCACCGGCGACGAACTCGTCGCCGAGGCCAACGATCAGATCAACGCCGACTTCCTCGGCTTCCTGCGCACCTTCCTGATCGTGTTCGCCGCGGTCGCCCTGCTCGTCGCCACGTTCAGCATCAACAACACCTTCGCCATCATCGCTGCCCAGCGCCAGCGCTCGTCGGCGCTGCTGCGGGCCGTCGGCGGCGACCGCCGGCACGTGCTGCTGTCGCTCGTCGGCGAGTCCCTGCTCATCGGGATCGCCGCGTCGCTCGCCGGGCTCGCTGCCGGGCTCGGCCTGGCGCAGGGCCTGAAGGCATTGTTCGACCTGTTCGGCTTCGCCCTGCCCGCCGGCGGGATGACGCTGCGCCTCGCCACGATCGTGATCGCCCCGCTGGTCGGGCTCGTCGTGACGCTCGCCGCCTCGTTGGGCCCGGCGGTCCGGGCGTCCCGCGTCTCGCCGCTGGCCGCCCTGCGGGCCCTTGACGTCGACCGCTCGGCGACCTCGCCGGTGCGGGCTGTCGTCGGCGCCGCGCTCACGGTCGGTGGCATCGTCGCCGTCATCGTCGGAGCGACCGGCGGGGCGTTGCCCCTCGCCGGTTTGGGCGCCCTGCTCACGGTCAGCGGCGTCGTGGTCTTCGGACCGGTCGCCGCCCGGCCGGCTGGAGCCGTGCTCGGCTCGCCGATCGCCAGGCTGCGCGGCGTGCCCGGCTCGCTCGCCCGTCGCAACGCCGTGCGCACCCCCCGGCGCACGGCGGCGACGGCTTCCGCGCTGATGGTCGGGATCGGCGTCGTCACCATCTTCACCGTGTTCGCCGGCTCGCTGAAGCAATCCGTGGACGACAGCGTCGGCTCCGTCGTGCAGGGCGACCTGGTGATCGCGGCCAGCCAGTTCGGCGGCGGTGGGTTGAGCCCAGGCATCGTCGAGGCCGTCGACGGCCTGCCCGAGGTCGACCACGCCGTCGGTGTCGCCACCGGCCCGGTGTCGATCGACAACCACACGCGTCAGGCGACCGTGCTCGATCCGGCCGCCAGCGCCGGCGTGATCGAGCCCGAGGCTGAGGCCGGCGTCGTGGCCGACCTGAAGCCCGGCCAGATCGCCGTCGGCGAATCGCTCGCCGACGACAATGACTGGACGATCGGCACGACCCTGCCGGTGCGGTTCACGGACGGGAAGACCCAGCAGCTCCAGGTCGGGGCGATCTATGCGCCGACGACCACCCTCGAGCAGCTGATCATCCCGCGGCAGACGTGGGACGACCATCAGGTGCAGACCGTTGACAACCTGGTCGCGATCAAGGTCGCCAATGGCGTCGACGTGGAGTCGGCCCGGACGGCGATCGAGGACGCCACGGCCAAGTTCGCCCCCGGGGACGTGCTCACCGCCGACGAGTACGTCGCCGAGGCCACGTCCCGGGTCGACACGATGCTCGGGCTGATCTACGCCATGCTCGCCTTGGCGATCGTGATCGCCCTGATGGGCATCGCCAACACGCTGTCGCTCTCGACCCACGAGCGGGTGCGTGAGCTCGGGCTGCTGCGGGCGGTCGGCGCCGATCGGGCGCAGGTGCGCGCGATGGTCCGCTGGGAGTCGGTGGTGATCGCCGTGTTCGGCACCATCGGCGGACTCGGGCTCGGCCTGCTCCTCGGGTGGGGGCTGGTGGAGTCCGCCAGTCGGGGCGACTTCCCGATCTCCTTCACCGTGCCGGTCACCCAGCTGGTGCCGATCGTCGTGCTGGGCGCCCTCGCCGGCATCCTCGCCGCCTGGCGCCCGGCCCGCCGGGCCGCCCGGGTCGATCTACTAGACGCGATCACCGTCTAACGCATCCGAGGGTTTGCTGCGACCCTGTGCCGCGGCAAACCCTCGGGTGCGGGTAACCCTCGGATGCCGATAGCCTTTCCCGGTTCCGCTATGCGTACGTACACCCCCAAAGCCAGTGAGATCACCCGCCAGTGGCACGTCGTGGACGCCAAAGGTCTCGTGCTCGGCCGGATGTGCACCGAGGTGGCCCGCCTGCTGCGGGGCAAGCACAAGCCGACGTTCGCCCCTCACATCGACACCGGTGACCACGTCATCGTGGTCAACGCGGCGAAGGTCGTGTTGACCGCCGACAAGGGCGATCGTGAGCTCATCTGGCGGCACAGCGGCTACCCGGGCGGGATCAAGTCCCAGCGCTACGGGGACCTGCTCGCCCGCAAGCCGGAGGAAGCGATCCGCCGCACCGTCAAGGGCATGCTCCCGAAGGGCCCCCTCGGCCGGCAGATGCTCAGCAAGCTGAAGGTGTACGCCGGCCCCGACCATCCGCACGCCGCTCAGATGCCCGAGCCGCTCGACCTGGCCGCGGCCCGCGCCCGCTGAACCCCGGAGGCACCCAACCCAAAATGGTCACCGCGCTCACCCAGACCACCGGCCGCCGCAAGGAGGCGATCGCCCGGGCCCGGCTCCACCCCGGCACCGGCACGTTCACCGTCAACGGGCGCCCGTTCGAGAGCTACTTCACGACCCCGGCCCACCGCATGGAGGCGATGGAGCCGCTGCGCGTGCTCGAGGCCACCGAGCGGTTCGACATCGAGGCGACGATCACCGGGGGCGGGGTCAGCGGTCAGGCCGGCGCCCTGCGCATGGCCCTCGCCCGCTCGCTCGCCGAGACCGACCCGGACAACCGCACAACGCTGAAGAAGGCCGGCTTGCTCACCCGCGACCCGCGCAAGAAGGAGAGCAAGAAGTACGGCCTCAAGAAGGCCCGCAAGGCGCCGCAGTTCACCAAGCGGTGACCGCCGGCCGCCGAGTCGCGTGAAGTTCGGGACCGATGGCGTTCGGGGGGTCGCCAACACCGAGCTCACCGCCTCGTTCGCCCTCGACCTCGGACGCGCCGCGGCGCGCGTCCTCGGCGGCGGCGAGGCCGTCGTCGGCGGTGACACCCGGGTGTCGACGGCGATGCTCGAGGCCGCGTTCGTCGCCGGCCTGGCGAGTGAGGGGATCGTCGTGCACCGCCTTGGCGTGGTGCCCACGCCGGTCGTGGCCTTCGAATCGGCTCGCCGCGACGCCATGGGGGCGATGATCTCGGCGTCCCACAACCCCTACCGCGACAACGGCATCAAGCTCTTCGCGCGGGGCGGGGCGAAGCTCACCGACGACGTCGAGGAGGAGATCGAGCGCGTCGTCTTCGCGCTGCCGGAGCCGGTCGGCGACCCGGCGCCCCTCCACGACGCCGAGGACAGTCCCGCCTACCAGGAGCACCTCCTCGACGCGATCGATGGCCGCTGCCTCGACGGGTTCCGCGTCGTCATCGACGCCGCCAACGGAGCGGCCAGCGGGCTCGCCGGCCGAGTCTTCGCGGCCACCGGCGCCGATGTCGTCACGATCCACGATCACCCCGACGGTCGCAACATCAACGCCGACTGCGGGGCGATGCACCCGGCGTCGCTCGCCTCAGCCGTCGTCGCCCACGGCGCCGACCTCGGGCTTGCCCTCGACGGTGACGCCGACCGACTGATGGCCGTCGACCACACCGGGGCGGTGGTCGACGGCGACCACGTCATCGCCATCTGCGCCCTCGATCTCCGCGAGCGGGGCGCCCTGCGCGACGACACCGTCGTCGTGACGGTGATGGCGAACCTCGGATTCCGGCTGGCGATGGAGGCGGCCGGGATCAAGGTCGTCGAGGCCGCGGTCGGCGACCGCTACGTCCTCGAGGCCCTCGACGCCCTCGAGTTGTCGCTCGGCGGCGAGCAGAGCGGCCACGTCGTGTTCCGCGACCTGGCCACCACCGGCGACGGCCTGCTGACCGGCTTGATCCTCGCCGACGCGGTGAACCGCTCCGGACGCTCGCTCGCCGAACTGGCGGCGACGGCGATGACCCGCCTCCCGCAGGTCCTGATCAACGTGCCGGTGGCCGAGCCGATGCCCGATGCGGCCGATCGGCTCGCCGCCGAGATCGCCGATGTCGAGCGGGAGCTCGCCACCCGCGGTCGGGTGCTCGTGCGACCGAGCGGCACCGAACCGCTCGTCCGGGTGATGGTCGAAGCCGAGAGCGAGGCCACCGCGCACCAGCTCGCCGAGCGGCTGGCTGACGCCGTCCGCCGCCGCGCCAGGCCGTAGCGTTACTGCCCATGTGCGGCATCATCGGCATCGTCAGCCGCCCCCCGACCCGGCCGACGCCGACCGCCGCCGAGATCATCGGCGGGCTCGACGCCGCCCTCGCGCGGCGCGGTGACCCCGGTGCCGTCGCCGAGGCCGCTGGCGCCGTCGACGCCGCCCTCCACGGCCTCCCCGGGGTGCTGGCGCTGACCGACCGCCATGACCTGATCGCCGCGATCACCGCCCGCCTCGACCAGCTCGACGCCTACGCCAGTGAGGTCGAGGCCGTCCTCGCCGCGCCGAAGCCCGACGTCGACGACCTCGAGTCGGCCAGCGCGGCGTCGATCCACCTGCGCGACGCGCTGTGGGCGATCCGACGCGACCGGCTGCGCACCGCCCACGAAGTCGCCGCCCTCGCCGGGCGCGACGCCGGCCCGGCCGCGTACGCCGGCTATCTCGCCGTCCAGCAGGCCTTGTCGGCGATCGACCGGATGGAGGTCCGCGGCCGGGACTCCGCCGGCCTGCACGTGTTCGTCTGGGACCACGGCCTCGACGCCGACGACCCCGCCGTCGCCGCCGCACTGGCGACCCGGTCGAAGGACCCGCTGTTCGCCAACTGTTCCGCCCGCCTGATCGGACGTTGCCTCTCGATCGTCTACAAGGCGGCCGCCGAGATCGGCGAGCTCGGTGACAACACCCGGGCCCTTCGCCGCGCCGTGTCCAGCGACCGCCTGCTCCGACTCGCCCTCGCCACCTCCGATGCCAAGCTGTCGGTGCTCGGGCACACCCGCTGGGCCAGCGTCGGGATCATCTCCGAGCCCAACGCCCACCCGGTGAACAGCGAGGAGATGGAGCAGCGGGGCGGAGACCTGCCCCCGTACGTCGTGGCCGCGCTCAACGGCGACGTCGACAACCACGCCGACCTCAAGGTCGAACACGGGCTGCGGTTCCCGGGCCCGATCACCACCGACGCCAAAGTGATCCCCGCCCTCGTCGCTCGCCACACCGCGGCCGCCGGCGACCTCGTGGAGGGGTTCCGGCGGACGGTGTCCTCATTCGAGGGCTCCGTCGCCATCGGCGTCGCCGCGGCGGACGAACCGCAACGGATGCTGTTCGCCCTCCACGGCAGCGGCCAGGGCGTCTACGTCGGGCTCGCCGAGGATCGCTTCGTCGTCGCCAGCGAGCCGTATGGCGTGGTCGAGGAGACGGACCGCTACATCCGCCTCGACGGTGAGCACGGCGGGCAACTCGTCGTCCTCGACGAGGCGCAAGCCGGTGAGCTGGCCGGCATCCGCCGCTATCGCTACGACGGCTCCGAGCAGCCGGTCACCGACGCCGACGTCAGCGTCGCCGAGGTCACCACCCGCGACATCGACCGGGGCAGCTCCCCGCACTTCCTGCTCAAGGAGATC
>JBKOUV010000266.1:0-7929 GCA_046723555.1 Actinomycetota bacterium | reverse complement strand
CCGCCGCGGACGGCGTTGTGTCACCAGCGGCGAACCGGGCGAGCAGCTCGGCGGCCGAGTGTTTCACGCCACCCGAGGGTTTCGCGCCACCCGAGGGTTTCGTGCGGGGACGTACCGGCAGCAAACCCTCGGGTGACTCATCCGTCCGGCCCCGCTCAATCCATCGGTCCCGGTCGCCGGCCGGTCGCGGCGAACTCCTCGTACGGCACGCGGGAGAGCTGGAACATCGACTCGGGGGTGGACCGGGTGAACCACGGGAAGCCCATCCGGCCGACGGGGGCGAGCAGCTGCTGGTCGACACGGACGCTGTCCGTGCCCGGGCTGCACACCGACTCGTCGAGCACGATGCAGACGACCTCGGCGATGACCAGGTGCACGCCGCCGTTCGCCACCCCGAGCTCGCCGAGGTCGACCACCTGGTGGATGCGGCACTCCAGATGCGCCGGCGACTCGGCGATCGACGGTGGACTCACCCGCTGCGACGGGATCGGCGTCCAGCCGACCGCGTCGAGCTCGCTGACGCCCGCAGGGAACTCCATCGCCGCCACCTCGAGCTCGTTGCGCAGGTTGTCGGTCGTGACGTTGATGACGAACTCACCACACGCCATCGCGTTGCGGTAGGAGTCCTTGTCGGCGCCGTCGGTCACCCGCGTCCCCATCGAGATCGCCACGAGCAACGGCCGCCCGGTGACCGCCATGAAGTAGCTGAACGGGGCGACGTTGACCACGCCCGCCTCGTCGCTGGTCGACACCAGGGCGATCGGGCGGGGAGCGACCACCTGCGACAGCATCCCCTGCGCCTGCGCGGCCGAGCACGACAGTGGATCGAAGACGATCATGCCCGAAGTGAAGCACCCCTAGGCGCGTACGTCGTAATGGCCGTGGCCGCGATCAGGCGGCGGGGTCACCCCTCGAAGACGATCTCGGTGTCGACGATGTCGTCGTCGGGAGCCTCGGCCGGTCGGGGTCGTTCAGACTCCAGGTAGATGCACTCCCCCGGGCACCGCTCGGCGGCATCGACCGCGGCGCGCTCGTAGCGCGGAGGGACCGCGACGCTCGACGGCATTTCGCCGCCCAGCACGACGCCGCTGAGGCGAACATAACCGATCCCGTCCTCGAGCACGACGAACAGCTCCGGGCAGTGATCGACGCAGAGTCCCGCTCCCGTGCAGCAGTCCTGGTCGATCCAGACCCGCATCGAACGACTCCTCTCGCGCCGCGCCATCCTCGCGCCCGCGTCACCCCGAGCTGGACGGAATTGACCCGGCCCCGCCAGTTCGGGGGTGCCACACGTAGCCAGCGTCGAGCACCGAACCGCTCTCGCCCGTCGGCCAGACCTCGCCACCGAAGACGTACAGGTCCGTGCCTGCGGTGACCACGGTGCGGTTGAACGGGTTGGTCTCGTAGTCGTCGGTCGCTCCGGGCGGGCGGGGGATGGTGATCCACTCCCCGGTTGCCCAATCCAGCACGAGGCCGTCGGCGTCGGTGAACAGCGCGTGGGCCCGCCCAATGACGCCCTCACCGCCGACGTCGGCATCGGCGGGTCGGTTGGGCAAGTCGCGCCACGAATCGGTGGTCGAGTCGTACACGCCGCCATTCGGGTAGGAGCGACCCCAGTTGTTGGTGTCGCCGCCGTCCGCCGCGCCGAGTGTCGGGTTGACCAGCACGCCGTCCTCGACGAACCAGGGCGCCGACCCCAGGATCTCCGAGTCGGCGCGACGCTCCCACTGGCCGGTGGCGGCATCGAACCGGGCCACCCGGGTCAGCGACGGCCGCCCGGAGCCGGGGTTGGCCACCAGGTCGTGGGCGAACAGGAACAGGTCGTCGCCCACCCCGACCATCGTGCGGTCGAAGGACGGCGCCAGCGGGTCACGCGGCAGCTTCCGCCACTCGTCCGTCTGCGGGTCGAACTCGAAATCGGGCAGAGGCCCCGCCTCGACGGACCCGGCGTACGCGACCACCGTCTCGCCCGCCGTCGCCAGCTGGTACCAGCCCAGCGCACGGGGCGGAGTGGGGAGCTGGTCCCAGCGGTCCACGTCCGGGCGGTAGCGGAGGAACCCGCGGCCCGCCCCGCCGGGCCGGTAGCGGGCGTCCCGGACGAGCACGTAGACGTCCCCGCCCGCCGCGACCGCCGAGGCGTTGTCGGCGAACGTCATCGGAGCGTCGGCGATCCGCCGCCACGACCGGCTTGCCGGATCGAACGCCGCCCCGTCGGCGAGCGCCGAGAACTCTGGGGCCGCACAGTCGGCGATCGGCGGGCACCACGCCTCCGGCTCGCCGCCGACGACGAGCACTTCCGCGCCGGTCCACACGCCCACCGCGGACGCGCGCGGGCTCAATGGGCTCGACGGCAGTGCGACCCAGGCCGTGGCCGGCGCCGCCACCGGCGGCGGGGAGCTCGAGCCACACGCCGAAAACACCGCCGCGCTGGCGGCGACGACAACGACGGATCCCCGGCCCATGCCCTTCAGACGATCCGCGAGCACTCCGAGTTCCCGGGGTGCGGGTACATTCCCGCGGATTCACTTCGACCCCGGGGGAGCCTGACAGCGTGACCGTCATCGTGCGCGACGACTTGGCCGAGGCCCACCGGCTGGCGTGGGAGCACGTCACCGCGCCGGGCAGTTGGTGGTCTGGCGCGGCCCGGGCCGAGCTCGCCGGGACCGCGCTCTCGGCGATCGCCGACTCCGACCCGGTGCCACCGTGGGTCCCGATCACCTCGACCGGACGGCTCGACCGGGACCTGATCGCGCCCGGCGTCGCCCACGACGTCGTCTATCGGCTCGCCCGCCACGCCGGCACGATGACCGTCGACACGTACCGTGCCGCGGTCGACGAGCTGGGCGAGCTCCCGTACGTCGAGCTGTGCGCGATCGTCTCCACGGTCGCCGCGGTCGCCCACTTCTGCCGCAACATCGGTGTGCCGGTGCCGCCGCTCCCGGCGCCGGTCGACGGTCCACCGACCGGCGAGCGTCCGGCGCGGCTGGCGCAGCCGCGGTTCAACTGGGTGCCGGTCGCCGATCCCGCCGACGAGGTGGCCGCCGTCGTGCAGGCCTACACCGCGGTTCCCGGCGAGCAACGCAACACGTGGCGGATGGCCGACGCGCAGTACGTGCCGCCGCAGGAGATGGTGGATCCGAAGTGGTCACGCCGCCCGGGTGGGCTGTCCCGACCGCAAATGGAGCTCGTCGCCGCCCGCCTGACCAGGCTGCGCGACTGCTTCTATTGAGTGACCGCCCACGCCAGCATGCTCAGTTGGAGCAGCTCCGAGAACGGCCTGCCGCTCGATCTCACTGCCGTCGCCGACGGCCGGCCCGGCGTCGGGCTCGAGCACGGTGACGCCTTGCTGCGGTTCGCCGGCGCCTGTGCCGGCACCGACGACGCCGAGCTCGAAGCCGCCCGGGCCGCGCTGGTGGAGGAGACCGACGAGGCGTTCATGGTCGACGCCGCCGCCGTCGCCGCGAACTTCGAGATGATGACCCGCCTCGCCGACGGCACCGGCGCGGCGATGCCGGCGGAACGGCTCGAGCGCTCGGCCGAGGCGATCGCCACGATGCGGATCGAGGACCTCGTCAGCCGGCACTAGCCCGTATCGGGCTCGCCCGCCCGAGCCCGCCGTTGGCCGCGGCGAAGTTGGCGAAGTTCGACTTGTAGGTGATCGCCAGCCAGATCGCGCAGTGCGCCGCCTCGGCGAGCACCGCATCGCCCGACACGACGTCATTGTGGCCCGGCCCCCTACCATCGCCGCGATGCGTGTCGGGGCGTTCATCTTCCTCACCGACCGGACGATCCGTCCGGACCAGCTGGCCGTTGAGCTCGAGCAACGGGGGTTCGAGTCGTTGTGGGTCCCCGAGCACACCCACATCCCGACGAGCCGGCGCACGCGGTACCCGGCCGGGGGTGAGCTCCCCGACGAGTACCGGCGCACGCTCGATCCGTTCGTCGCCCTCACCAGCGCGGCGGCGGTCACCGAGCGCCTCCGCTTGGGCACCGGGATCGTCCTCGTCGCCCAGCACCATCCGCTCAACCTGGCGAAGTCGGTGGCCTCGCTCGACCTGGTCTCCGACGGGCGGGTGCTTGTCGGGGTGGGTGTGGGCTGGAACGAGGACGAGATGGAAGACCACGGCGTCGATCCGCGCCGGCGCCGCGAGCACGCCCGCGAGCACGTGCTGGCGCTGAAGGGGCTGTGGTCGGAGGAGGTCGCGTCCTACGACGGCGAGTTCGTCCGGTTCGGCCCGACGTGGAGCTGGCCCAAGCCGGTCCAGCAACCCCACCCGCCCATCGTGATGGGCGGCGCCGGGGGTCCGGTGACGTTCCGCCACGTCGTCGAGTACTGCGACGGGTGGATGCCGATCCACGGCCGGCGCAACATCATGACCAAGCTGCCGGCACTGCTGGCTGCCGCCGAGGAGCACGGACGCGACCCGGCGACGATCGAGCTCGGGGTGTTCGGCTGCCCGCCCGATCACGAGATCATCGACCAGTACGCCGCCGCTGGGTTCACCCGCTGCGTGCTCGCCCTCCCGCCCGCGGGAGCGGACGACGTGCGGCGCGTCCTCGATCACGCATCGGACGTGGTCGAGCAGTACATCAAGGCTTGACCTTCAACCCGGGTCGAACCTTTATCGTCACGATGTGGGTTCGTACACGATCGGGCAGGTCGCCGAACGGAGCGGGTTCAGCTCCTCGGCCTTGCGTTACTACGAGGGGATCGGACTTGTCCCGCCGGCCGGACGGAGCGACTCCGGCTACCGGCTCTACGACGATCGCACGTTGAACCGGTTGGCGTTCATCACCCGGGCCAAGCAGCTCGGCTGCAGCCTGGACGAGATCACCGACTTGGTCGAGGTGTGGGACGGAGAACGTTGCGCCCCGGTGCAGCGCCGGCTGCACGAGCTGGTCACGGCCAAGCTGCACGACGCCGACCGCCAACTCGCCGAGCTCGCCGTCTTCACCGGCCAGTTGCGGGCGGCCGCCGCCGAGCTCTCGGGCGAACCGGTCGACGGACCGTGTGACGACGGGTGCGCGTGCCTCCAGGATCACTCCGACCGCACGCCGGTGACATTGGGCCGGAAGCCCGACGATCCGCCGATCGCCTGCACGCTCGGTGCGGGCGAGATGCAGGACCGGTTGGCGGAGTGGGATCGCCTGTTGGGGCACGCCGTCGGCCGGTCCGCGCTGCCCTCGGGTGGCGTGCGCGTCGAGTTCGACGAACGTGTGGACATAGGCGACCTCGCCCGCCTGGTGGTGGCCGAGCAGGCCTGCTGCGCCTTCTTCCGGTTCGCGGTCACCGTCGACGGACGAGGTGTTGGCCTCGAGGTCGACGCGCCGGCCGACGCGCTGGTCCTCGTGGCGAGCTTGTTCGGACGCCCGTGATGAGCTCCGGCCGGTTGGTCGGTCTCGCCGCGGTGGCGCACCGTCACCCGGATCGCCCTCATCCGGCTGGACGACGACGGCTACGTCGAGCTCGTCGACCGGCCCGACGAGGAGATGGACACGCTCGACGGTCAGACCGTGATCGCCGAGGGCCTGCTGTTCCACCCCGCCCCGCCCGAGGACGAAACCTTCCCCGAGGCTGATCCGCTCCCGACGCTGACATCCATCACCCGGGTCGAGGCCACCGGCGGCTGACCAAGCGCAACCGGCACGCCGTCGGGCCGGGCGAGCAGCGCGCCATCGCCGCGGAGGCCGAGCGTTCTCGCGGTAACCCCGTCGAGCACCCGGATCGCCACCGGCGCCGGTGATGGGACCCGCATCGTGTCGGGCGTCCGCCGCGAGGGACCGGTGAACAACGTCCAGCCGGCGCCGAGCAGGTCGAGCGTGGAGACCGGGGGCGACGTCGACGGAAGCCACGCGTGGGCGACCCGGCCGCCGAGATCGACGCCGAGCTCGTCCAGCACCGGCCGGCGGCTGCCGTCGGGATCGGTGGACCGGATGACGTTGTGCTCGGCGACGACACGGCGCTCCGATTCGTACGTGTCGAGCAACCCGGGCTCGGCCCAGCCGTTGACGACCCACGCCAGCTTCCAGGCGAGGTCGTGACCGCTGTGGATGGCGATGTTCATTCCGGTGCTACCCCGCGGGGTCACACGGTGGGCGGCGTCGCCAACGAGGAACGTGCGGCCGACGCGGAACTGGGCGGCGAGTTGGCCGAGTGAGTGGAACGGACCGATGCGCTCGAGGCGGACGTCGAGGTCGTGGACGCCGGCGCCGCGGCGGATCGCCTCGACGAGCCGCGTCGGATCGGCATCCGCCGACTGATCGGCGGGCGCCCGTCCGGGTCCGTAGACCCAGCGGTCGCCGCGGCCGGCCGGGAGGAAGAGACCGGGCGAATCCGGCGTCGTGACGAAGTAGAGCCCGTAGCGACGGTCTGCCAGCATCGGCCACAGCGGGGCGCGCATCACCACCTGGATCCCGGCGTAGGCGCCGTCGATCGGACCGCGCATCGGGACGCCGAGCAACCGACGAACGGGACTGTGGGCGCCGTCGGCGGCGACCACGTATCGAGCCCTGACGATGCGAACGCGGCCGCCGGGATCGAGCAACGTGACCGCGACCCGGTCCGGCGCGCCGTCGAGCGTGATCAGCTTGGTGCCGAGCTCGAAGCGGACGGCTGGGAGCGAAGTGACGTGGCGGCGGAGCACGGTCTCGACCCAGTCCTGGGGCACGGTTCCGGGTGCGCACGGGCTGACGGTCGCAGCCTGCTCACGGGTCGGGTAGCCGACGGCATGGGCGGTTCCGGCCGCGGCCTGGGCGAGCGTCGGGCACTCCCACAGCCACACGTCGGCGTCGACGCCTCCTTCGAGCACATCGTCCTCGAGGCCCCACGCCCGCATCAGCTCCATCGAACGCGTGCTCACCACCGTCGCTCGCGGCAGGGCCGACGGGGCGGGCCGTTGGTCGACGAGCAACGTGGCCACGCCGTATCGCCCCAACGTGATCGCGGCGGCGAGACCGGCGGCACCGGCGCCGACGACCACGACGTCGTAGTCGAACTCGAATCGTTCCATGGCAGCTCCCTCGGTTCACTCTTCGCACGACATTCTGTAGTTTGAAATACAGGCTGTCCAGTGAAATTGCTAGGCTGCTCGTCGTGGCGCCGAGGCGGTACGAACAACGGCTGCGCGCCGAGCGGTCCGAGGCGACACGGCGGCGCATCCTCGCCGCCCTCGAGCAGCGGCTGCGCGACGCTCCGACGGAGCCGGTCAGCCTTGACGAGCTCGCCGAGCGCGCCGGCGTCGCCCGCACCACCATCTACCTCGCCTTCGGCTCCCGCGCCGGGCTGTTCGACGCGCTCACGACCGATCTGTGGGACCGCGCCGGTCTGGCCAACCTGACCGAGGCTGTCGCCCACCCCGATGCCCGGGAGCACCTGCGCGGCGGTCTGCGCGCCAGCGTCGAGATCTTCGCCGCACTGCGCGACGTCGCCATCGCCCTGTTCTCGATGTCCGCGCTCGACCCCGAGTCGGTCGGTGGATCGATCGTCCGCCTCGAAGAACGCCGATGGGGAGGGATGCAGTACGTGGCGCGGCGGCTCGGCGAGCAGGAGCAACTGCGCGCCGATGTCACGGTCGAGGAAGCGGCCTACGTGCTGTGGGTGCTGGCCAGCTTCGACAGCTTCGACGCCCTCTACACCGGGCGACGGCTTCCGGTGGACGAGGTCGCGAGGATCCTCACCGCAACCGCCGAGCGAACGCTCTGCCGCTGACCGCCGGTTCTCGGGTGGCCTGGGATCGCACAGCGATCCCAAGGTTCGTCAGAACCCGGACGCCGCGCTGGCCGACAGGTTGTGCCACGCGGTGGCACAACCATGTCACGCCCTCCCTTGCGCCCGGCGCATCGCCGGGACTCATCAGCAAGAGGGAGAAGACCAATGGAAACCAACCAATCGCGTCGGCGCCGGCGGCGGTGGTCGGGTGTGGTCGCGGC
>JBKOUV010000317.1:0-12058 GCA_046723555.1 Actinomycetota bacterium | reverse complement strand
CGACGGGAGCGGCGGTCGTCGGCGCGACATGCCGCTTCCGCACCGTCGCCCGCGGGGCCGACGAAGCCCGCGGGCCCCGCGTCGCCGGTCTCGTCGCGGCCGCGGGCGCCACGAACGTCGCCTCGCCGCCTTCGGCCCGGTCGTACGGGTGAACGGCGGCGTAGAACCCGGCGAGGATCGCGACGGTCACCCCGGCGGCCGCCAGCACGCGCACCCGGGCGGGCCCGGCCGCGCGCCACCACCTGCCCAGCCCACCGCGCCGCACCGGCATCTCGACGTAGCGGTAGCACAACTCCGAGCACACGGCCGTGATCGCCAGGGCGACGATGAAGCGGGCGGTCGATCCGTGACGCACGCCGAGGAACACGAAGATCGGCCAATGCCACAGGTACAGCCCGTAGCTGCGCTCACCGACCGCGGTGAGTGGACGCCAGCCGAACAACCCGCGCATCCCCATCGCGGCCGGGTGCACGACGACCATGACCGTCAACAGCGCGCACAGCGACACCAGCGGAAGCAGCCATTGGTAGACGTAGCCGGCCGTCAACTCGGCGACGATCGCCATGCACACCAGGGCACTGACCGCGGCCGCCCCGACCGAGTCGAGCACGACCCGCGTGCGCCGGCTGGCGGTTCCGGCGGTCGCGGTCGTCCACGGACGCCAGACGAACGCCGCCGCGGCCCCAGCCAGCAGCCCGCCGGCGCGCGTGAAGGTCGACAGGTAGAGGAAGTTGACCCGATCGAAGTCGCCGATCGGCCCCGGGCCGCCGGCGTGGAGCCAGACCATCACCACGACCGGCACCAACGCGAGCGCGCCGACGAGCCAGGCTCGCTGCACCCGCCGCAGGCGCGCGGCGGCGATGGCGACGAACACCAACGGCCAGACGAGGTAGAACTGCTCCTCGATCCCGAGGCTCCACAGGTGCCGCAGCAGCGGGGGGTCGGCGGCGTAGTACGGCACCCCGCCGACGATCTGGCCCCAGTTCCCGGCGTAGAAGATCGCCCACGGGTAGTCCCGGCGGAGCTGGGCGAGCTGCTGGTCGGAGCCGGCGATCAGCGCCCACACCCCGACGACGGCGAGCACGACGGCGAGCGCGGGAAGCAGCCGGCGGGCCCGACGCATCCAGAACCGGGGGACGGAGACCCGTCCCTGCTGGGTCCGCTCCTCGAGCAGGAGCGTCGTGATGAGGAACCCGGACACGACGAAGAAGACCTCGACCCCGATCCACCCGCCGCGCATCCACCCGAACCCGGCGTGGTAGCAGATCACCGCGATCACCGACAGCCCGCGCAGTCCGTTGAGCCCGGGCTGGTGGCCGAAGCGACGATCGGCGCGTCGCCGGACGTGCTGGACCTCGATCGGGCCCGTCGTGTGGTGATGCCGGGCGGCGAGCTCCCGGCTGGTCGGGTGGCGCCGGCGGGACTCGGTGTCGGCGTCGAGCCGAGTCAGCCGGCGCAGCGCCGGCGGGTCGCTCGGCCGGAGCGGTGAAGGCCTCGAGGTCACGGGCGATGCTGCCGATCAGCGCCTGACCGACGTCCCTCCCGCGGTCGTTTCGACGATCCAGCCCTCGGCCTGCAGTTCGGCGCGGATCGAGTCGGACGTGGCGAAGTCCCGGGCCGCTCGGGCGGCGTCGATGGCGGCCACCCGCTCGAGCACGTCGCCGGGCACCTCCTCGGTTCGCCGCAGCTCGAGCCCGACCGCGTTCGTCATCTCGCGCACGGCCGCGACCAACGAGCCAGCCGCCGGGTCGTGCTGATCGAGCGCGGTGTTGGCCCGGCGCACGGTGTCGAAGATCAGCGCGGTCGCCGTCGGGGTGTCGAGGTCGTCGTCCATCGCCGCCCGAAACGTATCGAGGACGGCGGCGTCGGCGTCGTCCCGGGTGGTCTCGCCGACGACCGCGCTGCGGGCGGCGAAGGCGTCGAGCCCGGCGAGCGCGTTCTGCGCCGCGGCCAGGTTCTCGGCGCCGACCTGCACCGGGCTGCGATAGTGGCTCTGCAGCAGCAACAAGCGGTAGGTCCGTCCGTCGTACCGATCGAGCAGGTCGAGGAGGTTGTCGACGTTGCCGAGGCTCTTCGACATCTTCTCGCCCTCGGCGTCGATGACGAAGCCGTTGTGCATCCAGTGGCGGGCGAACCGCTTGCCGAGGGCGACCGCTTGGGCCCGCTCGTTCTCGTGGTGCGGGAAGCGCAGGTCCATCCCCCCGGCGTGCAGGTCGAAACCCTCACCGAGCAGATCGAGGCTCATCACCACGCACTCGCTGTGCCACCCGGGCCGCCCGTCGCCCCACGGCGAAGGCCACGCCGGCTCACCGGGCTTGGCGAGCTTCCACAGGGCGAAGTCGCCCGGATGCCGTTTCGACTCGGCGCCGTAGACCTCGCGTTCGCCCCCACCGGCGACGAGCTCGTCCAACGACTGGTGGGCGAGGAGCCCGTAGTCCTCGACGCTCTCGACCGAGAGGTAGACGCCGTCGTCGGTGGTGTAGGCGCGGCCGATCTCGACGAGCTGGCTGATCATCGAGACCATCTCGTCGACATAGGCCGTGGCGTGCGGGACGTCGTCGGGGCGGGCGACCCCCAGGCCGTCCATCGCCTTCCACCACACCCGCTCGCACCGCTCCGTGATCTCGTCCCAGGGGCGCTGCTCACGCTGTGACCGCTCGATGATGCGGTCGTCGATGTCGGTGACGTTGGAGACCAACCGGACGTCGACCCCCTGCCACCGGAGGTAGCGGGCCAGCACGTCGTACTCCAGCGTCGCCCGCCCGTGACCGAGGTGGGGAGGGGCGTACACCGTCGGCCCACACAGGTAGATGTCCACCTTCCCCGGCTCGCGCGTGGCGAGCTCGCGGACCTCCCGGGTGGCGGTGTCGTACAGGCGGAGCACGGCGACAACGATAAGAGGCCGGCGCCGCCGTCAGCAGGCATGGTTCCAGGACTTGCGCCCTACCATTGCTCCGATGCCGCAGGTCCCGGACAAGCCGACGCTCGACGGCATCGAGTCGCGCTGGGCCGAGCGGTGGGAGGCCGATGGCGTGTACCGGTTCGACCGGGCCGCACTCGACGGCCGCGACCGCGGCGAGGTGTTCGTCGTCGACACGCCACCGCCCACCGTCTCGGGCTCGATCCACATGGGCACCGTGTTCGGGTACACCCAGACCGACTGCCTCGTCCGCTACCAGCGGATGACCGGCAAGGTGGTCTTCTTCCCGATCGGGTGGGACGACAACGGGCTGGCGACCGAGCGGCGGGTGCAGAACTACTACGGCGTGCGATGCGACCCGTCGCAGCACTACGACCCCGACTTCCGCCCGCCGTTCGAGGGTGACGTGCCGAAGGATCATCAGGCGGTTCCGATCTCGCGGCCCAACTTCATCGAGCTGTGCCACCGGCTCACCGCCACCGACGAGGCGGTCTTCGAGGAGCTGTTCCGGCACCTCGGGCTGTCCTACGACTGGTCGCTGCTGTACACGACGATCAACGACGTCAGCCGGCGCACGAGCCAGCAGGCGTTCCTCCACAACCTCGCCCGCGACGAGGCGTACAGCGCCGACGCCCCCACCCTGTGGGACGTCGACGACCGCACCGCAGTCGCCCAGGCCGAGATCGAGGACCGCGAACGCCAGGGCGCTTACCACCTGCTCGCGTTCCACGCCCCGCACGGGGCGGTGCTGGTCGACACGACCCGGCCCGAGTTGGTCGTGAGCTGCGTGGCGCTGGTCGCCCATCCCGACGACGAGCGCTACCAAGGCCTGTTCGGCACGACGGTGCGCACTCCCGTGTTCGGGGTCGAGGTCCCGGTCCGCAGCCATCCCCTGGCCGAGCCCGACAAGGGCACCGGCATCGCCATGGTCTGCACGTTCGGCGACACCACCGACGTGACGTGGTGGCGGGAGCTCGACCTGCCGACGCGCAACGTGATCGGCCGCGACGGTCGGTTCTCGACGTCGACGCCCGACTGGTTGACCACGGACCCGGCCCGCGACGCCTACGGATCGCTCGCCGGCCTGACCGTGCGGCAGGCCCAGGCCGCGATCGTCGACCAGCTGCGCCGCACCGGCGAGCTGCACGGCGACGTCCGGCCGATCACCCATCCGGTCAAGTTCTACGAACGGGGCAGCCGCCCGCTGGAGATCGTCACCAGCCGCCAGTGGTACATCCGCAACGGCGGCCGTGACCAGGATCGACGGGAGGCGTTCCTCCTTCGCGGCAAGGAGCTGGCGTGGTTCCCCGACCACATGCGCCACCGCTACGAGCACTGGGTCGAGGGACTCAACGGCGACTGGCTGATCAGCCGCCAGCGCTTCTTCGGCGTGCCGATCCCGCTCTGGTACCCGCTCGACGCCGGCGGCGAGCCGGACTACGCGCACCCGATCGTGCCCGCGGACGACACCCTGCCGATCGATCCGTCGGCCGATGCCCCGCCGGGCTTCGCCGACGACCAGCGCGGCCAGGCCAACGGGTTCGTCGGGGACCCGGACGTGATGGACACCTGGGCAACCTCGTCGTTGACCCCGCAGATCGCGGCCCGGTGGGCCGACGACCCCGAGCTGTTCGCCCGCCTGTTCCCGATGGACATCCGGCCGCAGGGCCCGGAGATCATCCGCACGTGGCTGTTCGCCACCATCGTGCGGGCCCACTACGAGCATGGCTCGCTCCCGTGGGCGAGCGCCACGCTCAACGGGTGGATCCTCGACCCCGATCGCAAGAAGATGTCGAAGTCGAAGGGCAACGTCGTCACGCCCCGGGCGCTGTTCGAGCAGTACGGCACCGACGCCGTGCGCTACTGGGCGATCTCGGCCCGGCCCGGAGTCGACACCATCGTCAGCGAGGAGCAGATCAAGGTCGGTCGCCGGCTGGCCACCAAGCTGCTCAACGTCAGCAAGTTCGTCCTCGGCATCCCCGAGAGCAGTGGTGACGGCGCGATCGTCGACCCGGTCGACCGGGCGATGGTGGCCCGACTCGACGGTGTCGTCGCCGACGCGACTGCGGCGTTCGAGGGCTACGACTACGCCCGCGCCCTCGAGCGCACGGAGGCGTTCTTCTGGTGGTTCTGCGACGACTACGTCGAGCTCGTCAAGGGGCGCGCCTACGGCAATCGCGGCGATGAGGGCGCGGCGTCGGCCCGGGCCGCATTGCGTCACGCCCTCGGCGCGCTGCAACGGCTGTTCGCGCCGGCGCTCCCGTTCGCCGCCGAGGAGTCGTGGAGCTGGTGGCACGACCACTCCGTCCACGCCACGCGCTGGCCGGTGGCGAGCGGAGTCGACGCCGGCGGCGTGGAGCTCGACGTCGTGAGCGAGATCCTCGGCCGGGTTCGCCGGGCGAAGACCGAGGCCAAGCTGAGCCAGCGGGCGCCGGTCGCCCGCCTCGTCGTCCGCGCCCCGTCGGCGGCGGCGGTCGAGCCGGCTCGTGGCGACCTCGTCGACGCCCTCACCGTGACCGAGTTCGAAGTCTCCGGCTCCGCCAGCGACGAGCTCGCGTGCGAGATCGCCGTCTAGCGCGCCGCACCCGGGGATAGGTTGTCGCCCGTGGCCGCGGCGGCTTCGCGTTCATCCGGGCACCGCCGGACCTGGCCCGAACGGCTCGCGATCGTCGCCTCGATCGTCGCCGCCGTGCTCTGCTTCGCCACGGCCGGCGGGCTCGTCGCCGCGTACGTGGTGCTGCACCAGCGCAAGGTCGTCGAGATCACCAATCCGGCCGAAGAGCCGCCCGTGGCCGACGCGGGCGCGGCGCCGGCGCAACCGTCGACGACGCCGGCTACCGACGGCACGGTCGCCCGACGTCCCGACGCGCCGACGACGACGACCCCGCCCACCTTCCCGCGGGCCGACCCGGGGGCGAAGAACTTCCTCATCACGGGAGCCGACAACGGCGCCTGCATCGATCCCAACTCGCCGTTCGCCGCGGCGTTCGGCGATCGCGAGGACATGGGCGAGCGCAGCGACACGATCATGGTGTTCCGGGTCGACCCGTCGGCGTCGCGGGTCGCGGTGCTGTCGTTCCCCCGCGACCTCTACGTCACGATCGCCGGCTCCGGCAACCAGGCGCGCATCAACTCGGCCTACGAGCGTGACGAGCCGCAGCGATTGATCGACACGATCTACGAGAACTTCGGCGTCGGCGTCGACCACTTCATCCAGGTCGACTTCTGCGCCTTCAAGACCCTCGTCGATGCCGTCGGCGGGGTGTCGGTGCCGTTCCAGTACCCGGCGCGCGACACGCACACGGGGCTGAACGTGCCGACGACGGGGTGCTTCAAGTTCAACGGTGAGCACGCCCTGGCGTACGTCCGCTCGCGCTACTACGAGTACGAGGATCCGCCGGGCAGCGGCAACTGGAAGCAGGACCAGTCCTTCGACCTCGGCCGCATCTCCCGGCAGCAGGACTTCCTCCGCCGCACGCTGTCGAGCGTGCTGGCGAAGGGTCCGTTCAACCCGCGGGTCGCCCGGGGTCTGATCAAGTCGGCGACGCAGTACATCGTCACCGACAGCGGCCTCTCGCCGGCGAAGCTGCTCGAGTTCGCCGGCGTCCTCGACGACGTCGAGCCGGCGGGCATCCTCACCTACCAGATCGAGGCCACCCCTCGCGAGGTCAGCGGCGCCTCGGTGCTCGAGCCGCAGATCGACGGCGAGAACATGCAGGCGGTGCTGGCGATGTTCCGCGGCGAGACGTCGCTGGCCGACGCGCCGACGCAGGTGTTCGGCTCGACGACGACGGCCGTCCCCCGCCCGACGGCATCGACCACGACGACCACGACGGTGGCCGAGGGTTCCGGAGAGATCTCCTCCGGCCCGTCATCGTCGGCCCCGCCGCCGTCGACGGCTCCCGCGGGACCGGCGCCGGAAGAGAACACGTTCGGGATCGTCCCGCCGCGCGACCGCACCTGTTGAACCGCGCCCGGCGTCCATCGATCTGGGCGGGATTCGTCGCGACAGGTGGGACGAATCCCGCCCAGATCGCTGTTTGGGACGATTCCCGCCCAGATTGGCGAGATCAGGCGATGAGCCGGGTGACCGCCTCCGCGGCTTCACTCGGCCCGGCGACGGACGTGATCGTCGCCCCCACGGAGTGAGCGAGCTCGGTCGCCGCCTCATCGTCCCCGGCGGGGGCGATGATCGCCAGCTCCTCCAACGCCATCGCCGCCGCGGTGGTGTCACCGGGCTCGGTGGCCCGGCAGTCCGACAGCAGCACCGTGATCTTCCGCCCCGCCGACGAGCGGGCGAGCTGCTGGCCGGCGGCGTGGAGGGCGCCGGCCAGGTCGGTCGTGCCGTGCCCGCGCAGGGCGAGCACGCCGTCGACGACCGTGGCGGCCGGGACCACCACGTCCTGCGACTTGACGACGACGGCGTCGCGGGCGAACGAGACGACGCTGAAGTCCTCCGGCGACCGGAACGCGACGGCGGCGGCGACGACCGCATTTGTCGCCAGCGGGCGTCCGCTCATCGACCCGCTGCGGTCGACGAGCAGGCACAGGGCGGTGCGCGGTTGCACCCATCGACGGACCCGCAGCCGTTCGGGGTCCACCGCCGCGCCCGCCGCCCGGGCCTCGACGAGGGCCTCGGCGCTGGCATCGACGTCGAGGTCCCCGGCGTCGGGTTGATAGCGCGCCACCGCGATGCGACCGATGCCGCGCGGACGACTCGGACCGCGGCGGGCGACATCGAGGACCAGCCGCCCGGCGAGGCGGCGGGCGAGCTCCCGCAGCCGACCGTCCGTCGCTCGCGTCATGTCGGCGAGGAGCCCGAGGGCGTTGTCCGGGTCCTCCGCCATCAGCTCGTCGAAGGCCGCCTCGTCGAGGGCTCCGACCTCCGGCGAGACCCGGTCGAAGTCCGGGTGCCGGGCCAGCTCGCGCCGCGACAGCGTCGAGCGGCGGGCGTCATCGATCGCGGCCGCCGCCGCGGCGCCCTCTTTCAGGAAGGGGACGCCCCCGCCGGGGCCGAGGCTTTTCCCGCTGCGTCGCCGTCGCCCTTCGCCGGGTCGGCCGAGCCGTCACCAAAGACCTCGAACCACAGCTCGGTGATGATCTCCTCCGCCGTCCGGGTGCATCCCTCGCGCAGCCGCACCCGCCCGGACAGGGCGACGAGGACGGCGTCGAGACCGACGTCCGGGCTGGTCGCCGGGCGGCCGCGGAGCGAGGACAGCGACGCGACGACCGCCGTGGCGTCGAGCGCCCCGCGCACCGACGAGCCGAACCGGAGGTCCGGATGGCTCCGGGTCCGGCGGACCAGCTCGACCACCCGGGCGACCCACTCGGAGTCGACCCGGCCGACCGCCCGGGCGACGATGGCCGCCTCCTCGTCGGCGGTCTGGTAGTCGACGCTCAGCCGGCACACCCGGTCGTACACCGCGCTCGAGATGCGCGCCGTGCCGACCGCGTCGAACGGGTTCATCGCCGCGACGAGGCGGAAGCCACCCGCGGCGACCACCCGACCGAGGCGCGGCACGTGGAGCTCGCGCTCGCTCATCACCGTGATCAGGACGTTGAGCGTCTCCTCCGGGACCCGGTTGAGCTCCTCGACGTAGAGCAGGGCACCCTCGCGCAGGGCGGTGACGAGTGGCCCGTCGACGAAGACGTCGGGGTCGTATCCCTCGGCGAGCACGCGGGCCGGGTCGAAATGACCGACCAGCCGGGCCGGGGTCAGCTCGGCATTGCCCTCGACGAACTCGAACCCGACCCGCAGCTCGTCGGCGACTGCCCGCAACAACGTCGACTTCCCCGTGCCCGGGGGACCCTCGATCAGAACGTGGCGACCGGCATCCAGGGCCGCCAGCACGAGCTCGAGCTCCCGCCGCCGCCCGACGATCCGCCCCGCGAGACGGTCGAGCGCGCCGAGAGTCCTCATCTCGGTGAATGTACGGCATGATCTCGTCGAACCTCGATCGAGAGGAGTACGGATGAGCGAGCCCTGCGACCACATGGATCAGCGAGCCGACGTGGCCCCGCGGAGCGAGGGCTGTGAGGACTGCCTGCCCGTCGGCGGCCGGTGGGTGCATCTGCGCATGTGCATGACCTGCGGTCACGTCGGCTGCTGCGACAGCTCACCGAACAAGCACGCCACGGCGCACTTCCACGCCGAGCAGCACCCGCTCATCCAGTCGTACGAGCCGGGCGAGGACTGGTGGTACTGCTACGTCGACGAGATCGCCTTCGAGGTCGCCGACGCTCCGTCCTACGCCCACCCCTAGGCCGACGGCGGCACGACGGGGTCGATCAGCTCGGACCAGTCCACCGCCTCGGTCGATCCCCCGGCCGCTCGCACGGCCGCCCGTCGTGTCGCCAACTCGGAGGCCAGGTCCACCACCTCATCGGTGAGCAGTTCGGCCGCCCGGTCGCGCAGCCGTCGGGCCAGCGCCGGGCTCGCCCCGTCGGTGCTCACCGCCACCGTCAGCGGTCCGTTGCGCGTGACCGCCGGCAGGATGAACGTGCAGTCGGACGGCTGATCGGCCGCGTTGACCCAGATCCCGGCCGCCGTGGCGTCGGCGGCGACGGTGGCATCGACGGCCGGGTCGCCGGTTGCGGTGACGACCAGGCGGACCCCGTCGAGATCACCCGGCTCGTAGGGACGGTGGTGCAGCTCCGCGACCTGGTCCCGGTCGAGGTCCGGGCTGACGTCGGGGGCGACGACCCGGACCGACGCTCCGGCGGCGGCCAGACCGGCGACCTTGCGGGCGGCGACCGGTCCACCGCCCACGACCAGCACCGCGACCCCGTGGAGGTCGAGGAACACGGGATAGCCGAACTGCATCGGACGCATTTCACACCAGAAATCAATGTTCACAAAGTTGATTGACTTAGTCGGGATTTGGTTGACTGGTGGGGTGTTCGAGAACGCTCCCCCGAGCGAGACGCGTCGGATCCTGAGATGGGCGGGCGAGGAGTTCGGTGACGATCTCGTCGTGACAGCCGGTTTCGGTGACGCCCTCCTCGTCCACCTCGTGAGTCAGACGATCCCCGACACGGAGATCGTGCTCCTCGACACCGGCTACCTGTTCGCCGAGACCGAGTGGTTCGCCGACCACCTCCGCCAGCGCTACCGGCTCAACCTGCGCACCGTTCATCCGCGTGCCGACGCCGAGCCGGATCAATGGCGCACCGATACCGACGCCTGCTGCCACGCCCGCAAGGTCGAGCCGATGCAGCGGGTGCTCGACGGCAAGGCGGCGTGGATCACCGGCGTGCGACGAGCCGACACGCCGCGGCGGGCGAACACGCCGGTCGTGCACGTCGACCTGCTCCACCAGGTCACCAAGATCAACCCCCTCGCCACGTGGACCGACGCCGACGTGGCCCACTACAAAGCGGTCGAGCTGCTCCCGGAGCATCCGCTCGCCGACCGCGGCTACCCGTCGATCGGCTGCTGGCCGTGCACCCGTCCGGTGGGCGACGGCGAGGATCCCCGCTCGGGTCGCTGGGCGGGCACCGACAAGACCGAGTGCGGGCTGCACGTGATGTCCGACGTCCCCGTGAGCGTCGCCGGCGGTGCGTCGTGAGCCTCGAGGACGTCAAGCGGGCCAGCCGCTACCTGCGCGGCGACCTCGCCGACGAGCTCGGCGCCCCGACCGACTCGTTCGAGGGCGACAGCGTCGCCCTGCTCAAGTTCCACGGGATCTACCAGCAGGACGACCGCGACGTCCGGCGGGCGCGGGCGTCGAAGAAGCTGCCGCTCGACTACTCGTGCATGGTGCGGACGTCGGTGCCCGGCGGTCGCATCACCGCCCAGCAGTGGCTCGCCCAGGACCGGTTGGCCGAGCTCGCCGACGGGGCGATGCGCCTGACGACCCGCCAGGGGATGCAGTTCCACATGGTTCCGAAGGGCTCGCTGCGTCCGCTCGTCAAGGGAATCAACGACACCCTGTTGACCACGCTCGCCGCGTGCGGCGACGTGGTCCGCAACATCATGGGGTGCCCGTGGCCCGACGAGCGCCAGGAGATCATCGGGCCGCTCGTCGATCAGCTCGTCGCCCGCTTCCGCCCCCGCACCCGCGCCTACTGGGAGCTGTGGATCGACGGCGAGAAGGCGGTGACGGCCGAGCCGGCCGATCCCGAGCCGGTGTACGGCGACGTGTACCTGCCGCGCAAGTTCAAGATCGCCGTCGGATGGCCGGGCGACAACTGCGTCGACGTGCTGGCGAACGACGTCGGGATCGTCCCGACGCTGACCGACGGCACGAGCGGAGAGCTCACCGGGTTCATGCTCTACGTCGGCGGCGGGCTCGGTCTCAGCCACGCACGCGAGGACGACACGTACCCCCGGTTGGCCAGCCCGCTCGGTTGGGTCGCGCCGGAGCGGATCATCGACGTCGTCGAGGCGGTCATCACCACCCAGCGCGACCACGGCAACCGCGAGGATCGCCACCGCGCCCGGCTGAAGTACCTGGTCGACGAGCGCGGCATCGAGTGGATGCGTCAGCAGGTCGGTCGGCGGGCCGGCGCGCCCCTCGAGCCGCCGGTCGACCTGCCGGCGTGGACGGCGCACGACCACCACGGCGTCCACGACGGCGTCCTCGGCGTGCCGGTGCCGTCGGGCAAGGTCGTCGACCGCGACGGCGTGGCGATCCGCACCGCGCTCCGTGAGCTCGCCGCCGACGGGACGGTCAAGGAGCTGCGGATCACGCCGCGCCAAGACGTGTTGCTGCTCGGGATCCCCCCCGACCGCATCGGCGAGGTCGAGCAGCGGCTGCGTGACCACGGGGTGCCTCTCGCCGGTGACGTCAGCAACCTGAGGCGGCTGGCGATCGCCTGCCCCGCGTTGCCGACGTGTGGGCAGGCGCTGGGCGAGGCGGAGCGTGTCCTGCCCGACCTCGTCGGCGAGCTGGAGAAGGTGTTCGCCGACACCGGCAATGGCGACGCCGCCGTGCGGCTCAACATGACCGGGTGCCCGAACGGCTGCGCCCGGCCGTACACCGCCGAGATCGGCATCGTCGGCCGGACCAAGAGTACGTACGACGTGTACGTCGGCGGCTCGCCGAGCGGGGACCGCCTGGCCGAGCGGATCCGCGCCGACGTCCCCTTCGACCAACTCCCGGCCGTGCTCGCCCCCGTCCTGCAGCGCTACGCCGG
>JBKOUV010000232.1:0-7643 GCA_046723555.1 Actinomycetota bacterium | reverse complement strand
GTGCTGGGACCGTCGGAGATGTGCACGGGCGACCCCGCCCGTCGCTCGGGCAACGAGTACCTGTTCCAGATGCTCGCCATGCCCAACGTGCAGATGCTCAACGAGATGGGCGTGCGCAAGATCATCACCCAGTGCCCGCACTGCTTCAACACCCTGCTCAACGAATACCCGCAACTCGGGGGCCACTACGAGGTGTACCACCACAGCCAGCTGCTCGAGTCGTTGATCGCCTCCGGGCGGCTCGACGTCAGCCAGGCCACGCTCGAGGAGCGCCTCACGTACCACGACTCGTGCTACCTCGGCCGGCACAACGACATCTACCTCGCGCCGCGGCGGGTCGTCGGCTCGATCAAGGGCATCGAGGTCGTCGAGATGCCGCGCAACGGCACGCGGGGGATGTGCTGCGGCGCCGGCGGCGCCCGGATGTGGATGGAGGAGACCGTCGGGTCGAAGGTCAACGACGAGCGCTCGACGGAAGCGTTGTCAACCGGGGCCAGCCGGATCGCCACCGCCTGCCCGTTCTGCTACGTCATGCTCGACGACGGGACCAAGGCCGTCGGGGCGGGCGACGACATCAAGGTCGCCGACATCGCGATCCACCTGCTCGACGCGCTCGAGGCCGGCGAGCGCCGGTTCGACCGGCCCGCCGTCCCGTTCGCCACCACGCAGGACTGAGCTGAGCCCGGCCACCTCAGCCGGTCTGTGTCACCGGATCCGCGTTCGACAGCAGATGCGGTGACACAGACAGTGCGTCAGGCGGTGGTCCAGCCGTGGCGGGTCGGCGGCATGCCGCTGGCGCCGTCCGGGGTCGGGACGACGCCGAGCACCTGGTGCACGTTGATCCCGCCGTCGGCGAAGCCCACCGCCGAGCCGGCCATGTAGAGGCGCCAGACCCGCGCCCGCCGCTCGCCGACGAGGCGCACCGCCTCGTCCCAGTTCGCCTCCAGGTTGCCGACCCACGCCCGCAGCGTGCGGGCGTAGTGCTCGCGCAGCGACTCGACGTCGCGGACCTCGAAGCCGGCGTCCTCCATCGCCTTCACCGACGCCGCCACGTCGATCAGCTCGCCGTCGGGGAACACGTAGCGACCGATGAACGACGTGCGCCGCATCCGCGAGCCCCCGACCGAGCTGATCGCGTGGTTGAGCAGCCGTCCCTGCGGCCGCAGGGCGTCGCGCAGGATCGTGTAGTACTGGACGAGGTTCTTCGCCCCGACGTGCTCGGACATCCCGATCGACGAGATCACATCGAAGCGCTCGCCGGCGAGCTCGCGGTAGTCCTGTAGGCGGATGTCGACGCGGTCGCCCACGCCGGCCTCGGCGGCCCGCTTGCGGGCGAGGTCGGCCTGCGACCGGCTGATCGTGATGCCGACCGCGGTGACGTCGTAGTGCGACGCGGCGTGAATCGCCATCGACCCCCACCCGCACCCGACGTCGAGCAGCCGGGCTCCCGGCCGCTCCGGCAGACCGAGCTTGCGGCAGATCAACTCGTGTTTCGACGCCTGGGCGGCGGTGAGGTCCATCCCGTCGGCGGAGAACCGGGCGCACGAGTACGTCATCGACGGCCCGAGCACCAGCCGGTAGAAGTCGTTGCCGACGTCGTAGTGGTGGCCGATGGCGTCGGCGTCGCGGCGCCGCGAGTGGCGCCAGCCGTGCAGCCGCGCCTCCTCCGGAGGCGGCGGGGGCGGCCGGCCGACCAGGTCGAGGCGGCGGGCCGCGGCCACGGCGAGCGGGGCGGCGGAGATCCCGAACCGGAGACTCCGCGGCGCGCCGCCGCGCAACGCTTCGAGGAGGGCGAAGACGTCACCGTCGGCTTCGACCTCGCCGGCCACGTACGCCCGGGCCAGCCCGAGCTCGTTGGGACTCCACAGGATCCGGCGCACGGCGTCGGGCGACAGCACCCGCAGCGTGCCCGGCGAATTGGGGGCGCCGGGCTCGGGGCCGAGGCTGCTGCCGTCCCAGAACTCGATGCGCACGCGGGAGTCCTCCCCGACGAGCGCGGCGAACACCGGCGCGATCGTCTCGGCGACGCTCATACCCCCAAAGTTAGGCGGTCATGGCGATGGGCTCGCTGGTCGGCTGGTCGCTCCCACCCTCGGGCTCGACCGTCACGGCGAACACGTCGTTGCCCGGATCGACCCCCGAGATCAGCACCGACACCGTTCCGTCGTCGTTGGGCCGGAACTCCCGGACGACGGCCTCGGGCGCCGTGTCGAGGATGCGCCACAGCTCGAAGACGTCGGTGCCCTCGGGCGCGGTGATCGCCTCGCCCTCGAGCACGGTGTTCCCGACGGAAGCGGAATGGACGAGCCGCAGCCCGGTCAGCTCACCGGTCAGCTCGATCGTCCGGGCGTCGGGGGCGTTGAGGACCGCGGCCACCTGCTCTTCCGTGGAGTCGCCGCTCCACGGCGAAACCACGAGCAGGGCGATGACGGCGGCCGCGGCAGCCGCCGCAACCGCAGCCCAACGCGCCCATCGGTGCCGTCGGGCGGCGGTGATCGGGACGACCGCGGCGACCGGCTGTTCCGGCTCCGGCTCGGCCATGACCTCCGGCGCGGCCGTCGGCAGGGGCAGCTCCTGCGGCGTGGCCGCGATCGTGTCCAGCACTCGCGCCCGCAAGCCCGACGGTGGCGGTTCGCTCACCGCGTCGGCCATCGTGGCCGCCGCGCCGCGCAAGGACTCCAACTCGGCCCGCAGGTCCGGCCGGTCTTCGATCGCGGCGTCGAGCTCGGCCCGCTCGATCTCGCTCAGCGCGCCGACCGCCTCCAAGGCGAGCAGCTCACGCAGCTGATCGTCGCCCATGCTGTTGGTCATTGCCGGACCCCCATCGCCGCCCGGAGCCGGATCAACCCGTCACGGATCCTGGTCTTGACGGTACCCAACGCGATCCCGAGGTGGTCGGCGATCTGGACGTGGGTGAGCCCGTCGTAGAACGCCAGCTCGAGCGCCTCACGCTGGGCGTCGGACAGATCCGCCATCGCCGCCCGCGCCCGCTCCCGATCCTCGGAGTCGACCGCGGTGTCCTCCGGCGTCGGGTCGGCGGCGAAGTCCACGGCGGCATCGCGGTTTTGCCGGTCGCGATGGGCCTGCTCGCTGCGCACCCGGTCGACGGACCGCCGGTGGGCGATCGTGACCGCCCAGGAGCGGACGCTGCCGCGTCCGGCGTCGAACCGGGTCGCCAGCCGCCAGATCTCGGTGAACACCTCCTGGGTGACCTCCTCGGCCTGGCTGGGGTCACGCAGCACCCGACGGGCGACGCCGAACACGGTCGGCGCGAGCTGGTCGTACATCGCCGCGAAGGCGACCTCGTCGCCGGCGGCGACCCGTGTGATGCACGTCTCGAGGTCGAGTCTCCCCTTGTCCGTCTCTTCGTCCACGCACCCTTCAATCTGCCAGAACGCCAAAAGCCGGGGCGGACACACCGGCGCCAACACGCCGCTCGGCGGGGCGAGCAGGGAAGACGCGGAGACGATCACACCAGGTGTTCGAAGCCGGCGGCGCCCCGGATGGTGCCCCGCGCGCGGCGGCAGCGAGGGACCGATTCCAGTCCCTCGCTGCCGCCTTTGGTTCCCGCCATCACATGACCGTCACGCCGCGGGCATCAGGACTCCGTCGATGATGTGGACCGTGGCATTGGCCGTCGGCACGTCGGCGCACACGACCGTGCCCTGCCCGCCGTTGATCGTCAGCGCCCCGCCTTCGGAGCTGAACGTGAGCTCCTCACCCTCGACCGTGGTGACCGAACCCCGCTCGGCGAGATCGGCGCTGGAGAGCTGCTCGCCGGCCACGACGTGGTAGGTGAGGACGGTCGTGAGCAGACCGGCGGGATCGTCGAGCACGGCCCGCAGCTGGTTCGGGGGGAGCTTGGCGAATGCCGAGTTCGCCGGGGCGAAGATCGTGAACGGACCCTCGCCGTTGAGCGTGTCGACCAGCCCGGCGGCCTGCACCGCCGACACCAGCGTGGACAGCTCGGGGTTGTTCGACGCCGCGGTGGCGGCGGGGTCGTCCGCCATGCCGCGGAAGCTGCCCTCGCCGCGCATCGGGATGCTCGAGCACGCCGGACCCGACGGCTCGAGGGCGGCGCCCTGCCCAGAAGCGTCCATCGCGCTGGGCATCAGGACTCCGTCGATGATGTGGACGGTGGCGTTGGCCGTCGGCACGTCGGCACACACGACCTTCGCCTGACCACCGTTGACCGAAATGGAGTCGCCATCAGCGGCGAAGGTGATCTCCTCCCCGTTGACCGTCGCGACCGATCCGACCTCGGCAAGGTCGGCGCTGCTCAGCCGCTGGCCGGCGACGACGTGCAGGGTGAGGATCGACGTGAGGTCGCCGGGGGGATCGGCGAGCAACGCATCGAGCTGGTCAGCCGCAATCTGCTCGAACGCCGAATTCGCCGGGGCAAAGATCGTGAACGGGCCTTCCCCGTTGAGCGTGTCGACGAGGCCGGCGGCCTGCACGGCGGCGAACAGGGTGGACAGCTCGGGGTTGTTCGACGCCGCGGTGGCCGCCGGGTCGTCGGCCATGCCGGCGAAGCTGCCTTCGCCATCGTTCGGGATGCTCGAGCACGCGGGACCGGACGGCTCGAGGGCGGCGCCGGCGGCGTCGGTCGTCATCGGCTCGGTGCCGGCCGGAGCCGCGCCGTCGGCGGAGGGCGCGTTGGCGGGTGCTCCGCTGTCGTCGTCGCCGCCGCACGCGGCGACGGCGAAGGTCAGCGCGGCCAGGCCGGCGAGCGCGGCGTGGGTACGGCGAATCCTCATTTGGGCGGGTCCTTTCTGGGAGGTTCAGGCGGGATCGGGCTCAGACGACGATCACGACGATCTGGTGATGGCCGGCGGCCCCGTCGGGGATTGGTTCGGCGCGCTCGGGGGTCTGGATTGCACCGTTCTTGTCGATCGCCCGCACCGTGATCGAGTGCCGCCCGGGCGTAGCGTTCCAGCGGTAGCGCCACTGCCGCCACGTGTCGTTGCTCGGCGCGTCGGCGAGCTCGGTGGGCTGCCACGAGCCATCGTCGATCTGCACCTCGACGCCCTGGATCCCGACCGTCTGCTCCCACGCGACCCCGGCGACCGGCACGACACCAGCCGGGACCTCGGCCAGGCCGCGGGGTGTGTCGATCCGGCTCATCAACTTGATCGGGGCTTTCTGTGCCCAGCCCCGCCGCAGCCAGTAGTGGTCGAACTCGGCGAACGTGGTGAGCTCGATCTCGGTCAGCCACTTGGTGGCGGAGACGAACCCGTAGAGGCCGGGCACGATCAGCCGGGCGGGGAAGCCGTGCTCGATGGGGAGCGGCTCCCCGTTCATCCCGATCGCGATCATCGCGTCGCGGCCGTCCATCGCCGTCTCGACCGGGAAGCCGCATTCGAAGCCGTCGACCGAACGCCCGACGACCTGGTCGGCCCCGGGTTGCGCCCCGGCTTCGCGTAGCAGGTCGTCCAGCCTCGTGCCGAGCCAGCGGGCGGTGCCGACGTAGCGACCCCCGACCTCGTTGGAGACGCAGGTGAGGGTGATGTCGCGCTCGATCATCGGTCGGGCGACGAGGTCGTCATAGGTCAGCTCGAGCTCATGATCGACCATCCCGACGACCTTCAGTCGGTAGCCGTCGGTCGGGACCTGGGGCGCCACGAGCGCAGTGTCGATCCGGTAGAAGTCGGCGTTCGGTGTGATGAACGGAGTCATCCCGGTCACCCCGGTCTGGACGGTGTGAGGGAGCGGAGTCAGCGGCTCGACGGGCCGGGGCAGGAGGACGTCGGCGCGCGACTCGGCGGCGCTGAAGCGGCTGGCCAGGCGCCGGCCGGCCGCTCCGGTGAGGGCGGCGACGCCGGTGAGCGCGCCGAGCACGGCGCCGGAGCGGCGGAAGAACTGGCGGCGGTCGGTGGCGCCGGCAGGAGTGTCGGCGGCGACCACTGGTGACGGGGCGAGGCGCTGGTGGGTCAGCCACAGCGCGCCGATGCCGGCCAGCGCGCCGACCACGCACGGGAGGGCGACGTGGACCGGTGCACTGGTTCGCCGGCTCAGCGCCGCCCAGGCGCCGATCGCCCCGAAGACGGCCACGCCGGCGACCCCGAAGGCGAACCGGCGACGAAGAGCGATCACGCCGACCACCGCGGCGTACAGACCGAGGAAGATCGCGATCCCGATCAACAGCGCCGGCTTGTCGTTGGTGCCGAACGTGTCGATGGCGAACTCCTTGACGAACGGCGGGGCGGCGTCGATGAGGCGGTCGCCGACGTCGAGCACGGGCGAGCGCCACGACCGGTTGAGTCCGGCGAGCAGCTCGGCCACCGCCAGCGCCACCGCCGCGGCGACGAGTCCCGTCAATGCGCCAAGAGTTCGGGAGGGACGTTCCACGCGTCAGGTTCGGCGCCTGCGCCGCGCTGGATGGGGCGCCGCGCTACGGCCGACGGAAGTGCTTGCTCAGCGTGTCCTGCTGGAGCTGGTACGACGAGCCGGCGTCACGGCCGTACAGCGTGTCCGGCGCCTCGAGCATCCGCTCGAACGTGAGCTTGCAGACCGGTTGGCCGTGCTCGATCATGAACGGGACGTCATGGGCGCGGACCTCGAGCGCGGCGCGCGAGCCACGGAACTCGCCGCCGGCGTCGTAGCCGAAGCCAGGGTCGAAGAAACCGGCGTAGTGGGTGCGCAGCTCACCGCTGGTCGGGTCGTAGGCCGTCATCTCGGCGGCCAGGTCGGGCGGCACGCACACCGCCTCGTCGGACATCAGCAGGTAGAAGCGCTGGGGGGTCAGGACGACCCGGTCACCGCCCTCGCGCTTGACCGGTTCCCAGTACGGCTCGTGGTCGACGGGATCGGCGCGGGTGACGTCGAGCAGCGGAGCGTTGTCACGGGCGCGGTAGCCGACCCGGCCGGACTCGTCGCCGCGGAGATCGAGCCCGAGGAACATCCCGTTGGCCAGGGCGAGCCGGTCGGGCTCGACGGGCTCGCCGTCCCTGAACAGGAGTGGCTGCTCCGAATGGCTGCGCCGGAGCTCGGCGTCGTCGAGCTCGGGGTGCCCCACGGAGAGCCGGAGCTGGTTCAGGGTCAGGTCCTCACGGACCCGGATCGCGTAGGAGAGCGGGACGACTTCGAGGTACAGCGGGCCGGAGTATCCGAAGGCGATCTCGTCGAAGCGGTAGCTCTCGTCGGTGATGACCCGGGTGAAGACGTCGATCCGGCCGGTGGAGCTCTTCGGGTTGGTCTTGCCGCGGACGTTGTCCGGCAGCGAAAGGCGCTCCTTGAGCGGGATGAGGTAGGGCCGGTTGGTCTCCAGCACGACGCCCTCGCGGTGGAGGTCGAGCTCGTCGATGATGAAGTCCTTGACCTTGCGCTCGACGGTCTGCTTGTCGGGGAGGAAGCTGCATCGGATCCGGTACGCCACTTCGCCGAGGCGCAGGTCGAGGCTCGCCGGCTGGACGTTCTGGGCGGGGATCGTGAACGGGTTGGCGTCGATCACCCCCGAGCCAATCGCCGCCATCAGATGCTGGCTCGAAAGCACCCCGTCGCGGTCGGACGGGAGGCTCAACACGGCCGGCTGGACCACGCGTCACACCGTAGCCAGACGGCCCGGCGGGGATCGGCTGCCGTCCGCTAACCTCGCTCCAACCCGCGGATGTAGTTCAATGGCAGAACATCAGCTTCCCAAGCTG
>JBKOUV010000021.1:0-13789 GCA_046723555.1 Actinomycetota bacterium | reverse complement strand
GCCCGCGCCCGCCACGCGGGCCGCGGCGACGCAGGACGCCCCGCGCACCGAAGGCGAGGGTCGCGCCGCCCGACGGGCCGCTCGCCTGGCTGCGGCCGCGGCGGCGCCCGACTGCGAGTCCACCACGAGCACCACGACTACCACGACGACGACGACCACCGAACCGTCGACGACGGAAACCGTGCCGTGCGAGTCGACGACGACGTCGACGTCGCCGACCACCGAGCCGCCCACCACCACCACCACCACGTCGACGACCTCGCCCGAGTCCACCGAGCCGACGACGACGGTGCCCGACAGCTCGACGACGACCCCGTCCAGCACGCCTACCACCGTGCCTGGGAGCTCGACGACGACCACGTCGACGCCGCCGCACACGACGTCGCCGCCGCGGACGACGACAACCACAACCACGACCACCACGACCGTTCCCCACGGTCCGACGACGACCACGACCGTTCCGGCGGAACCGCCGGACCGACCGCAGCGCGGGCCGACCCGGCCGCCTCCCCACCAGCCGGATGACCAGGACAGCGACCCGGCTGAGCCACCCGTGCAGGTGCCCTCCGGGCGGGTGGTCGTGCCGCAGGGCAAGGTCGATCCCGGACAGATCCGGTCGATCACCTTCCCGGTCGTCGGCCCGGTCTCGTACTACAACGACTTCGGCGCGTGCCGAGACGGGTGCACGCGGGCCCACAAGGGCAACGACCTCATCGGTGACCGCCTCCAACCGATCGTCGCCATGCACGACGGGGTGATCGACCACCTTGTCGACCATCCCACCGCCGGCTTCGGGATCGAGATCCACGACAGCGAGGGCTGGCAGTACATGGTGTACCACATGAACAACGACACTCCCGGGACGGACGACGGCACCGACAACGGCGGGTGGCGGTTCGCTCCCGGCATCGTCCCGGGGGCGACGGTACGGGCCGGTCAGTTCCTCGGGTTCATGGGCGACAGCGGCAACTCGGAGTACTCGGTTCCTCACGCCCACGTCGAGATCCACCGCCCCGACGGCGAGGCGATCAACCCGTTCTGGAGCTTGCGGCTCGCCCAGCGCGACGTGAACTGCCCGGCCGGTGCGCCGGGGACCCGGCAGGCGACCGCGCTCGCCGCGCCGACGCCCGCCGGGCAGGGTCGGGCGGTGGGTCCGCGGCGGTCCGCCGCCGCCGCGGCGTTCCTCGCCACCGGGTGGCGGGAGGCGCAGCTCCCCGGCACGTGGTTGCCGCTGTCGCTGAGTGGTGGCCATCCGGGGTCGGACGTCGTGGACGCCAGGATGTGGGTCGGCCCGGACGGATACACGCCGGTCGACGCCGGTGCCCTGCAGGTCGGCGACGCCCGCTACGACAGCCCGGGGCACTGCGAGGAGGCCGACCTCCCGATCGTGGCGGCCGTGCCGGCCGAGCTGGGCCCGATCCTGGCCACGATCCGCACGCTCGAGTCGGGCGGCGACTACACGGCCCAGGCCAGCACGTCGACCGCGTCCGGCGCCTACCAGTTCCTCGACAGCACGTGGGGCGGGTACGGCGGGTACGCCCGGGCGAAGGACGCTCCACCGCATGTCCAGGACGCCGCCGCGATCGAGCTGGCCACCCGGATCCTCAACACCAACAACGGCGACATCTCGACGGTGCCCGTGTCGTGGTACCTCGGCCACGTGCCGGTGGGTGCGGAGTGGGACACCGTCCCACCGATCGGTGGCAACACCCTGACCCCCCGCGAGTACCAGGCCCGGTGGCTCGAGGTCTACTCGAAGTACGTGATCTCGCCGCTGTACTGGACGAGCGGGGCGTTGCGGTGGACGCCCCCGGCGCCCGTGCAGTGCCGGACGGTGCTCACCGACCTCGGGGCGCCGGGCGCACCCGAGTACGTGCTGACGCAGGCCCGCGCGTTCCGGGCCCGCCCCGACGGCCGAGCCGTCGTGCGCCCGAACGATCCGTGCGACCCGACCCGGCCGGCGCCGGCCAAACCGCCGTCCGGGATCGCCGAGCTGCGACCGGGCGAGGGGTTCTAACCGTTGGTGTCACCGCATCGGTTGAGATTCGCCCAGACTTCGGCAGACGCAACCGCGGGCTAGACGGCTCGGCGGTACTTGTTCACGGCGAGGGGCACGAACACGATCAACAGGCCGGCGATGCACGCGAATGCCTTGAGCACCGGCTCGAGCGTCTCGCCGCCGAGGCAGAGCGCGCGCACCGCGTCGACGACGATCGAGACCGGGTTGACCTCGTTGTAGGCCTGGAGCCAGCCGGGCATCGTCTCGGCCGGGACGAACGCGTTCGACGCGAACACGAGGATCGCCAGGATCGGGAACGAGGCCGCCTGGGCCGCCTCCGCGTTCGGCACGCTGAGGGCGACGAGGGCGAACACCCACGACATCGCGAAGCCGAACAGCAGCAACAGCACGATGGCGAAGGCGAACGCCAGCCACCCGGCGAAGATGTCGAAGCCGACCAGGAACCCGACGATGACCATCAGCGCGACGACGAGGAGGTTGCGCACCACGTCGGCGGTGGTGCGTCCGGCGAGCACGGCCGAACGGGCCATCGGCAGCGAGCGGAACCGCTCGACCAACCCCTTGGCGAGATCCTCGGACAGGCCGATGCCCGTGTTGAGGGCGCCGAAGACGACGGTCTGGACGAAGATCCCCGGCATCAGGAAGTCCGTGTAGTCCCCGGGACCGGGATAGCTCGCGCCGACGGCGCCGCCGAAGACATAGCGGAACGTCAGCACGAAGATGATCGGCTGGATCGTCGAGAAGACGATGACCTCGGGCACGCGAGTCATCGCCCGCAGGTTGCGCCACGTCATCGTGACCGCGTCGACGAGGGCCAAGCGCAGTCCCGACGGCGCCTTGGCCGGGGCGGTGGGTGTCAGCACGGCCGCAGTCATCGCACGCTCCCTTCGAGGCTCTCCAGCTCCTCGGGCGGCTTGCCGGTCAGTTCGAGGAACACGTCGTCCAGGCTCGGCTCCCGCACGGTCATCGCCGCCGGCTCGAGCGACGCCGAGTCGAGGACGCGCACGGCATCGACGAGCGCCGGCCCGGAGTGCTCGACGTGGAGCTCGATGCAGTCGCCGTCGATGCCGGTGCGGACGGTTCCGAGCCCGGCTAGGGCGTCCTTGGCCGCCGGGCCGCGGGCCGGATCGGTCAGCTCGATGTGGATGATCGTCGCCCCGAGCCGTCGCTTCAGCTCGGTGGCCGTGCCCTCGGCGATGACCCGGCCGTGGTCGACGACCGAGATCTGGTCGGCGAGCCGGTCGGCCTCTTCGAGGTACTGCGTCGTGAGGAGGAAGGTCGCCCCCTCGGCCTTGAGCTCCTCGATCACCCGCCACAGCTCGGCGCGGGAGCGAGGATCCAGTCCCGTCGTCGGCTCGTCGAGGAACAGCACCGGCGGGCGGTGGACCAGCGCGGCGGCGAGATCGAGGCGGCGGCGCATCCCACCCGAGTAGGTCTTGGTGGGGCGGTCGGCGGCATCCTCCAGGTCGAAGCCCACGAGCAGCTCCTCGGCGCGGCGGGTGATCTCGGCCCGGGGGAGGTGGGTGAGCCGGCCGACCAGGATCAGGTTCTCCCGGCCGGTCAGGTTCTCGTCGACGGCGGCGTACTGCCCGGCAAGCCCGATGCTGGCACGCACCTGCTGCGGGTGGGCAGTGACGTCGACGCCCAGCACCTCGGCCCGCCCTCGGTCCGGCCGGAGGATCGTGGTCAGGATCCGGACCGCCGTGGTCTTGCCGGCCCCGTTGGGGCCGAGCAGCCCGAGCACGGATCCGGCCGGGACGCTGATGTCGACGCCGTCGAGGGCATGCACGTCGCCGAAGTGCTTGACCAGCCCCTCGGCGACGACCGCAGGTCGTTCCATCCCGCCATTCAAGTCGCCGCCGGACCGCGCCGACGTGCCGCTTCTCACAAACGGGGAAGTCGGTAGCGTCGTCGGCGTGTCGGTTGAGGTCGAATCGGGGCCGTTGCGGCGGCTAGCCGAGGAACTGGAGGAGGATGGCGTCAATCTCCCGGTCGACGGCCCGCTGCGACTGCGGATCCTCGACGAGCTCGACCACGCCCGCCGGCCGCCGGTCCACGAGACCCGCCGGCCGATCTACGGCTCGCTGATCCTGCCCCCGGAGCGGTCGCTGCTGGTGGGCGGCGACCTGGTCGAGCTGCACGACCTCGACGGGTACGACCGGGATCGGGCCCGTTCGTTCGCCGACGGCCGATCGTCGTTCCTCGTCCACCGCGACGGGCAGGCCGAAACCGACTCGCTCGCCCTCGCCTACTTCCGTCGGTCGGTCCAGATGGAGGCCGACCTGGTCGAGATCCAGGAGGCGACCGACGCCTTCATCGTCCAGCGCACCCTGGTCGGCCGGCCCCGGCTGTTCATGCCCGACTCGGTCGTCGACTGGAACGGCCGGGAGTGGACCGTGCGGCCCAACGCCGGGGCCCTGCTCGAGCCGCTGAGCAAGATCGTGCCGATGGCCTCGTACGAGGTCCTGCGCGGGCTCCTCGAGCTCAGCGTGCACTGGCTGTCGCCCGGGCACGTCGGGGCGACGCTGCTGCTGCGACTCGACGACGGCCCGCCCGAGGACGACCCCAGTTTCGGGTTCGACGCCGAGGCCTCGTTCCCCAGCCCCCGCCTCTCCGTCAAGGCGCGCCACCACTACGCGGCGTTGCTGACCGCGCTCGCCCAGACCGACCTGGCGACGCTCGTCGATGCCAACGGCACGGTCCGGCACTTCGGCGTAGGCCTCAACGTGTCGGCCCGCGCCGACGCGATCATCAGCGACCCTCGCGGCATGCGGCACCGCTCCGCCCGCCGGTTCACGTTCGATCACCCCGAGACGGTCGCGTTCGTCGTGAGCGAGGACGGTCCGGTGACCGTGTTCAGTGACGGCGCAGCAGTGGCCACCTGCGATCCCAAGCTGAAGCAGAAGATCGCCGACAACGAGGCCGCCTTCCCGCTGTCCAATCGGCGGTGCGTCAATTGCGACAAGCTGCTCGTCGTGATCCCCCGCCCACCGGTGAAGCCGCCGGGATCGTGCCCCGTCTGCGGGACCGCTGATGCACTCGAGGCGTACAAGGTCCTCAAGGTGCGCAAGGAGTGGCCAGCCGTCCCGGATTACCGTGGCCCGCAGTGACGGAGGGTCGCGCGTTCGGGATCGACATCGGCGGCTCGGGGATGAAGGCTGCGCCGGTCGATCTGGCGACCGGTGAGCTCACCGACGAGCGGTTCAAGATCCTCACTCCGCATCCGGCGGTCCCCGACACGATGGCCGAGGTCGTCGGTCAGTTGGTCCGGCACTTCGACTGGACGGGGCCGGTCGGCGTGACGTTCCCCGCCGTCGTCCGCAACGGTGTGACGCTCAGCGCGGCCAACGTCGACAAGTCGTGGATCGGGACGGACGCCGACGCCTTATTCACCAAGGTGATCGGCAACGAGGTCCGCGTCGTCAACGACGCCGACGCGGCCGGGCTGGCCGAGATGCGCTACGGGGCCGGCCGCGGCCGCCACGGGGTCGTGCTCGTGCTCACGTTCGGCACCGGGATCGGCTCCGGGTTGTTCATCGACGGGATGCTCGTCCCGAACACCGAGCTCGGCCACCTCGAGATCGACGGCCACGACGCCGAACACCGGGCGGCGGCCAGCGCCCACGACCGCGAGCGGCTGTCGTGGAAGGACTGGGCCAGGCGGGTCGAGCGTTACCTGAAGACCGTCGTCAAGCTGTTCTCGCCGGACCTGATCATCGTCGGCGGGGGAGTGAGCCGGAAGTCCGAGAAGTGGCTGCCGTACATCGACGTCGATGCCGAGCTCGTCCCGGCCGGGCTCACCAACGAGGCCGGCATCGTCGGCGCCGCCCTCGTCTCTGCTGCTGATCCGGCTGCTAGGGCGACCGTTTCCGCGGCAAGAACCCGTTGAGGCGGTCGGCGAGCTCGGTCCGGTAGGCGGCGGCGCGCCGGAGCTTGAGCTCCTCGTAGCCCCGAACCTGGTCAGGGAGCGACGCAATCGTGACGGCGTCGTCGAGGTTGTCGGCGGTGAGCCGGTCGGCGACCTGGCGGATCGCCCGCTCGTACTCGGGGATCAGCGCCCGCTCGACCCGGCGCACCTTCGCCCACCGGAACGGATCGGCGACCGTGCCGCGCAGCCGCTTGGCGCGGGCGAGGGCGGCGAGCACCGGCCGGGACCGGCGCCCGAGCTTGATCTTCTCCTTCATCCCGAGTGCCCGCAGCATCGGCGGGTGCAGGCGCCACGTGACCTTGGTGCCGCGGCCGCCGACCGCCTCGTAGGCGGCCCGCGCCTCGGGCGCGACGAGCAGCCGGGCGACCTCGTACTCGTCCTTGTACGCCATCAGTTTGTGGCCGTGGCGGGCGACCGCCTCGGTGAACGCCACGCTCCCGGGCGCCGCCCGCTGCTCGGCGGACCGGGCGACGTCGACGAGGTCGAGGAACCGCCGGGCGTAGCCCTCGGACTGGTAGTCGACCAGGTCGGCCGCGAGCCGGTCGATCAGCTGGCCGGTCGTCTCCGGTTCCGCCGGCATGGTCAAGCCGGCGGCCTGCTCCACCTCCGCCGGGAAGGCGGCCCAGCGCCGGCCCCACCGGAAGGCGGCGACGTTGCGTTCCACCGCGACGCCGTTGAGCTCGATCGCCCGCTCGATCCGCGCCGGGTCGACGGCGATCGCGCCGTGCTGCACGGCGACCCCGAGCAGCATCACGTTCGCCGTCGTGGTGTCGCCGAACAGGCCGACCGCCAGCGCAGCCGTGTCCACGAAGCGGTTGTCCGGGGCGCGTGACACCTCGCCGAGCCGTCCGGTCAGCGCCGACAGCTCGGGGTACGCCGTCGTCGGGTGCGACACCATCGCCCCGGTCGGGGTCGCCGCGACCGAGCCGATCACCACGGTGCGCGCGGGGTCGGCCCCGACCCGGTTGGTGTCGCTCGCCGCGACCAGCAGGTCGAAGGCGAGCAGACAGTCGACGCCGGAGCTGTTGGCGTGGTTCGACGCCGGCACGAGGGTCCGGCTGAGGCGCAGGTCGCTCACGACGGGCCCGGCCTTCTGCGACAGGCCGGTCTGATCGAGGCCGCGGACGGTCCACCCGTCGAGCATCGCCGCCGTGCCGAGGACCTGGCTGACCGTGATCACGCCGGTGCCCCCGATGCCGGCGAGGCGCACGGTGAAGTTCTCGGGCGGGACGATCGGCTGCGGGTCGGGCAGCCCGTCCGACGGATCGGCGGTGGTCGCCACGGCGGTCGCCGGCGCCCGGCGTTCGGTCTTCTCCACGGTCACCGTGGCGAAGGCCGGACAGTCACCCTGGATGCACGAGAGATCCCAGTTGCAGCTCGTCTGGTGGATGCGGGTCTTGCGCCCGTACGGCGTGTCGATCGGCTGGACGGACAGGCAGTTGCTCTTGTCGCCGCAGTCGCCGCACCCCTCGCACACCCGCTCGTTGATCACCACCCGGAAGCTCGGCTTGGTCATCCGGCCGCGGCTGCGGGCCCGCCGCTTCTCGGCCGCGCACTGCTGGTCGTGGAGGAGGACCGTGACGCCGGGGGTGGCGGCCAGCTCGACCTGGCTCTCGATCAGCTGGCCGCGGTCGCGGACGTCGACCCGCCCGGGTGCCAGCCGGCCGAAGTCGGCGCCCCGCCACTTGTCCGGTTCGTCGGACGTGACGATGACCCGGCTCACCCCTTCCAGGAGCAGCGACTGGACGACCTCGGGGACCGTCATGACGCCCGGCGGGTCCTGGCCGCCGGTCATCGCGACCGTGCCGTTGTAGAGCAGCTTGTACGTGATGTCTACGCCGGCGGCGACAGCGGCTCGCACCGCCAGCGACCCGGAGTGGAAGAACGTCCCGTCACCGAGGTTCTGGACGAGGTGGTCGCGATCGACGAACGGCGCCATCCCGATCCACTGCGCACCCTCGTTGCCCATCGCCGTCAGCCCGGCGACGTCGCCCACCCGTTCGGCGTCCATCAACGCGACCATCGCGTGGCAGCCGATGCCGCCGCCGACGAGCGTGCCCTCGGGGTTGCGCGTGCTCAGGTTGTGCGGACAGCCGCTGCAGTAGAACGGGGTGCGGTTGACGATGAGTGGGATGCGGGACGGCTCACGGCGGGGCGGCAGGGGACGGAGGCGGTCGTCGCCGAGCCGGGCGGAGAGCCGTCGGTGGAGCGGCTCGATGAGGCGGTCGGCGTCGAGCAGCCCGGTGCCGGGGACGAGCAGTTCGCCTCGCTCGTCGTGGCGGCCGACGACCCGGGGCCGCTCGGCGGAGTCGTACATCGCGCTCTTGACGAGCAGCTCGAGGGTGGGGTTCTTCTCTTCGACGACGAGCACCTCGGCGAGGCCGTGGGCGAACTGGCGCACCTGCTCCTCGTCGACCGGTACCGGCATCAGCAGGTGGAACAGGCGCACGCCCGCGTCGCGGAGGGCCCGGTCGTCGGCGAGCCCGAGGAGCCCGAGCGCCTCGCGTAGCTCGTGGTAGGTGTGCCCGCTGGCGGCGATGCCGATCCAGTCGTCCGGTCCGGTGACGGTCACCCGGTTGAGCTGGTTGGCGACGCCGTAGCGCCGGGCGAGCTCGGAGCGCACCTGCTGGAACTCGCGCTCCATCTCGAGCGTGTACGGCGTGAGCAGGCGCCCGCTCGGGTGGGGGACGAACACCGCGCCGTCGAACTCCATCGTCGGCATCACCGGCTGGACGCGGTCGGGATGGACGTCGACCGTGCCGGTGCCGTCGGCGATCGGCGCGACCAGCTTCATGCCGACCCAGATGCCGCTCGTGCGGGAAAGGGCGATGGCGTGGCGACTGAGGTCGAGGGCTTCCTGGACGTCGCCGGGGAACAGGATCGGCATGTGCAGGTCGACGAGGGTGGCGTCGCTGGAGCTGGGGAGGGTGGAGGACTTGGCCATCGGGTCGTCGCCGACGACCGCCATCACGCCGCCGTGGCGGGCGGTGCCGGCGAACACGCCGTGGCGGATGGCGTCGCCGGCGCGGTCGAGACCCGGCGCCTTGCCGTACCAGACGCCGATCACGCCGTCGTAGCGCTTGTCGTCGAGGGCGTCGACGAGCTGGCTGCCCATCACCGCGGTGGCGGCGAGCTCTTCGTTCACGGCGGGCCGGACGAGGATCGGGAGGTCCGGCACGGTCGCCGCCGCCGCCGACACCTCCTCCTGGAACGTCCCGACCGGCGAGCCCTGATAGCCGGAGACGAAGGCCGCGGTGTGGAGCTTGTTCCGGCGGTCGATGCGCAGTTGGTCGATCGGCAGCCGGGCGATGGCCTGCACGCCGGTGAGGAAGACCCGGCCTTGCTCGAGCCGGAAGCGATCGTTCAACTCGTAGCCGGCGAGGGCGGCCAGGTCCGGCCGCTCGACGAGATCGGTCATCTGTGTCCTCTCGGCAGCTTGCTGATCACCGCGGCGTCCTCGGGGCTCTGGTACGGCCCGTAGGCGGCGCTGTAGATGCCGCGGTCTCCGCACGGCCCCCGCACGGCGAACACGATCATCTCGTCGTCGGGGTCGGACTGCCCCTCGAAGCGCAGCACCTGTTCGACGGTGACGTCGGCCGGATCGAACTCGGCGCCGCACTCGCCGCAGACGAGGCGGCCGTGCTCCGTGGAGAACCAGTTCCCGGTGTACCCCTCGGCCTGCAGCGCCCTCGTTGCCTCGGTCACGGTCGACATCGGGTCGCCATTCACGCGCCCGACCGTATCGCCGCGTCCGACCTGTCGGTTGAAACCGGAGATCAGGCGACGTGGTGGCGGACGGCGAGTCGTTGGGCCGAGTCGTCGCCGGGCACGGGGAGCATCACCACCACGCGCAGCGACGGCCACTCCGAGGGCGTCAGCTGCTGGTACTCGAACGTCAGCAGACCGGCGCGGGGATGGTTGAACCGCCGCAGCCGGGTCTCGAACCGGGCGACGTCATGCTCGGGCCACCACCGCCGGAACTCTTCGCTGGTGTCGCACAGCTCGTCGACCAGCTGCGCCATCTCGGCGTCGTGGCGCACGGCGATCGTGCCCGCCCGGAACTCCGCCAGCGCCTGGCGGGCGTGGATGTCCCAGTCGACGATCAGGTCCCGCACCGCCGGGTCGGCGAACAGGACCCAGATGAGGTTGCGCTGCGGCGGCTCCAGCCGCCCGATCCGCGGGTACAGCCGGGCTTCGGCCGCGTTCCACGCGGCGAACTCCCAGTGCGGCCCGAGCACGTACGACGGACCCGGGTCGAACCCGTCGATCAGCCGGCGCAGCGCGCTCGGGACCTCGTCCGGCGTGGCGAGCGGCGTCGTCGCGTTGACCGGATGGGTGAGCGAGACGAGGTGCTCCTGCCCGGCGTCGTCGAGGCGTAACGCCCGCCCGATCGCCCGCAGCACGTCTGTCGAGGCGTTGATCCGCCGGCCCTGCTCCAGCCACGTGTACCAGGTCACCGACACCCCGGCGAGGAGGGCGACCTCCTCTCGGCGCAGACCCGGCGTGCGCCGGCCGCGGCCGCGGGGGAGCTTGACCATTTCCGGCGTCAGGGCCTCGCGGTGGGCGCGCAGGAACTCGGCCAGCTCGGCGCGTTGGAGGCTCGCCTCGTCGCCCATCCGATCCAGTCGACCACACTCGCCGGACGGCCAGGAAGGTGGTACAGCCACCCGTCCCCGGCGGTCGTGGTACCAGTGTCGCTTTTCACAACTGTTGACACCAGGCGACACTTTGTGTCGTTCTGTGACCACAGTTGCGGATTTGACTTCGAGGAGGTTCCCAAAATGACGAGCTTGTCGAACCGGCCCAACACCGCGCTCTTGGTCATCGACGTGCAGAAGGGCGTCGTCGCCGGTGCCCACCAGCGCGACGAAGTGATCGGCAACATCAGCACCCTCGTCGACAAGGCGCGGGCCCAGGACGTCCCCGTCATCTGGGTGCAGCACTCCGACGACAACCTGCGCGAGGGCAGCGACGAGTGGCAGTACGTCGACGAGCTCCAGCGGGCGGAGTCCGAGCCGCTGGTCCACAAGCACTACGGCGACTCGTTCGAGGACACGGATCTGGAGGCGGAGCTTGCCGCGCGCGGCGTCGGCCGGCTCGTCGTCTCCGGAGCCCAGACCGACGCCTGCATCCGTTCGACCCTCCACGGTGCCTTCACCCGCGGTTACGACGCCGTCCTCGTCGGCGACGCCCACACCACCGAGGACCTCTCCCAGTGGGGCGCGCCCCCGCCGGACAAGGTGATCTCGCACACCAACCTGTACTGGTCGTGGCAGGACGCGCCGGGTCGCACCGCCGGCGTCGTCGACACCGCCGCCGTCGACTTCGCAGCCGGCGCGGCTGAGCGGGCGGCGTCCTAGCGGCGGTCGTCGCGCGCGTCGGCGTAGATCTCCGACACGATCTCCCAGCCGTCCGGATCGCGGCGGGTGAGGATCTTCAGCGAGTGGCTGCGCAGGGGTGGAAACGTCTGCCCGTCGAGCGTGTGCCGGCTCCGGCGCTCGAGGTAGGTGGTGGCGACCACGGCGTCGCGGTCGAGCCAGCGCAACGACAGGGTCGGCCGGCCGACCAGGGTGCCGGGCGAGAAGTGGGGCGCCGTGAACAGGTCGTGAAGGTGCCGGACGATGGCCTCCCGGCCGTGGAGGGACCTCCCGGACGCGTCGATCCAGTCGGCATCGGCGGCGTAGACGTGGTGCAGCACCTGGGCGTCGAGCGTGACGAAGGCGTTGGCCACCACCAGCAGGGCGTCGACGACGTGCTCCTCGTCCAGGGCGCGTGAGCTCGACGGATCCGGCGATGGGGCGATGGCGCGCATGGCGAGAGTGTCGAGCCGCCGGACCCCCGAGACATCGGCCACCTGACTGAACCTGTCGTATGCTCACGACGTGGTGGGTCGCCAGGCAGAGCTGGCGACGCTGACGGCGTGCGCTCGGCGCGCCGCGGTCGACGGGCGGGGTTCGGCGGTCGTCATCGTCGGGGAGCCCGGAATCGGCAAGACCCACGTCCTCGACTTGTTCACCGCGGCGGCGGCCGACCACGGGCTCACCGTGCACGCCGCGTCGGCCTACGAGTTGGAGCGGCGTCGCCCGTTCGGTGTGCTCGTCGACGCGCTCGGTGTCCGCTCCGACACCGCCGATTCCTGGCGGGCGCGGGTTGCCGCCCGGCTCGATGCCCAGGCCGCCGGCGGCACCGATCCGGCCGGGTTCTTGATCGGCGAGGAGATCTTCGCCCTCGTCGACGAGCTGTGCAGCCGGGGCCCGACCGCGCTCGTCCTCGACGACCTGCAGTGGGTCGATCCCGCCTCGCTCGGCCTCATCGCCCGACTCTGCCGCGTCGCGCCACAGCAACCGTTGCTGATCGTCCTGTCCGTGTGGCCGCCGCCCCGCCCCGACGACGTGACCCGGCTCGTGGCCGGCGTGCCGGCGGCCGGCGGAGTGGAGCTGAACCTCGGGCCGCTCACCGAGGACGAGCTCGCCGACGTGGTGACCGCGTTGGTGGGAGCCCCGCCGGGAGCCTCGCTCTGGCCGCTGCTGCGCCGAACCGCCGGCAGCCCGCTCTTCGTGCGCGAGCTCGTCGTCGGCCTGCGCGCCGATGACGCGCTGCGAGTCGACGGCGACCGGGTGGAGACCACCGCGACCGGGATCCCGGCGTCGGTGGCGGTGGCGGTTCGCCACCACCTCGCCCAGCTCGATCCGGCGACGATGGAGACGCTCCGCCTCGCCGCCGTGCTCGGCGGCCCGTTCACCCTGCCCCAGCTCGGTCACGTCGCCGGCCGGCGCCCGGTGGAGCTGTACGCCACGGTCGAAGCGGCGTTGGAGGCGGGCGTGCTGCGTGACGACGAGGGCCGGCTGCGGTTCACCCACGAGGTGATCCGGGCCACGCTGTACGACGACATCCCGCAGGCCGTTCGAATCGGCCTTCATCGTGACACCGCCGCCGCGTTGGCGGCAGCCGGCGCGCCGGCCATCGACGTGGCCGAGCACTACCTGCGGGGGGCGACGCCGGGTGATCGCGAGATCGTGCAGGGTCTGCGTGAGGCCGCCACCACGATCGCCCGACAGTCGCCGGCGGCCGCCGCCGACCTGCTCGAGCGGGCGGCGGCGCTCCTGCCGTCCGTCGATCCAGAGCAGGCCGGGCTCGCCCGGGAGCGCGCCCGCTACCTCGCGACCGGAGGGCGAGCCCGGGACGCCGAGGCCCTGTGCCGGGTGCTGCTCGACGCCGGCGCCGATCCGGCCACCGAGCGTTCGATCCGGCTGACCCTCTCGTCCGCACTGCTCGCCCAGTCCCGGATGACCGAGGCGCTGGACGAGGCACGGTGGCTCGTGGCGGCGGCGACTCCCGGGACTGCCGGGTGGGCCCGGGCGACCGCCGGCTTGAGCTACGCGCTGCTCACCACCGGCAACATCACGGAGGCCGAGGAGACCGCGCTCGAGATGACCGAGCGGGCCGACGTCGATCCGTCGGCGGAGTTCACGGGCTGCATGACGCTGGCGGTGGCCAGTCGCTTCCGGGCTCGGGCCGGCGACGGATTGATGTACCTGGATCGGGCCGCTGAAGTGGGCCGTGGTCTGCCGCGGCAGGTGGTCGACCAGAACCCGGTGGCGTTGTGGCGGGCGTTGCTGCTGCTCGATCTCGATCGGCTCGACGAGGCGCTGGCCGTGGCGCGGCGAGGCCGGGCGGCGGCGGAAGAGGCCGGGGTGGCGTGGACGCTGGCGAACTACGAGTTCGCGACCGCGTCGACCCTCCACGCCCGGGGGGACGTGGAGGATTCAGTGGCGGAGTACCGGGCGGGGCTGGAGCTGGCCGAGGACCTGGGCACCGGGTGGCGGTTCTCGGCGTACGGC
>JBKOUV010000181.1:0-20715 GCA_046723555.1 Actinomycetota bacterium | reverse complement strand
CTACACCGTCGAGGTCAACGGGGTCACCCTGGTCGACTGGCTCGACGCCCTGCTCGCCGGTCAACCACTCGACGACGTGCATTGCACCGAGTGCGAAGCCGGCTGAGCAGTGGCCCGGTCGGTCAGAGGACGCGAGTGTTCAGATCGAGTCGATTCGGGCCGCTTCCTGCTCGGCCCAGGCGACGAACCGCGGCCAGGCGCGATCGACGCTGCGGGCGTAGACCAGGGCGCAGGCGTTGGCTCGGAGGCCGCGGCGTCCTTCGGCGAGCTCCACCACCCAGTCGGGTCGTCGGGCCTGGGACGGGGTGCGCGACCTCGGCGCGATCCCCGACGCGGAACTGAAGACTGCGCGGGACGCCGGGATCACCGACGTCGAGATCCTCGAGACCGTCGCCAACGTCGCCCTCAACTATCTGACCAACGCGGTCAACCGCCTCGCCCAGACCGACATTGACTTCCCGTCACCCCTCGCGCCAGACCTCGCGCGGTCTTGGTGGCCACCGGGTGCGTGCCACGTCAATATGGGAGGGGATCGACGCAAGAAGACCATTTCGTCGCCCACCCCACACAGCTCGCCCCTTGTTGTTACGGCCGAGGAACAGCGGCTCTCGTCGTTGTTCGCTGGCGGAGCGATGGTCGAGGATCTGGGCCCTGAGGAGGGCCGCGGCGTGGCGAGGGACCGTCCGGGGGACTCGACGACGAGCTCGACACGAGCCTCGTGGCGCACGTGCTCAGCTTCGGAGTTCCACTTGCGGCTCGATCGACACGGGCGTGCGAAGGCTTTTGGCGATGTTGCATTGCTCGTGCGCAGTGTGGACGAGCTTTCGCGCCCGCTCCTCGCTCCCGCTGGCGAGGATGATCCGGGGACGCAGCACGATCTCTCGGAGGCCCTCGCCCTGCAGCATGCAAGCCACGGCGGCATCGTCGTACTCGACCACGTCGATACGCGCCTTTGCCGCGAGGTGCAGGAACCAGAGCATCTGGCAGGACGACGCAGCGATTACCACCAGCTGCTCGGGATGGAGGATGCGCGGATCGCCCTTGCTCTCACCGGTCGTCAGGCGCACCTCCTGCTCGGCTGGGGGTCCCACCGCGGTATGGGTGCGGTCGTAGTGGTCCCAGCCGACGCCGGTGGAGCCACTCCAGTGAACCTGCGCGTTGAAGGTGGTGACGGGGACTGTCACTTGCTTCCTGCCCTTTCTCGGGACGGCCCGACCTCCGATGGGACGGGTCCGCGCGGATTGCGTCGTGTCTTCCTTGCCAGTCCCGCGTGAGCGATTCGGTGCGCGATCACTGGCAGCTTCACGGCGTCATCTCCGACGCGTGGTGCGGGCGACGGACATCGTCGGCTCCCGCGCTGGCGCGTAATCGGCGAACCGCGGGGAGTTCGCTTCGAGGGGAACGCGGGCGGCGTTGGCCGCGAAGGCGATCGCGTGGTACCAGCCGGTGAGCAGGATCAGATCGAGCAGCTGTGGGGTGGAGAACTGACTCGCAAGATCAGCCCAGAGGTGGTCGTCAATGTCGGCGGTGTCGATCAGGGTGTCCACCAGCCGAAGGACAACGCGGTCGTCGTCGTCCCAGCAACGGTCGGCGGGCAGCCCGTACGAGAGCGATCGGACCTGCTCGCTCGTGAAGCCAGCGGGCTCGGCAAAGAACGCGACGTGGACGCCCCACTCGTACTCACACCCGAGTCGGGCAGTCACTCGGTCGATGACGAGTTCTCGCGCTCGCAGCGACACCGACAGGCGACGACTGAGCTCGTACGAGCCCCAACCGTGCATCGCGTCGGTCATCGGCTCGTTGTGAGCGAACGTTCGGAACAGTGCGATGGGCGGCACGCCGGGCGGCATCATGCGCTCCAGCAGCGCACCCACGCTTGGCGTGAACGGCGGCTCGAGCGGTTCGATACGTGCTTCGGTTTCAGAAGCGGCCATGCGACCATGGTACGCTTTCGAAAATCGAAGCACAAGCGCCGAAACCGGGGCGACCCGTGCGGGGGTCGAGAACGGGGCGACCGATCATGGCCGCGCTCGACCTCCTCGGCCGGCGGTGGACGTTGCGCGTGCTGTGGGAGCTACGCGGCGGCCCACTCGGATTCCGGGAGCTTCAGGCTCGTTGCGACGGTATGTCTTCCAGCGTGCTGCGCGTGCGGCTCGTTGAACTGATCGATGCCGGGCTGGTACGGCAGAATGGCACGTACGCGCTGACCGAGCTCGGTCACGACCTCCGTCGCGCGATCAAGCCGCTCTCGGCGTGGGCAGAGCGATGGGCGGCGTCGTAAAGGGCGGCGGCTCTCTCACTCGACCGTTGTTGCCTGCCTCAGGCGAGAACTCCAGGAGGTTCGTCATGCGCATCGCCGTCGCCGGAGCCACCGGCCACAACGGCGCACTCACCGCCGCCGCCCTCGAGCGGCACGGGCACGCCGTCGTCCGCATCAGCCGCTCGCTCGGCGTCGACCTTCTTACCGGCGACGGGCTGGACCGAGCGCTCGCTGGCGTCGAGGCGGTCGTTGACGCAACGAACGCGGCGGCGACAGATCCAGACGAGGTGGTGGCGTACTTCGGCACCACCACCCGCAACCTGCTCGCCGCCGAGCAGCGGGCTGGAGTGCGCCACCACGTGTTGCTCTCGATCGTCGGCCTCCACCGAGTCGAGGGCAACGCCCACTACGCCGGGAAGCGCCAGCAGGAGCGCCTCGTCGAAGCGGGGCCGGTGCCATGGACGATCGTGCCTGCCACCCAATTCCACGATTTCGCGGCGATGGTCACGAGCTGGACCGAGCAAGACGGCGTCGCCACGATCGCCCCGTTGCTCGTCCAGCCCGTCGCGCCGGCCGACATCGCCGAAGTGCTCGCCGAGGTCGTGACCGGCGATCCGCAGGGCCGCTACCCGGACGTTGCCGGTCCCGAGACGCAGGACCTCGTTGACATGGCGCGACGCACCAATGAGGTGCGCGGCCGTCAGGTGCGCCTCGTGCCGACGTGGTCTGGTCTGTTCGGCACGTCGATGGCGGGCAACGTGCTACTGCCCGGCGAGGCTGCGAGCATCGCGCCCACGACGTTCGAGGAGTGGCTGGCGGCGGGCGCGTCGCCGTGAGCGGGGGCTCTCTGGGCGACCGGCGTTGCCGATCCAGGACACCGGCGAGTCGTGGGGCTTCAAGTCGGTTGCGACTTATCCACATGGCCCTGAGCAGGGCAAACGCGAGCTGGCATGCCGGAGGGGCGACTTGCACCCTAACCCCACGCGCAGCAGCCATCGGGACCTTCGCGCTGGCGGCGTAGTCGACAGGGTGGCGCCGACGGCGGCACGCCTTATGGCGTCGGGGGTCGGAACTCCATCACCCGAGCTGGTGGGCTATGCCAAGTCGCGCGGCGACCGCGGCCAGCCGCCGCTTGCGTGTCCAGAGCCTCGCGTCAGCGGTCAACAGCGTCGAGGTGACGAGTTGGGCGTCGACGAGGCCAACTCCGCTGTTGGCGAAGCCGTTGCTGCGGATGGACCGCATCAGTTCGTGGTCGCGGGCGACGACAAGTTGAGAGCTTCAGCGTTCAGTGTTCGCGACATCGGCGCGTTGCTCTCCCTTCCGCGCCGAGTGGGCTCGGCGCGGTGGGGCACGCTCCCACCGCGCTGGCAGCGGGTGTTGTGATCGGCGCTGGAATCGTGGACCATCGTCACTGGTACTGTGCCGACGTCAGCCAATGCTCGGCCGCATCGGCCGACCCGTACTGAACCACCGGGCGCGGCGAGGACTCCGTGGCCAGCCAATGCTCGGCCGCATCGGCCGACCCGTACTGAACCACCGGGCGCTGCAGAGTCTTCGTGGCCAGCCAATGCTCGGCCGCGTCGGCCGACCCGTACTGCAGAGTCTTCGTGGCCAGCCAATGCTCGGCCGCATCGGCCGACCCGTACCGAACCACCGGGCGCGGCGAGGACTCCGTGACCAGCCTATGCTCAGCCGCATCGGCCGACCCGTACCGAACCACCGGGCGCGGCGAGGACTCCGTGACCAGCCAATGCTCGGCCGCGTCGGCCGACCCGTAGTCGACCAGGTTGTGACTCGTGACGTGGTCGGTGTTGTCCGCCGCTACCAAGGTCACGACGAGCGTCGTGCCCGCCGCAAGGGCGGCCAAGACGGCCAGCCACCAGAGACTCCAGCGGCGGCTGCCGGGCTGCGGGAACGTGGCCGGGCTCAGTGGCTCGCCGCCCGGGATGTGTTCGGTGCTGAGTGCCATGCCGATCCCCTTCGTGTGAGCACCTCGCGTGTCGAGGTGTGGCATCCCTCAGCGTGAAGATGACGGGCGGGCTCCACCACTCAGGCAGGGCACGGATCGCGCACAGTTTTCCCTTCGTCGTCGCCGCTGCGCTATCGTCCGGCCGCTCCGTGTCGATGCGGCTCGGGGCTGAGGGAGAGGACGGGATCACGGGCACGACCCCGACGCTGGCGGCGTTGCTGCGCCATCACCGGTTGGCGGCCGGGTTCACACAGGAGGGCCTGGCCGAAGCAGCCCGTATGAGCGCCCGGGGTGTCCAAGATCTGGAGCGCGGCGTGAGCACCACGCCCCGCGCCGAGACCATTCGGCTGCTGGCAGAAGCCCTCAGGCTCGACACCGAAGCACGGGCCCGTCTGATCGCCGCCGTCCATCCCGAGTTGACCGTCGACGCCGCCGACACCGTGGGAACAGCAGACCTGCCGACCGTTCCGGTGCTGCCGACCGCCCTGGTGGGCCGGGAACTCGACGTCGACCGCGTTCGTGCCCGGCTCCACCGCCCCGATCATTGCGACGGCGCTCGGCTCGTGACGCTCACCGGCCCCGGCGGCGTCGGCAAGACCCGCCTGGCCATCGCCATCGCGGCCGCCGCGACCGCGGACTACGCCGACGGCATCGCCTGGATCGAGTTGGCGGCTGTGCCCGATCCGAAGCTGGTGGCGGCCACCATGGCCAGGGCACTGGGCATGAACGATGACGCCACCTCGCCGGAGAGACGGCTCGTCGGTGCAGTGGCCGGAAGGCGGCTGTTGCTGGTGCTCGACAACTTCGAACACCTGTTGCCGGCTGCACCTTTGATCGCCGACATGCTGGCAGTCGGCCGCCACCTCACTGTGCTGGCGACCAGCCGGGCCCGACTGCAACTTCGCGGCGAACACGAGTACCCGGTCGCGCCGCTCGCAGTCGAGCCGGCAACCCCGGGCGATGAGCAGTCGGGGAAACCCGGGGCCGCGGTGAGGCTGTTCACCGCACGTGCCGCGGAGGTCAACGCCGGGTTCACCCTCGAGCCTGATCAGGTCGCGACGGTTGGGGAGATCTGCCGGCGCTTGGACGGGCTGCCGTTGGCCATCGAGCTCGCCGCGGGCCAAGTCAAGATCCTCTCGCCGCCCGAGCTGCTGGGGCGGTTGGAGCACCGCCTGCCTCTGCTTGCGGGTGGTCCCCGTGACGCCCCGGCCCGCCAGCGCACGATGCGCGACGCCATCGCCTGGAGCTACGAACTGTTGTCCGCCGACGAGCAGACGATCTTCCGGCGACTCGCTGTGTTCGAGGGCGGGTTCACGCTCGACGCGGCAGAGCGTGTGCTCAGTGAACAGCCTCCGACCTCCAGGGTGGACGTCGCAGCAACCGTGGTCGTGACGGTGGCCTCGCTGGTTGACCAGAGCCTGTTGCGCGTCGTCGACCAAGGAACGTCCCGGACGCGGTTCGCCCCGCTCGAAACGATCCGCGAGTACGCGCTCCAACAGCTCGCCGAACACGACGAGACAGCGCCCATGAGACGGGCGCACGCCGACTACTTCCTCGCCCTGGTCGAGCGGGCCCAACCCGAACTCACGGGTCCATCTCAAAGAACGTGGTTCGAGCGGCTCGAAGCCGAGCACGCCAACCTGCGGGCCGCGATCGCCTGGTCCCTCACCGATGGCTTGCCCGACATGTCGCTTCGCTATGTCGGGGCGCTGTGGCGGTTCTGGCGAGTGCGCGGCCACGTCGGTGAAGCCCGCATCTGGACGGAGGAGGCGCTCGCTCGTGCCGATGAGCGTCCTAGCCTCGTTCTGGGCCGGGCGCTGCAGGTCGCGGCCTGGCTCGCCGAGTACCACGGCGATAACGACCGGGCGGTGGCGTACCACGAGCAGTCAGTGCCGATCTGGCAGGAGCTGGGGGACGACGCCAACCTCGCCCGCACATTCGATCAGCTCGCCAACTGCGCCCTCGATCGCGGCGACATCGACACCGGCTCCGACCTACACGACCACGCGTTAGCCCTTGCACGCGCCGCGGGCGACGAGCTCTGTGTCGCCGGAGTGCTGGGGAACGTCGCGGTGAAGTGCATGTATCGCGGAGACCTCGACGCGGCCAATCAAAAGTTGGAGGAGTCGTTGTCGCTGTTCCGAGATATGGGTCACCCGTTCGGTGTTGGCATCGCACTTTCGAACCTCGGCGAAGTCGCAATGCGGCAGGGTGACCTCGCCCGTGCCCTGACGCTTCAGAACCAGGCCTTGGTGGTCTGTCGCGACCTCGAGGACGAAGACGGGGTCGTGTGGGTGCTCATGAACCTCGGAGTCATCGCTCGCCTGGCCGGCGATACCGCGCAGGCCGCGATATACCTCGAAGAGGCGCGCCAACGCTCCGTCGAGCTCGGCGACCGACGCTTGTGCGCGATCACCATTGCTGCCCTCGGTCTGCTTGCCGATGAACGCGGCGACCAGCTGCGCGCCGCGGCGCTGTTCCGAGAGGGACTCGCCATGTCGTTCGCCATCGATTTCCCCGAAAACGTCGCCGACTGCCTCGAAGGACTGGCCGGCGTCGCCACCCGGCACGAGCACCCGAACCAGGCAGCGCGCCTGCTCGGAGTCGCCGACGCCCGGCGCCACGAAATCGGCGTACCCGTGGCGGCACACCTTCGCGGCAGATACGACAGGGTCGTCGCGGAAACCACGGCCTCGCTCGGCGAGGAGACATTCGCCCCCACGTTCCAAGCCGGTCGAAACGTACCGTACGACCTCGGTCTTGCTGAGGCACTCGATCTCGCCGATGAGCTCAGTTCAAGCGCCGACAAGCCGACCCGGAGGCCGACTGATCTCCGCTGGCAGTCATCGAACATCCGTTTGAGTGCGGAGGGGCGACTTGCGCCATAACCCCACGGCGGTGACCGGTCGGCCGGGAACCTCGCCGCCGCGCCCGAACTCCTTCCGGCAACGACCGGACGAAGACCCCCTACCCTGACCCTCACGGTCACGCCGTCAACCTGGACCCGGGACGTCCCGGATTACTACCGCCTCGACCGGTGGATGCGGGCCGCGGCACGGAGGCACTCCTTAGTCGCGCTCGACGTCAACCACTAGCCGGGCGTGACGTCGTCGCCCACCTCGGCGCGTTGGACTTAATCGCCGCCCGAGACAACGTCGTGTTGCTCGGGCCGCCTGGCACCGGCAAGACCCACCTCGCCATCGGCCTATCGATCCGGGCCTGCCAAGCCGGCCACCGCGTCGCCTTCGCCACCGCCGCCGAATGGGTCGACCGCCTCGCCAACGCCCACCACACCGGCCGGCTCCACGACGAGCTCCGCCGATTGGGCCGCTACCCGCTCCTCGTCGTCGACGAGGTCGGCTACATCCCCTTCGAAGCCGAAGCCGCCAACCTGTTCTTCCAGCTCGTCTCCGCCCGCTACGAACGAGCCTCCATGATCGTCACCTCCAACAAGCCGTTCGGCCGCTGGGGCGAAGTGTTCGGCGACCCCGTCGTCGCCGCCGCCATGATCGACCGGTTCGTCGACCACGCCGAAGTCGTCTCCCTCAAAGGCGACAGCTACGCACTCAAAGACCGCGACCTCGGGAGAGTGCCCACCGACAACACCGACTGACCCCGACCGCCGGGTGGGTCAATTTTCGGCCGACGCCAAAGGGTCAGTTTTCACGTGCCGCTGACAGCCCTATGCAACCGCGTTGAGAAGGTTGCGGAACCGACTGAACTCCAAGGGTGAGGATTCGCGGATCTGCTTGATAGAGCCGAGCTCGTCCCGTCTCTGAGGCCGATAGCGTGGTACCTGGCTCGGTCGTGTGCCGGGTCGGGTGTGCGTTGGATCCGGTCCCTGTTGAGCGCCTCCGCCAGTGGACGAGGAGGCAGTCCATGGACTATCGGGACGCCGCTCACCGAAGCGACGGGAGCCGCGCAGTTCACAGGCGGAGCTGAACGATGCCCGGCGACCGGCTCCTGCGTATCCTCGGCCTGCTGCGGGTTGGGCGAGACGTCGAGCCGAGTTCGGCTCGGTTGTGCGAGGTGTGCGCGGATGCGTTGGTGATGACCGGCGCGGGGGTGATGCTCATGTCGGGCGACCTGGCCCAGGGCTCGCTGTGCAGCTCCAACGCGGTGAGCAGGCTGATTGAAGAACTCCAGTACACGCTGGGCGAGGGCCCGTGCGTAGACGCCTACCATCAGGACCGGCCGGTGCTCGAGCCGGATCTGGCCGACCCGATCGAGTCCCGGTGGCCCGGCTTTACCGGTCCGGCTGCCGCGGCGGGTGCCCGGGCGGTGTTCGGCTTCCCACTCCAGGTCGGCGCCGTCCGCCTCGGGGCGCTGAACCTGTACCGCGACCAGGCCGGACCGTTGAATTCCGACCAGCACGCCGATGCCCGGGTGATGGCGGGTGTCGCGGCCCGGGCCGTGCTGGCCACGCAGGCCCAGGCGCCCGTAGGTGTCCTGGCCGCCGAGCTGGAGGCCGGCGCGGACTTCCATTTCGTCGTGCACCAGGCCGCCGGCATGGTCTCGGCCCAGTTGGACGTCAGTGTCGTCGAAGCCCTGGTCCGCTTACGGGCCCACGCCTTTGCCAACGACCGTCCGCTGGTCGATGTCGCCAGCGACGTGGTGGCCCGCCGGCTTCGATTCCAGTGATCAGGGTCAAGTCAACGCCAGCGGCCCGACCTGGTGGCCACGGCGGTCGTCCGGATCACCGCAGCAAGTCGACGGCTAAAGTTCGTGCGACGGTCTACCGTCCGGTCCCTTGGGGGCTGAGATCGCCGGGCGGGCCAGTGTGGAGGTGACCCGATGCCAACAGAAGCCTCCGTGCCGAGAGAGGCGTTGCTGGTCCGAACGCTCATCGAGTTGGCCGACACGCTCGTCGACGACTTCGATGTCGTCGACCTGCTGACCATACTGGTTGGCCGCTGCGTCGAGGTGCTCGGGGTGTCCGCCGCGGGGCTGATGCTCGTAGCCCCCGAAGGTGACCTGCGGGTGGTGGCCTCGTCCAGTGAGGCGATGCGGGTGGTGGAGCTGTTCGAACTGCAATCCGAGGAAGGACCCTGCCTGGACTGCTATCGCACCGGCGAGCCGGTGGTGAACCAGGACCTGGCCATCGTCAACGGACGTTGGACGAACTTCGCGCCCGTCGCGCTCCAGGCCGGCTTCCGGTCGGTGCACGCCCTCCCCATGCGTCTGCGCGGTCAGGTCATCGGCGCCCTCAATCTGTTCCGGGCCGACGAGGGCGTTATGGACATCGTCGACGTCGTCGCCGGCCAAGCCTTGTCCGATATGGCCACGATCGCCATCCTCCAGCGCCGCGCCGCCCTCGAATCCAAGGTCCTCAACGAGCAGCTCAACTTCGCCCTCAACAGCCGCATCGCAATCGAACAGGCCAAAGGCGTCCTGGCCGAACGACGCAGCCTCGACATGGAGCAGGCCTTCACGCTGCTGCGCGACTACGCCCGCAGGCACAACCTTCGTCTCGTTGACGTCGCCTCGCGCGTCATTAACCGCACGCTGGACACCGCCGCACTCGACCGGCCCAGCTCCCCTCCCGCGCCGGATTGACACGGCGGGGCTGCGCGATCGCGGGGCGGACCGCTGCCAACCGGGCTTCGGACCGCCTGCAATTGCTCCGTCAAGACCTGCCCGTCTACCGATCGGCTGGACCGAGCGGTGGGCGGTGCGTGGCATGAGTCATCCACTGTCGAGTGGTCGCTTGATCGACCCGTTGGTCCGCTCCCCGCATGTAGCGCAGCAGGTCGCGCTGTTACCCGCGGACACCTCGGTGTCGTCGCACTGGTCCACAAGCCGCGTTCGGGCGGGCGAGCCGGGCGCTGTCCTAGTCGATGGGACCGTGCGAGGCGAGCTTGCGGAGCGGGTGCTAGCGTTGGATCGCGTGACCAGCCCGGGCAGCTGACCACGGATTGCCGGTGTCGCTCCAGACCTTGGTGACCCCGCTTCGATGAAGGAGTTGGTTCGTCATGGTGAGCAACACTGAGCTCTCTGCAGTCGGTGACGACGGCTCAAGCGCCGCTGTCCACCAGGACCCGCGTCGTCGCTACGAACTGGCGCTCGACCGCAGCCCGGTCGCGCCGAGACACGCACGACGCTCGCTGGCCCGCTGGTTGAGCGGCATGGGCTGCCCGGCACACGTCGTCGACGACGCGTCTTTGGTGGCCTCTGAGTTCGTTACCAATGCCGTTGTCCATGCCAAGTCGGCGCTTCGAGTCATCGCCCGAATCGGTGACGGTCGGCTCCGCCTGGAGGTGCACGACGAGGCCGTCCAGCCGCCGGTTCAACGTAAGCCCGATGCCAACGGCGGAGGCTACGGGTTGGGGCTCGTCGACGCCGTCGTCGACACGTGGGGATGGGCGCCGACGCCCAGCGGGAAGCTCGTTTGGGCCGAGGTGACCTACCCGCTCGACAAGATGAGCGAGATGCACAGGCGCGATCACGAAGCCGCGTTCAGCTCGATCACCGAGATCTCGACGCGTTCCTCTCACGCGTGACGCTCGAACACGCCGCGGAGTTCAACGAGCGCGCGACTGCGGCGTTACCTGTTCGGCCTGGAGGAGTCAAAGCCACTTCGTGCGTCTTGCTCGGGGCCCGAGCGACCGATGCCGCCGACAACGTCCAACCCGAGGTCAAACCGTGGAACCGGCTCGGCTACGGGAACAACGCGATCGAAGTCACGTACGTCGCCGGTGCCGCTCTGGTTGTCGCCCGCCGTGTCCGCCGGGGATCACCTCGGGGCCAGGAAGCTGAGCACGATGTGGTTGTTGCCGACTCCGCCCCGGATGATGTCGACGCCGGGCCCGCCGTCGAGCAGGTCGTCGCCGGGCCCGCCGAACAGGCGGTCGTCGTCAGCGCCGCCGTACAGTCGGTCGTTGCCGTCGCCACCGTCGAGCAGGTCGCGACCTCGGCCGCCGACGGCCAGGTCGTCGCCTGATCCGGCGAACAGGCGGTCGTCGCCGGACCCGCCGCGCAGCTGGTCGTTGCCTGCGCCGCCGGCGACCCGGTTGTTGCCGGATTGCCCGTACAACCGGTCGAGGCCCTGGGCGCCGTCGATCTGATCGTCGCCGGCGCCGGCGTACACCGTGTCGTTGCCGTCCCCGACGCAAATTGTGTCGTTGCCACCGCGACCGTAGATCGCATCGTTTCCAGCCAGGGCGACGATCACGTCGTCACCGGCCGAACCCAAGATGACGTCACCACGAGTGGTGCCGATGCGGGTCGGCACCTGCCCGTTGCAACGCAGGCCCCCGATCGACGTGAACGTCCGCAGCACGACAGGACTGTGGTTCCCGGCTCGGTCGGCCACTGCGGCGTACACCACGTGGGCGCCCCGGCTGCTCACGGTGAACGGGTTGCACGCGCGCCGAGGCAGGTCATCGAATTCAGCTGGCACCGCGGCCGGGTCGAGCGCACAGCGCACGCTCGCGGTGGCATCGTCGGCGATGGCAGCCACTGCCACTGGTGACCGGTACCAGCCGTTGGGACCGTCGGGGGCGGCGGGGTCGAGGGTGATCGTGGTGTGGGGCACAGTGCGGTCGATCTTGAAGCGGGCCGTGGACACTGCGCTGTCGATGCCAGCGGGATCACGGCTGGCCGCATACACGACGTGCGGGCCGTCGGCGCCGACGGTGCCTTGGTCACACGGGCCGTCGGGCAGGGCGTCGAAGCCAGCGGGCGCGGCGGCCGGGTCGATCACGCAGCGCACTGCGGCGTCCGGGTCGTCGGTGGTGATGGTCAGCGCCACCGACGACCGGTACCAGCCGTTGGAGCCGTCGGGCGAGCTCGGGCCGAGCGCGATCGACGTCTGCGGCGCGGTGCGGTCGACCCTGAAGCGCGCCTCGACCAGACCGCTGTCGTTGCCGGCCACGTCGCGGCTCGCCGCGTACACGACGTGTGGACCGTCGCCCTCGACGAGGCCCGGATCGCAGGGACGGTCGGGGAGGTCGTCGAAGCCCGCCGGTGCAGTCGCGGGGTCCACCAGGCAGCGCACCGCCGCATTGGCGTCGTCCGCGTTGACCGCGATCGCCACCGGTGACCGGTACCAGCCGTTGGTGCCGTCGGGGGCGCCTGGGTCGAGGGTGACCGAGGTCTGCGGAGTGGTGCGGTCGATCTTGAAGCTGGTCTGCACCAGGTCGCTGTTGCCGGCGACGTCACGGCTCGCGGCGTACACGACATGCGGGCCGTCGCTTTCAACTGTGCCCGGGTCACAGGACGTGTCAGGGAGGTCGTCGAACCCGGTCGGTGCGGCCGCTGGGTCGATCACGCAACGCACCGTTGCATCGGGGTCGTCGTTGCTGACTGTGACGGCCACCGGTGAGCGGTACCAGCCGTTGGCGCCGTCGGGCGCGGCGAGGTCGAGCCTGATCGCGGTCTTCGGGGTCACCGTGTCGACTTTGAAGCCGGCACTCACCACCGCGCTCTGGTTGCCCGCCGGATCGGCAACCGCCGCATACACGACATGATCGCCGTGGCCGGTCACCGCGCGGAGGTCGCAGGCCGTATCCGGCAGGTCGCCGTAGTCCGCCGGCACTGTGGACGGGTCGACTACACAGCGCGTCGTTGTGTTCGTCTCGTCGGCACTGACGAAGACTCCCACCGGTGACCGGTACCACCCTGCGGCGCCGTCCGGGGTGCCGGGGTTCAGGCTGAGCGTTGCGTGCGGGGCGACGACGTCGACCTTGAACTCGGCATTCACGACCACGCTGTCGTTGCCGGCGGCGTCACGACTCACCGCATACACCACGTGGGTGCCCTCACCACCGGTCGTGACGTCGACGCACCCTTCGGCGCGGAAATCGTCGAACTCCGCCGGCACCGTCGCCGGGTCCACCATGCAACGGACCGTCGCCGCCGGGTCGTCGGCGCGGACCGCGAAGGTGGGCGGCGACCGGTACCAGCCGTTGGCGCCATCGGGGGCGGCCGGATCCCAGGTGATCGCGGTGTGTGGAGCGGTTTGGTCGAGCTTGAAGCGGGCCTCGGCCAGATCGCTGTTGTTGCCCGCGACGTCACGGCTGGCCGCGTACACCACGTGGGTGCCATCGGCCGCGACCGCTTCGGGATGGCACACCCCGGCGGGCAGGTCGCCGTAGCCCGCCGGCGCCGTGGCCGGATCGATCGCGCAACGCACCGTGGCGTTGGCGTCGTCGGCGTTGACCGCGACAGCCACCGGAGACCGGTACCAGCCGTTGGCGCCGTCGGGGCCGCCGGGGTCGAGGGTGATGAGCGTCTGCGGCGCGAGGTCGACGGCGAAGCTGGCTTGCACCACGCCGCTCTTGTTGCCGGCGGCGTCCCGGCTCGCCGCGTACACAACGTGGCTGCCGTCGGTGCCGACCGCGCCCGGATCGCACGGCCCGTCGGGGAGGTCGTCGTAGCCTGCGGGCACCGCGGCCGGATCCACGACACATCGCACGGTCGCGTTCGCTTCGTCGGCGACGACGTTCACCGCCACCGGTGAGCGATACGACCCGCTGACGCCGTTGGGAGCGTCCGGGTCCAGTGTGATCGAGGTCCGCGGGGCAGTCGTGTCGACCGTGATCACGAACGTCTCGGCGTCGGTCGCCCCGGCGTCGTCGGTGACCCAGATCGTGCCGTAGTACGTGCCGTCGGCGGCGTAGGTGTGGGATCCGTCGAACGTGAACGATGTCGTCGACCTGCCCAGCTGGAGTTCAGAAGGAAACTCGCTGAAGCAGATGAATGCCAAGGGGCCGCCAGGACCCGGGAAACATCTGGCGGGGTACGACTGGCCGTCACCCCAATTCACCACCACAATGAGCGTGGACTGCTCACCGACATCGTCGAACGTTCCGGAGATCCGCCTCTGGCGCGGGGCGAGCGAGCACGTCGGTGGATCGGCCGAGGTCCCGGTCGAGCAGAGCGATCCGATCGTCAGCTCCGGCGGCACGTCCCCGACGTCGACCGAGAACGTCGTGGTTGCTGAGTGGCCCACTGAATCGGCGGCCGTGAGCTCCACCGCGAACCGCCCCGCGAGCGGCCACGTGTGGGCAACCTTGGCCCCGGGGACGGGGTCTCCGTAGGGAATGGAACCAAACACCTGCAGGCCGAGCCCCTGGAAACGCCACTGGTAGCTGATCTCACCTTCGGCGTTGCCCGGCTTGAACCCGTTGGCGTTGAACTTCAACGGCTCACCCTCGTCGGCCAAGCGGTACGTGGGCGCTCCCGTCGGCGGATCCGACACGAGAATCTCGGCGGAGAGCTTTCGTCCGTCGGGGCTCATGTACTGGAGCGTCGGGCTCTCCAAGCAGAGGCCAGTGTCCAGGCAGGTCGCGAGGTCGGCATCATCGGCGTCGGTGTCCAGGAAACTGAGGAATGTGTGGCCGTCCGTCGGGTTCCCGAACAGGTAGGCGATCCGCTCGTTGCCGTCCCAGTCGGTGTAGGTGATCGGCAGCGTCTGCGCGACCGACCCATCCGTCTCGGTGATGAACCAGTTCTTGTGCAGCCGCGCCGTGGTCGTCGTACCGGACGCGGAGTCCTTCCACGTGATCGTCGACGACCCCTCGACGGGTGCGCCGTCCTCGTCCCGAATCACGAAGCGAGGATCGTCCGGCGAGGGCGCGGGAATGTCACTGGCGTTCAGACAGGGCACGGCGCTGAATCGGATCACGGGAAGTGACGACACCACATCGACGTAGCCCCGGGGTTCCTTCGAGTTGTCGCAATTGCCGCCGACGGGCGCCGGCATGGTTGCTCCCACGAACAGGCTGAACAAGCTGGTCTGCCCAGCCGTCGTGCCAGCCAGCGTTACGAGGTTCGGGCTGTTGGTGCGGGCGTCCATGATCAATTCGGCCAGCTGGCCGGGGAGCTCCATTGCGTTGATCAGGGCGATCCCCTGGGTGATCGCGATCGCGAGGGCGGCGATGACCACTCCCGCGATGAACGCTGCACCCGCCAACACGGAGACGGAACCCAACCATGGCGAGAAGAACGTGCCAACGAGCACCTGTCCGGTGATCAGCGTGTGCACCGCGCCGCCGCCGACGGCCCCACCGATGACCGCGGCAAGCACCACGCTGTCGACGATCGCCCATGCCACGATGGCGGCTCCCCACGCCGCCTTGCCGTAATTGATCGCGGCCCGGGAGAACTGCTCGGAGTTCAAAAAGGAGTAGGTCGCGGCCGCCTCGCCCCAATCCACGAACTGGTCGTAGGTCGGGGTCGGTGGGAGGCAGCCGAACGGGTTGGCGCACGGTGTAAAGCAGGTCGGGTGGGTGCGGCCGGTGTACGCGGTGCTGTACGGGTCGGGTGAGTGGTACTTGCAATAGCCGCTGGTCGCCGCCGCCGTGTCGGCCCGGTTGTACGCGCGCGGTGGGTCGTCGAGGAAGGCCTTCAACGTGCTTTCGGTGGGATTGCGGGACAACACAGTCCCGAACGAATCCTCGTTCAGTCCCGCCCACTTGACGTACTCGTACCCGGCCATCTCTGCCGCGTGGATGGCCTTGCGGTGGGTGACCGCGGTCATCCAGTCGACAGCGTTCTGCTGATCCAGACTTCGCGGGGACGCCTTGATGGCTCCGATCAGCAACAAGAACAGTCGGGCCTGCGCCTCGTCGCGGCCCCACGTCCGCACCGCGATGGTGTCGCCGTCACTCAGGCCGTGGAGCGCGATGACGTCGTCGACGGCCTGCGCCTCGAGGTTCCGCAGCGAGGCCGTCTGGGCGGGCGTCGCCGCGTACAGCCCCTGGTCCAGGTTCAGCAGCGGCGGCGGCGGGTTGCAGACAAGCCCCGTCGAGCAGACCAACCGGATGTTGCCTGGATCCTCGACGGAAACGGCTATCGAAGCCCCGCTGGCCGCGAATTCGTCGGTGCCCAAAAAGTGGGCCGAGACGTAGTGGATCCCTTCGCCGGCGAGCTCCGACGTCGACACGCTCACCACTCCGGAGTCGTTGGGAGCGGTGTAGGAGTGGCCTCCCACCTCGAAGACCACCTCGCCAACGGTCACCAAATTGCCGCCGGCGGTGACGGCTGCCGTGAACGTGACGGTATCGCCGAGCCGCGACTGATAGGCGCTCGCTCCTAAGGTCGTAACCGTGAACGTGGCGGCGGCGGCCGACTCGCCGCGGCCGAAGATCGCCGGGACCGCGATGAGGGTCGCCAGCAGGCACGTCAGCGCCGCCCGCCAGCGCCACCTCCTCGTCAAACTGCGCGCGTGACCTGGCTCGGCATCCTGTGACTGCACAATCGTCGAATGTGCACCCGCGTCGTCGGCCGGTCTATGTCGACGGACACACACGTCGCGTGTCGGCGAGCACACAACTCACTCACGCGGCGCCCTCCGGTGCGGCAGCCGTGGAGGTGAGCGTGACTGAAGAACAGCGGGTCGCCGGGGCGGGTCGCCTTGGGTGGCACCGAAGCCGACGTGGCCACCAGGGCACACCGACCCGATCGTCGCAGCATCGGTTCACGGGTGGCCACGGCCTCGATGACCGAGTGCACGCCTGACCCGCCGGTGAGATCGTTGATGCGAGCGACGCCGTCGTCTCCGCGTTGTTCGATGATGTCGGTGGCACGGAACCCGCGCGCGAGCAACCGGCGATCATCGTGACGGCTCATCACGATGATGGCTGCGCGCCTAGCCCCCTTGCGGCGAGCACCCCGTGCAGGCCGACGGCGCCGTCTCCCGCATGACGAACGGACCGCGCAGTCGCTCCGTCTCAGGACCGACAGCGTGGTGGTGTACCGGTAGGAGATGGCGTCGGCCTGGGGGCGTGGCCGACGGAATCCGACGCGATGTCCGACTTCCGCGCCCACGAACGTCCAGATGTTGACCGTCGAAGTCATCATCGAACTACCGGTCCTGGCGCACCCGGGCGGGATAATCCCGGCACCTAGATCCAGTTCTGGGCACTCCATCGAGCACGCGTTTGGTGTCGGAGGGGGGACTTTGACACCGGTTTTTCGGGTTCCAACCCGATCCAACCCGGAATCTCCGACACTCACTGGCTTCCGAGAGGCGACAGGCCGTCGGCAGACGGTCATGTCGGACTCCTCTCGTCACCGCCGACAGTACCCCTCGCATGAATGCGATCCGCGCCGATCGCTGCAGCTGCCACCCTCCAGACGACCCGGTCCCAGCTATTCGCAATGTCCATGCTCCGTCGCTGCCGGAACGGTGGGTCCCCCCGCCGAGATCCGACGGTCGAGCCGGCGTTCGATGACGCGACGGCCGATGGCGGTGTTACGGATGGTCAGGGCACGCCGAGGGTGAGCTCGCAGGTGGTCTGCTGGTCGGTGCCGGCGCCACCGCGGCAGGTGTCGGTGCCGGGGCCGCCGTGGAGGTGGTCGTCGCCGTCGTGGCCAAACAGGGTGTCGGCGCCGAAGCCGCCGGTGAGGACGTCGGCGCCGAGGCCGCCGGTGAGGATGTCGGCGTCGGCGCGGCCGGCGATCGTGTCGTCGCCGACTCCGCCAGAAGCGAAGTCACGGCCCGTCCCGGTGTCGACGTTGTCGTCGCCGTCGCCGGCGGCAACGAAGTCGCGGGCGCCGCCGGCGCAGATGATGTCGTTGCCGCCGCGGGCGCGGATCCAGTCCCGGCCGGTGCCGGTGACGATGACGTCGTCGCCGGCGGTGCCGGTGATCGCGTCGTTGCCCGGGGTGCCCACGATCGTGGCCGGTCGCCCGGCACAGATCGGTCGCACGGCGACGTAATAGGCGACGGTGAGGGTGTGGGCGTTGTCGGCGCGGTCGCGGGCGGTGACCACGAACTGGTGACGACCGGGGACACTCGTGTCGAGGCTCGCGCCGTCGGGAACAGGACCAGTGCAGGCGGCGACGCCGGACAGCCCGTCCTGACACGTGTAGTCGGCGGTGACAGCGTCGCCTTGCAGGTAGCGGCCGTTGGTCGGCGAGGTGATCCTCACGGTCGGGGAAGTGGTGTCCAGCTTGACGGAATAGGTGGCGGCGGTCTCGTTGCCGGCCAGGTCACGGCAGGTGGCGGTGAGCGTCTGGCGGCCCTCACGGTCGGTGGTCGAGCGGTCGGGGCAGTGAGCCGGGTCGATGCCGGCGCCGGCGTCGTTCCAGTTCCAGGTGACGGCGACCGGTCCGCGGTGCCATCCGGCGGCGTTGGCGGCCGGTGACGGCGTCGAGTTCGCCTGCGGGCCGGCGCCGTCAACCACCTGGATGAGCGGCTCGGATGTGCTGGGCGCGAACCCCTCGGCCGGCTGGTAGGCGGCGGTGACATGGTGGGTGCCGTCGGCGAGGCGGGCGGTGGCGAACGTGGCCTGGCCCTGGTCGTCGACGGCCAGATTGGCCTTCAGCATCGTCGCGCCGTCGCGGAAGGTGACCGTGCCTGCGGTCATCGCTTCCCCGTGAGCGGTGACGGTGGCGGTGAAGGTCACGGGCTGCCCTGGCCGCGACGAGCTGGGAGTGGCGGCCAACGTGGTGGCGGTGGCGGCGGCCACGGTCACCGACACCGTTGCCACTGGCGACGTGGCGCCGTCGACGTCGCGCGCCCGGTAGGTGAACGCGTCCGGGCCGAGATAGCCGGCAGCCGGCACGTAGCTGAACGATCCGTCGTCGTGCAGAGTGACCGTGCCGTGGGCCGGTTCGGCCTCCACGGCGGCGGCCAGCGCGTCGCCGTCGACGTCGCTGTCGTTGACGAGCAGCCCGTCGACGGCCGCCACCTCGAGGGCGGTGTCCTCGACGGCCGTGTAGACGTCGTCCACGGCGACGGGCGCGTCGTTGACCGGGTCCACCGTGACGGTCACGGTGGCGTGTGCCGTGTCGACGCCGTCACTCACCGTGTAGGTGAACGTGTCGACACCGTGGAAATCATGGTGCGGGGAATACGAGCACGACGTCTCGTTGCACGTCACCACGCCGTTGGCGGCCGCGGTGTTGCTGGCGACGGTGAGCGGGTCGCCGTCGACGTCGGAGTCGTTGCCGACCACGTCGATCCGGGCGGCGTCGGCGTCCTCGGCGACAGTGACCGCGTCATCGACGGCGGCGGGCGGGTCCTGGACCGGTTCCACCGTGACGGTCACGGTGGCGGTGGCGCTCTTGTCGCCGTCGCTCACCGTGTACGCGAAGGTGTCGGTCCCGTGGAAGTCCCGGTTCGGGGTGTACGTGCACGACGTGTCGTCACAGGCCACGTTGCCGTCGGCGGGCCGGGTGTGGTCCGCGACGGTGAGCGAGTCGCGCTCGACGTCGGAGTCGTTGCCGACCACCCCGATCCTGGCGGCGGTGTCCTCGTCCGTGATGGCGGCGTCATCGACCGCGACCGGCGCGTCGTTGACCGACTCCACCGTGACGGTCACGGTGGCGGTGGCGGACTTGTCGCCCTCGCTCACCGTGTAGGTGAAGGTGTCGGTCCCGTGGAAGTCCCGGTTCGGGGTGTACGTGCACGACGTGTCGTCGCAGGTGAGTTCGCCGTTGGTCGGCTGGGTGTGGTCCTCGACGGTGAGCGGGTCGCCGTCGACGTCGGAGTCGTTGCCGGCCACATCGATCGTGGCCGCGGTGTCCTCGGCGGTGGTGGCGGTGTCGGCGGCGGCGACCGGCGCGTCGTTGACCGAGTCGACGGTGATGGTGACGGTGGCGCTGGCGGTCTTGTCGCCGTCACTCACCGTGTAGGCGAAGGTGTCGGTCCCGTGGAAGTCACGGTGCGGGGTGTACGTGCACGACGTCTCGTCGCACGCCACGTCGCCGTCGGCGGGCTGCGTGTTGCCGGCGACCGTGAGCGCGTCGCCGTCCACGTCCGTATCGTTGCCGACCACACCGATCGAGGTGGCAGTGTCCTCCCGGGTAGTGGCGATGTCGGCGGCGGCGGCCGGGGAGTCGTTGACCGGGTCGACGGTGACGGTCACTGTCGCGGTGGCCGTGTAGGTGCCCTCGGTGACGGTGTAGGCGAACGTGTCGACGCCGTGGAAGTCATGGTCCGGGGTGTACCGGCACGACGTCTCCTCGCACGCCACGTCGCCGTCGGCGGGCTGGGTGTTGTCGTTGATCCGCGGGGCGTCGCCGTCGGTGTCGTTGGCGAGCACGTCGATCGTGGTCGCGCCGGCGTCCTCGGCGACGGTGATGGTGTCGTCGACCGGTTCGGGGGTGACCGCGGCGACCTCGAGCTCGATGCTGGCGGTGGCCGGCTCGTGGGTGGCGTCACCGGGGTAGGTGACGGTGATGGTGTGGGTGCCGGCGGGGAGCCGGCCGACGTTGTAGTGGGCGACGCCGTCGACGATGGCGGTGCCGCAGTCCGGGACCGCCGAGTCGCAGGCCGAAGATCCGTCGACGCCGAACACCGCGCTGCCAGTGGGGGTGCCGACGTCGGCGGTGAGGGTGGCGGTAACGGTGATCGGCTTGGTGGTGATGGGCCGGTCGGCGTTGGCGGTGAGAGTGATGGTGGTGGCGGGGTCGCCGACGGCGACGTTGACGTCGCTGAGGTCAAGGGCGCGGTAGGCGGCATCGCCGGCCGTGACCTCGAGGTTGATCACCGCGGTGTGGGGTGTGGTGCCAGCCGGCGCGCTGAGGGTCAGGG